>JBEKCU010000325.1:0-4899 GCA_050014735.1 Candidatus Acidiferrales bacterium | reverse complement strand
CTTTGCAAACCAAGCTTCCAATTCGAGCGTTGGAAAAAGCGATTGCAAGTCGGCAGCCGCCGCCGGGGGTGGTACATCACTCCGACCAGGGGGTGCAGTACGGTTGTCGGCAGTACATGCAGGTACTTCGCGAGCATGCGATGCTGCCCAGCATGAGCAGACCCGGCAATCCGTATGACAACGCTACTTGCGAGAGTTTCATAAAGACGCTAAAGCGAGAAGAAATCTGCGCCAACACTTACCGCGATTTCGACCACCTCTCGCAATGTGTGGAGATTTTCATCGAGCGTTACTACAACGAATGCCGCTTACATTCGGCGCTAAATTATCGTTCCCCCGAAGAGTTTGAACGGGAGCAAAACAAACCAGGTCCTGAGGCGAGCCTACAAGCCGCGATGGTGAGATTTTTCAGCTCATAGAACGACATTTTCAGTTTCGCGGACATTCAGCGCGGCTGGCGGGAGCTTTGCGCGTCTCGACGAAGAGTGTGAGGTCACGCTTTGTCTCAACAGTGGGTTCACGTGTAGAAATTTGCATCAGATTGGAATGAACTGACCCGGCTTCTGGGGACTCCAGTATTTCGATCACTCTGGGTACCGCGACCATCCCGAATTTCAGCAGGAAGTCGGCAGCCATGAGACGATGCGATTCGTTCTGTTCCGTGGAGCGAAAATAGGATGCAAATGGCTTCACCGCCCTCGGATCGCCAAGACTCGCGAGTGCGAAAACAAACTCCTCCTCCATTCTCTCCTTGCCCCATCATCCGAGTGGAGGTTGCGACGGCGTTCGTCAAATCGATGGCTGGTGCTTAAAGTTCACGTAGATTTCCTGAAATATGTCGAACGAGCGGCCTCCCATCCGTCATACAGTTAGGCGCACCAAGGCGCCACCCATTGCCCCAAGGGAGAAAATCAAATGCAATTTGCCCTACTAATCTACGAATCTCCGGCAGCGTTCGCAGCACGTAATAGCAACGACGAAACCGACCCGTACCTCGGTGCCTGGCGGACGTACCACAAGGCGCTCCTCGAAGCCGGCATCTACGTCGATGGCAACCCACTTCGGAGTCCCGAAACTGCGACTACCGTGCGCCTGAAGGAAGGCAAACGGCACGTTCAGGATGGCCCATTCGCGGATAGCAAGGAGCAGCTGGGAGGTTTCACAATCCTGGAGCTTCCCTCGCTCGATGCGGCTCTCGATTGGGCAGCGCGCTGCCCGGCTGCTTCAATCGGTGCTGTGGAGGTCCGTCCCGTTTCAAAGGAATACCTGCGCCGGGTCACAGGATGAGTGATAGCGGTCAGGAGAGCACTCACCGGACCATCGAGCGCGTGGCTCGCGAGTCCTATGGGCGTCTGGTGGCCTATCTTTCCTCGCACACGCGCGACGTGGCCAGCGCGGAGGATGCGCTCAGCAATGCCTTGGTAGCGGCACTCACGGCTTGGCCGCGAGACGGCGTGCCGCAAAATCCAGAAGCCTGGCTGCTGACGACCGCCCGCCATTCGCTCATCGATCATATGCGTCACCAGCAAGTTGCGTTAGCCAGCGAGCCAACTCTTCTGCTGCTTAGAGAAAGCGTTACCGAGGCGTCCATGACAACCGAATTCCCCGATGAACGACTCAAGTTACTTTTCGTTTGCGCCCACCCGGCAATCGATCCGGCCATGCACACACCTCTTATGCTCCAGACCGTTCTCGGTTTGGATGCGGCCAGTATTGCCCAAGCCTTCCTCGTCTCGCCAACGACGATGGGGCAACGCTTGGTGCGTGCCAAAACAAAGATACGCGACGGCGGCATCCCGTTCGAAGTCCCGCAGGACCGCGAACTGGCGCAAAGGCTCGATGCGGTTCTCGAAGCCATTTATGCCGCCTTTGGGATCAGCTGGGATGACATGGGCGGGGGCGACCAGCGGGGCCGGGATCTGGCCGCGGAGGCGATCTGGCTGGCGCGGGTGCTTTTGCAGCTAATGCCATTGGAATCGGAGGTTCGGGGGTTGCTGGCGCTGATGCTCCACTGCGAAGCCCGCAGAGCGGCACGGCGAGGCGAGGGCGGCCAGTACATTCCACTTTCTGAGCAGGATACTAAACTGTGGTCCCGGCCATTGATCGCAGAAGCGGAACACCATCTGGCCGAAGCATCCAGTCGCGGTCGCGCCGGACGATTTCAATTGGAGGCTGCCATTCAGTCGGTCCACGCCGGACGCTCGCGCACCAGCCGGACCGAGTGGACTGCCATCGCGATGTTCTACGAACAACTGATCCTTATCTCTCCGATGCTCGGCACTCAAATTGGGCACGCCGCGGCTCTTGCCGAAGCCATCGAACCTCAAGCAGGGCTGGGAGCACTGGACAGAATCGCTCCTGACGACGTTTCCAGCTATCAACCGTATTGGGCAGTTCGGGCGCACCTGTTGCAACGGCTTGGCCGCGGCTCTGAGGCCGTGGCCGCTTTCGACCGGGCCATTGGCCTGACCGAGGACCCAGCCGTGAGGATGTTCCTGCTCCAAAGACGAGGCTAATTTTTCCCACCCACCCTGTCGAAATAGCCCCCCTCCACACGTCACCCCTATAGAGGCGGCTTAGTGATTGAAAGCTTCGCCGCCCAAGGGGATGACAATGACAATCGCAAACAAAGCAGTTCTGGTAACCGGGGCCAATCGCGGTATCGGAAAGGCGCTGGTTGAAGAAGCCTTAAGGAGAGGCGCAAAGAGAGTGTATGCCGGTACGCGCGGCGGACTCGCCATCGCCGATGAACGCGTGACTCCGCTGACGCTCGACGTGACCAACGCCGGGCAAATCGAGCAGGCGGCGAGCGAGATCGACACCCTTGATGTCTTGATTAACAACGCGGGCATCGCTCTGTACGACGATCTGACCAACTTCGACCTGATCGAGCAGCACCTGGCCGTCAACCTCTTCGGCAGTCTGAAAATGAGCCGCGCCTTCTTGCCCAAGCTGACGCGCTCCAAAGGTGCCATCGTCAACGTCCTGTCCTTGATGGCGCTCGCGCCCTTGCCGCTCACGCCCGCATACGCCATTTCCAAAGCCGCCGCGTTCAACATGACCCAATCGCTAAGAGCACTCCTTGCCGGTCAGGGCGTGACGGTCCACGGCGTATTCCTCGGCCCCGCCGACACCGATATGACCCGTGGCTTTGACATACCCAAGGCCTCACCCGATGCCGTCGCCCAAGGCATCTTCGACGGGCTGGAAAACAACGAAGAGGATATCTTCCCGGACCCGGCATCCCAGTCCATCGCCGAGGGTTGGCGCACAGGCGTAGCCAAGGCGTTCGAGCGCCAGTACGCGGGCTTCGTACCACCACAGCCCGTCAATGCATAGTTCGATCGGAAACGAATTTTAAACGGAGGAAATGAAAATGTTCGATATTTTACACAGAGCCAGTTTCAAAGCGTCTCCCGACGATGCCTACAAAGCATTGACCACGCTCGAAGGTCTTTCCGGCTGGTGGACTGGCAACACGCTAGGGGAAAGCAAAATCGGCGGCGTGCTCCAATTCCGCTTCTTTGAGGCCGAGGGCTTCGACATGAAAGTCCTCGAACTCGATCCCGCCAAACACGTGCTTTGGCAAGTCGTCGATGGTCCGAAAGACTGGATTGGCACAACGATTCGCTGGGAGCTCAAACAGGAAGCCGACCATACCGTCGTCCTATTCAAACACCAGGGTTGGCAGGAACCGGTGGAGTTCATGCACCACTGCAGCACCAAGTGGGCAACCTTTCTCATGAGTCTGAAGGCGCTTGTTGAGACTGGGAAAGGCTCCCCCTATCCAAACGATGTAAAAATCGACGGCCGGTACTAAGCCGCGCGCTTACCGCACTCAGAAAGATGACCGCTAAAAAAAGGAGAAAAGCGATGAAGGATCACAATTTCACGGCCACATTCACGGTAGAGCAGTCGCCTCAGAAAGTCTTTGACGCGATCAATAACGTCCGGGGCTGGTGGTCGGAAAACATCGAAGGTAGTACTACAAACCTCGGCGATGAATGGAAGTATCGTTACAAAGACGCGCACCGTTGCACGATGAAAGTGACCGAAATGGTGCCCAGCAAGAAAATTGTCTGGCACGTCCTCGACAACTACTTCAGCTTCACCCAGGACAAGAGCGAGTGGAAGGGCACCGACGTTGTCTTCGAAATTGCGAAGAAGGGCGACAAAACAGAAGTTCGCTTCACGCACGTTGGTCTGGTCTCCGCATACGAATGCTACGACGTATGCTCAAACGCCTGGGGCTCCTATATTAACGGCAGCCTGCGCAGCCTGATTACAACCGGCAAAGGGAAACCCAACCCGAAGGAATAAAGAGAACCGAGGTATCTGCAGTGAACAGAAATACGACCGCCAAAAAAAGGAGAAAAGCAATGAAGAGCCAAAATTTCACGACCGCATTTACGGTTGACCAAACTCCGGTAGAAGCCTTCGCTGCCATGAACAATGTTCGGGGATGGTGGACAGGCAAACCGGGAATCGAAGGCAGCACCGGCAAACTTGGCGATGAGTTTACCTACCGCTATGACCCGCACCACTATAGCAAACAAAAAATAACGGAATTCATCCCAGGCAAGAAAGTCGTCTGGCTAGTCGTGGAAAGCACCTTGAATTTTGTAAAAGACAAGAGCGAGTGGAACGGCACAAAAATCACCTTTGAAATCTCCAAAAGGGGCGACAGAACCGAGGTCCGCTTCACGCACGACGGCCTGATTCCCAGCCACGAATGCTACGGCGCCTGCTCCAACGCTTGGGGTTCATATATCTGTGGCAGCCTGCGGAACTTGATTACCACCGGCAAGGGGAACCCAAATTCGAAAGATCCGAAGGGGATCTAGGAGACACCTGGCTTGGGGGGCACAAGAAATCCTCGATGGTGTTTCAGAAGATTTG
>JBEKCU010000324.1:0-4905 GCA_050014735.1 Candidatus Acidiferrales bacterium | reverse complement strand
TGTCCATAATCAGAATCCGGGCATCGCGTTCGGCGTTTTTTCGGATTCAACCTCGCGTTGGCTAGCGCCTGTTCTGCTGGCGAGCGCCATTGTGCTAATCGCATTGCTGGCTTGGCTAATGATCTCCGGCCGCATGGGCGGAGCGCTCGCGCAAAGCGGTCTCGCGCTGGTTCTCGGTGGCGCGGCAGGCAATGCCGTCGATAGGGTCATTCATCATGGCGTCACCGATTTTCTGGAAGTTCGGCTATGGACGTACATCTGGCCCGCATTTAACGTGGCCGATTCCGCGATCACGGTTGGAGCGATCCTCGTGCTCTTTGAGTTGCTATTCGCAGGACGGCAGCAATCTGCGGCGAGCGACAAATCAGGCTGAGCGGCGCGCTTGAGCGGATTGGTAGGACAGGCTTCAGCCTGTCTTGTTTCGATGGGTATGACGCTGACAGAAGTCAAAAGACGACAGGCTGAAGCCTGTCCTACTTCTCATGCCGGAAAGCCCCACTGCGTGCCAAAAGCTGACCGCCACGTCCGGCGACGCCGGCCGCCGGCTGGACTTGTTTGTTGCGCAGCGTGTCCCGGAGTTAAGCAGGACTCGGATTCAGGAGTTGATCCGCGATGGAAAGGTGCGGGTTGACGGGCAGATCGCGAAGGCTGCGCACCGCGTTGCTGCGGGCGAGACGATCGAAGTGCACGTCGTGCCACGACCCGCGATGGTGGCTGAGCCTGAAGATTTGCCGCTGGATGTTTTGCTGGTCGACGACGATTTCGTTATTGTGAATAAGCCCGCCGGCATGGTGGTTCACGCGGGCGCGGGCCATGCGCGCGGAACGCTCGTCAATGCGCTCCTGCACCGCTTGGGAAAATTATCTGACGTAGCTGGGGCGCTGCGACCGGGCATTGTGCATCGGCTCGACCGCGAAACTTCGGGCGCCATGATCGTGGCGCGGAACGACAAGGCACACGAAAATCTCGCCGAGCAATTTCGTTCGCGCAATGTCAGGAAAATTTATCTGGCGCTGGTCCACGGAAAGATGCCGCGAGATTCCGGCTCAATCACGCTGCCCATTTCGCGCGACCCGCATCGCAGAACAAGGATGACGGCGCGCGCAAACAAAGGCCGCCACGCGCGGACCGACTGGCGCGTGATCGCGCGCCTCGACCGGTTCACGCTGGTAGAGATCGCTCTTCACACCGGGCGCACACACCAGATTCGCGCCCATTTTGCGGCGATAGGCCATCCGGTCGTGGGGGATACACTGTACGGAGCGCCGCGCGGTTTGCGGGCGGGCACGCGCAACATTCCTCTTCTGGAGCGCAACTTTCTGCATGCCGCGCGTATCGGGTTCTCACATCCGTCGAGCGGCGCTTGGGTGGAAGTTCGCGCACCGCTGCCGAGGGATTTGCGGGTATACTTCGAACAGATTGCAGGCTCACTAGGGTGGCGCGCCGCGGAGATCGACGCTCCTCTTGCGCCGTACGTATGAAGAACATGAAAAATCGACCGATTTGGATTTCATTCCTTGTTTTCCTGGGGGCAGTGGCTGTCGTGGGAGCGCACCAGTCTCAGGCGCCCGCCCAGCCGTCCGCGCCGTCTTCAGCACCGGTGCAGGAGGGCCGGCAGGGCACAATTGTCCGCAACGTGAATCTGGTCGATGTGCTGTTCAGCGTGGTGACCAAACGCGAGAAGCTGGTCACGGACTTGAATAAGGAAAATTTCAAGGTTTTCGATGACAACGTGCCGCAAGAAATCACTTCGTTCAGCCAGCCCACCGATCTGCCGCTTCGGATCGGCTTGGTGCTCGATACCTCAAACAGTATTCGAGAGCGCCTGAAGTTCGAGCAGGATGCCGCCATCGATTTCATTTTCAATGCCCTGCGTCGAGGTAAGGACCAGGCATTCCTCATGACCTTCGACGACGGCGCGCAAATCATCGAGGGATTTACCGGCGATGCCGGTGATCTACGGGACACCGTTTTGAAGCAGCGTGCGGGCGGCGGCACCGCTCTGTACGACGCGGTCTTCGCGGCGAGCGAAGAACTGCTGAAGTCCCCGCTGCCCACGGGACCGAATCCCGATGTGCGGCGCGTGCTGGTTGTTATTTCCGACGGCGATGATAATAGCAGCAGTCGCTCGCGTGGCGCCGCAGTCGAAATGGCGCAGCGAGCCGGCGTGATTATCTACACGATTAGCACGAGCACGGAATGGTTGAATACCGACGATGAGCGCGACGCTTCGAAACGCGTGAATCGCAAGTATGAAAAGAACGAGGGAGACATGGTCCTCGAACAATTGGCGACGGAAACCGGTGGACGGGCATTCTTCCCATACCGCGTCGATGACTTGGGGCAGTCATTTCTCGACATCGGAGACGAGCTTCGCCATCAATATGCGCTTGCATACAGCCCGGCAGGCCGCGCGCCGGATGGGAAATATCACACCATTCGAATACAGGTCGATCGCAAGGACGTTATCGTGCGGACGCGCAAGGGATATTATTCCGTCCCGATTCCCGTGCCGTCCGGGCCTCCTCGTGCTACGCCGTAGAGTGAACCAGGAAGATTCGACCATGGTGCGCCAGTTGTGTTGAATTCAAGAAGAACAACGTTCAAGGATGGTTGGGTTTACGTGGCACAGGCTGAAGCCTGTGCCACGTAAACCAATCCAACGGTCACAACTACTCCGTGGGCGCATAATATCCGCGCCGCGTCAGGCCGGAATATTCCTTGTTCTTCATGTCCACTTTGATTTTCCGGTAGCTTCCGTCGTGTGCCTTGTTTGTGGGACTGTAGCCGATGGTGTATTGGCTGCGGAGTTCCTCTGAAATTTCATCGAAGGCTTGCTCCAGGTTCTTCTCGCTGCGCACAACGATCATGCGCCCGCCCGTCTCGTCGGTCAGTTTCCTGGCGACGCCCTGATCGCCTCCATCGGCTGCCACCAGCAGGATATGGACCACCGTGTCGGTACGCTGCGCGGCTTCAATGGCGTCCTGCAGCCTCATCTTGCTTCCCGTATCTTCGGCGTCCGTTAGGACCACGATCGCTTTCCTGCCCGCTTCATCGGAGAGCTTGTCGTGCGCGGCAAGGTAGACGGCGTCATAAAAGTCCGTTCCGCCGCTACCGCTCGTCGGGAGCGGGCCCTGCGCGATGATAGCCCCGCTGCCCGGGGCGTTAATCTGGGCGCGCCGAATGGCGCGGTCGAGCCTGCTGCGATCGTCGGTGAAATCGGCTAGAAGATCGACATCGGTATCGAACGACATGACCATGGCGAGATCGCCCTTTCGCAGGACACGGCCGAGAAAACGCGAAGCCGCTTCCTGCTCCGCGGAAAGCGTGTACGTCTCGCTGCCGCTGGTGTCGATCAACATGCCCAGGGTAATCGGGAGATTCGATTCAGCGGAAAAATTGGTTATTTCCTGAAGCTGGCCATCCTCGAAGACCTGGAAGTCATCTTGTTTTAAGCCGGTGACAATTGCCTTGTGTTTGTCGCGCACGGTGACGAACAGGTTTACCAGGCTGACCTGCACGCGAATTTGGCCGGGCGGCGCCGCGGAGACCAGACCTCCAGCGAGCGCCGTAACACACAGAAAGGAAATGACGGCTCGAATCCGCATTGTATAATCTCCTCCGACGGCGTTCAGGCCGAGTAGGATGCGGTCCCGGTGTTTTTAGATGCGCGGCGACAAAGCCGGGGCCAAGCGTGAATAGAGACGGGAAACCAATGAATTGTACACGAAAATTGCCGGCCACGATGCTGGTCGTCGTGCTTGCCGCAGCGGCTTTGTCGGCATTGCGGGCGCAACAGCCCCCGGCCCAGGACGGCCATGACTCGAATCCGGCACCCTCGTTAAAATCACCTACGGGTAGAACCCCGGAGCCTCAGCCTCCGGAACCTCGAGCCCAGGAATCTCCCGCGCCGGATGCCCGGGCCAAGATTCGGACGGCGGTCTCACTGGTGGTTGTGCCGGTCACGGTCAAGAACCGCGACGGAGAACTGGTCAGCGATCTCCAGCAAAATGATTTCAGAATCCTTGAAGACGGTATCGAGCAGCCGATCTCGCTGTTCTCAATGGATGCCTTCCAATTGTCGGTTGCGGTACTCATCGACGACGATTTGAAACGAAGCACCGCGGAAAAAGTGAAGAAAACTCTTCAGGCAATCGCGGGAGGGTTTTACGCGTCCGACGAAGTATCGCTGTGGCGCTTCGACGACGTCCCGGAGATGGTTACCGATTTCATCGCGGATAATGACGAGCTTCTCGCGCAACTCAAGCGCATTGACCTTGACAGTTCGTTCCCGGGTATCGGCTCCGATACAATGACGGGTGGCCCGGTCGTCAATACACAGCCGTTGCCGGGACCGTTGCAGGTTCCTGCGATGGCTGCCGGGCATCCCAATAACAAGCACATTAACGACGCAATCTACGCCGCCGCGGAACAACTAGCCGACCGCGCGCCCGACCGGCGCAAAATCATCTTCCTCATCTCCGATGGGCAAAATGCGAAAAACAACACGCACAGCTATAACGACACGCTGAAGCTGCTGCTTTCCAAGGAGATTTCGGTCTACGTCATCGGAGTGGGTGAGGCGAGGCTCAATCGCGGCATCACATTTCTGGGTAACAACATCATCGGGAAGTATGCCCACTCGACCGGCGGCTTTATTTTCTATGGATCGAGCCGTGAGGACATCGAGGGGCTCTATGCACGTGTGTCCGAACAGGCGCGCAACCAATACACCATCGGTTATTCCGGCGCCGCGACCGACCGTTCGCAGCCCTATCACGCCATCGAAGTGCGCGTGAGGCGCCCCGGCCTGAGCTTGCTTGCGCGCGACGGATACTATCTGGGCGAGAAACCTTAAAAGTAGAACAGGCTTCAGCCTGTTTGCTTTTGACTTGCGGCGACTGT
>JBEKCU010000323.1:0-4909 GCA_050014735.1 Candidatus Acidiferrales bacterium | reverse complement strand
CGATCACGATGCGCTTCACTTTTGCTGTTGCCGGCAACGCGCACAACAAGGCGGCAGCGCACATAAAAGCGATCCTGATGAATGCTCGGTGAACACGGCTGAGTGGCTGCACGTTTTTCTCCTGATGTTGATTCAGAGGACTAAGACGCTTTGTATATCGGACGAAGTTCGCAGTCAAGGCGGACGGCGTGTGTGTCAGAATTCCCGGCTATTTCAACGCCGACTTCAGGAGCGACTCCGCGCCGTTCCACGTGATCTGCACCCCTATGCAGAAAAGCACGAACGCCACGACGCGCAGGACGCCGTGGGTCGTTTGTGGGGACAGGCGCGCAGTGATGCTTGGAGCATATGCGTACGAGACAAACACAAGAATGCTCGAAGCCACGACGGCAAGCAAAAGCCCCAGATGGGCCAAGCCGTCCGGAAGAGCCCCTTTGACTGTGGCTTGCGCACTTAGCGTCAAGAGGACGACAACAGTGCCCGGGCCGGCCGTGATCGGAAATGTGAATGGATAGAAAATCTTGCTTTCGAGCGCACCAAATTTGGCAGCGTCGATTTCCGACTTATCGTGATGAGTGCCGGCGTCCTGCTCGTTCAACAGAGTCCAACCCATCGCGGCGACCACAAGTCCGCCCGCAACTTGCACCACAGGTAGAGAAATACCGAAGAACGCCAAAAGGAGGGCTCCCGCAGCCTCGATCACAATCAGAAACAGCAGCGTACTGACCGCGACATGTCGCGCCAGAATACGAATATCGGACGCCGGAGTGTCGCCCACGAGGCCGAGAAATACCAACGCCGATCCCAGCGGGTTGATAATCGGCAACAAGGCGCTGAAGGACAGCGCGAAGAATTTGATGACAATGCTCACGCTCGCCATAGGAAGAGCATCAGCATAACAGCTTCTGAGTGTCCCGAGCTAATGCCGCGCTTCGCGTCGACAGCTGTTGACTCAGTGCCGGCGAAACCCGAGTGTGAGAACCGGGCTCAGTGGCGTCGGCGCCACTCAACATCGACAGGACTTAAACTAGCAGCGACTCGAATCGATTCCGGGTTCCAGAACGGGCCACTGTCATCCGACGAGCAGGATTGACAACTCGTTCACTCTCAGCAAGAATACGAATTAGAAATTTCCTTATTTGGAGGCTTGCAGTGGCGTATACCGCTCCTAGTATCGAGGAATACAAGGCAGGGACTGTCGTCAAGTACGACCCGATATCCACGGGCACGACGACACAGCGGAAGCGCAAGCCTCACATACTGGCTGTCATCAACGAGTGCTGTACCGGTTGCTCCGGCTCCCCGGCGTGCGTCGAGTATTGTCCGGTTGCGAATTGCATGTACTGGGCGCCTGATGAAGACCACACCCCGTTTGGACGCATCATCGTTGATCCTCTGCTTTGCATTGGCTGCAAGCTTTGTACCAGCAAGGGACCTGATGGAGCCTTCCTCGAAGGCTGCCCGTGGGATGCGATCGATATGGTGCCGCTCGCCGAATTTGAAGGCGAGAACGGCGCGCTGCCGTATTGAAGGGCGTGATTGGTGGCTGGTGATTCGTGAATCGTAATTCGTGTAAACTGGTCTTGCCGTAAGGCCTTGCCGAGCGGGTCGATCCAACCGAAAGATTCTATCGAGATTGTAGTTGCGCGGTTCACCTGGAACGTTCTCGGTGAAAGGCACGCCGTGAGCTGCGGTGGATCATGCGGTCGGTTATTTCATAAATATTCATTCCACTGAATCTTTGAGGCTAGGGAATCATTGCGTGACGCGGCTGGAAATTTCGTGCGCTGTAATTATTGCCTGTTGCTGAATCTGGGGCTCCATGCCGTCAACGCCGCGAACGTAACGATTCACGGCCGGCAAGTCTTCCTTCCGGCCAATCAAGTACAGGGCGCGCAACGATTCCCAAACCATTTCAGGGCTCGGATCCACCAGCAACATTTGTTGTCCCGCCTCGATCCCCGCATTATCGGGCGCAACCCACTGAAGAATCGTGCCGGGCACTTCGGAACGGACTTCAGTTTTATCACCTCCAGCGACAATATGGGCAACCAGTGTGCCGGGATTAATGACGTCACCTGGCTTAAGCCTGGTTGCAAGGGTGCCGGAATGTGGTGCAGCCACCGCATATGGCGCGAGCATGCCGGCAATAATTGTGCGGCCTGATGGATCGGCAAACCGTACAAGCGAAAGCGCGGCGTTTCGTTCCACCATGGGATTGGAGTCAGCCAGTTGCTTCAAAAGCGCGGCGTGAAAATCCGCGGATTGATTATCTTGACCCATGACCCAGGCAGCGGTAACCCGCAATTCATCGCTTCCCTGGGAAGAGAATTTCACAACCTCCGGGTACCAGGATTTTGCCGACGCGCGAATGGACGGATTCGGACTCATAATCCGGTCAGCGATTTGCGACAGGGCGTGCTGGGCACGGCGCGGGTGAACGGTGTCATTAAAATACGACGCGAGGTCGGGATCTGCCAGGGGCCGGCTGAAAGTCGTCATGTACCACAGCAAAAACGGCATCAGAACAAACGCAAATGTGAGGACCAGGATACCGACGAGCCATTTCTTCGCCATCGCCGATTTGGGGGGCGCGACGGGGATGTTAGCGGAACTGGGCAGACTATTCATTTGGATTGGCACCGACGTGCAGCCGAGAGAAATGATTTTAAGACCGGGTTGACAGGGTGTCGCGACCGAATGCCAAGATCCGTCATAACTTACTGTCCTTGATGCTTGAATGTCAGGACCGTTCTCGGTGGCGCCGGCGTCTCGCCGGCGGTTTCTTGTCCTCGAACTCGGCGCAAAACCCGCCGGCGAGACGCCGGCGCCACCCAGTACATGATCGATTGAGGTTGAGCGGCGAGTGCGCCAGCCGGTTACCTGTTCCCTGAATCGTACGCTACTTGCTCGTAGCGGGGGTTGTCGGAGATCCTTCAGATTTTTGGTGCTTGCCGATCCAGCCCTTTTGCTTGACGAGAACGAATAGTAAGACGCCAAAAATTAAAGCCATCATCAGGGCAACAAACAGCATGAGCAATCCGTCCAGGCTGCCCAGCAACCCCCTCGAAAGTCCGGCGATCACTCCGAGAACTCCGAGCACAACCATCACCACGCAGATTACCAGCAACTCGACAGGATTTTCTTTTCCGTTCATAGCCTCTCGCCGGCGTCCCGGGGGCGCCGCTAATTACCGGGTGAATTTGTCGTAAATGAGCAAGCCTAACAGCAGGGGCAGGTGAAGCACGGTCGCATGCATGAGCCACTTCGCGCGAATGTTGGTCTTCGACGCCGCGGCCCACAGACACACTTCCACAAGCAATATCCCTAAAACCAAGGCGCCAAAAAAGTAATGCGCGCCCGCCAGTCCCGTCAATGCCGGAAGCAGGCTGACGGGTACTAGCAATGCCGCGGTCAGCAGGATTTCACGAAACGTCCGCCTCCCCTCTCTGTCCACAACGGGAAGCATCTGAATGCCTGCGCGCGCGTAGTCTTCGCGATACACCCAGGCAATCGCGTCAAAGTGCGGAAATTGCCACAGAAACAGCATCGCGAAAAGGATCCATCCATTCATGCCGAGGGTTCCCCGTGCGGCCACCCAGCCGATCAAAGGCGGGACCGCGCCCGGAAACGCACCGATCATTGTCGCCAGGGTCGTTTTTCGCTTGAGCGGTGTGTACGCACAGAGATAGGCGATCGAGGTCAAGATGCCCAGCAGCGTAGCAAAAGCGTTCGTAGCCAGCGCAAGGTACAGCGTGCCCACCGCGATCAAAACGATACCGAACAAAAAAGCTTCGCGCGGTATCAACTGGCCCGAGGGCAGAGGGCGCGAAGCCGTCCGCCTCATCAGGGCATCGGTGTCGCGTTCGAAGTAATGATTAAGCGCCGATGTCCCCGCAGCGATCAGCGTCGTCCCGAATACGGTATGCGCCATCCGCATCCAGTCGAGCGGTCCCCGCGTACCCAGCGCGTAGCCAGCCACCGTCGTCATTACGACTAAAAACGAAACATCTGGTTTTGTCAGCGCCAAATAAAGCGCAGGGCGGCTAGTTTCCGAACCGATCGCTTCCGTTGTTTGCACCGAATTTCTCATTTACGCAACCTGCTCCGTGGTCGGGGCAGTTTCCCCAACGAGCTTTTGAAACGCCACCAGTCGATAAACGATCAGAGTTGTGACCAACGTCGCCGCCAGCACCAGCGCGCCGCTTACGGTATGGATCACTGTTAGCGCCACCATAACGGGAATCGGCTGCGGAAACCGAGCGGCGTTGAGCCTGGACCAATACGCCCCTGCCCCGAGTAGCAGTTGCACACCGATGAGGATGTGCAATATCTTCGCGCAATTTCTCAGGGGCGGCGCATCCGGGAAACGCCGCTTTAAGGCTCCGGCGGTCATAAAGATAAGTATTGTAACAACGACGGCGCCGATCAGGTGCGGAATAATTCCAAATGCCTTATGGCGAAACGCGGCGCCAAGGACCAGTTGGAAAAATACAGCAACCAGAGCCCAAACAGCCAGCGAACGCAAACGTGGAGTCCCCGCATCTTCCACTTCCACCAGCTGCGCATTCCACCACGAACTTGTGAACACGGCAATCGCTACGACGGTCGAAAAAAACAATTGCGCCAAAGTCGCGTGCGCGGCCGAAACAGCAGGCGGCTGATACATTCGAACGGTCATGCCGCCGAGAATACCCTGCGCAATAACGCCGCCTAGCGCCGCAAAGCCCAACCACCGCATCCAGCGGCGTTTCTCGGCCTTCCAAAGAACTATGGCAAGCCCAATTGTGAGCAAGCCTATGCATGTTGCAATTACTCGGTGCGTGAACTCATATCGAATTCCACCCACCATTGGGGGCGTTAGCGATCCGTAGGCGAGGGGCCAATCCGGGATCGAAAGACCTGCGTC
>JBEKCU010000322.1:0-5190 GCA_050014735.1 Candidatus Acidiferrales bacterium | reverse complement strand
CCACCAGCCCGGCTGGATTGACCGGGAAGTTCTTGGCGTACGGATTGTCAGAACCCTTGCCACACCAGGTCGCTGGGGTGGTAGGCCTTCCCGAGTACCACAAGCGCCCTTTGGAGTCGATTCCGGGCCCGCCTATTCCGCCGGCGATTGGCCCCCAAACGATCTCATCTCCCCAAAACGGCGACGGCATTTCGTTGTAAATCGACCCCGGCCGCGCATTAGGAAGACCGCCCGAGTTAGGAGGTTTCATCGTGCCCTTGGTAAACTCCTTGGCGTTCGCTGTGGGATAGTAACCATTGCCGGAAGCCACGTCGTGGACGAAGGCCCGGTCCGACGCAAAGTCGTAGATCGAGAGCACTACGTTGCGTTCAATACCCTGCGGCCGTGGCGGAGTCGGCGGCACTTCTCCCGCCGCAATCCGGTCGGACCAATCCGCGAACAGCTTCAGGCCGGCATCGTGCCCAAAACGAGTGTCGACATCCGCCAGCATCTCTCCGCCCACCTGGCCGGACTTCAACATGCGCTCCCAAGCTGCAGTACTGCTGGAGAACGTGCCAACTCTCGGGTCAATCTCGCGCGTGACCTTGTTGCCCATCTGATGACAGTCTTCGCACATGCGCTTCACGTTGAACAGGTACTCCGCCTGGTTCGATACCTCCTGGCCGTTGTGAACGTCCTCGATGCTAAGGCCTGGCGGGGTGACGTGGGGTGGGCTAGGAATTTTCCCCGAATTGGCCACGGCGACGCATGCTGGATTGTTTCCCCGGCAATCGACGAATCGCTCCACTCCATCTTCCGCTGGTGGCGGCGGGATCTTCATCGGAAACGCGCTCTTGGGTGGGATCTTCAGCAATGAGTACCAATAATTGCCTGGATAATACTGCGCCGCTGCGCGCGCATTGGGGGCGATGACGGCGGTCAGCGCAAGGGTTTGTCCGATGGTGGCTTGTACAGGCTGCGAATCCACCAGACCGTACCCTCGTACCCAAACTTTATAATTTGCCTTAGGCAATTCGGGTAGCAAGTACCGGCCACGGTCGTCTGTGACCACAATCTTACGGAACTTCGTTCCTAAATCCGTCGTTTCCGCGATCACCCACACGCCGGCTTCCGGGCCTTTCGAGCTGGTAACCACGCCGCCAATGTTATCCGGTCCGACCGGCACGTCGCTCGCTTGAGGCTGCGCGGCCGTTGCAGTGCTCCGCGGCTGAGCTTCGATTCGGTACAATCCCGAGCCAATCACCAGACCACAGAGCGATAGGCCCAGTACCACGGACCACTTAATCCAATTTGTTCGCATGAATTTCCCCTTTGTACCTATTAAGACTGTGCACCGCAGTTTACGGTTTCAAAATTCTGAAAATTCGAGATGCATCTAACTACACCACTACAAGCTTGTGCGTTGCACGGTAACTGTACAGTTCACTTCGCAAGCGGATCGGGCCGAACCTGGAAATGCACGACCTGACTCGTTGTGCCCTTGCCCCCTTCAATGTGCCATACAACTCTTTCATTATTGCCGGCCCAAATGCCGCGCCCCTTCCATCCCGCTTTCGGATCATCGATGCGTCCAGTCATCGAGCGCGTGTAAAGATCCATCGGATACGGAACTCGCAGAGTGATAAATTTCTTCTGGTCCGGCAAGAAGGCAATCAAAGAATCGGAGCCGGTACCGTCGATGACCGGTATGTCCTTGCCCAGCCCCAGGGTATTCTCTCGGTCCACCCAGCTCAGATAAAATTGGTCAGCCCCGACGTTCGTCCCCTTAAAAGTTGGACCCGGTACCTGATAGAGCGTCCAGCCCTCCGGGCAGTGTTGTCCGGTTGCGGTCGGACCGGTCAACACTTTGCACTTGCTCCTATCGAAGCGAGCGAGCTGGGCGCTGCCACCGAGGCCTGCCCACGCGATTCCCTTGCTGTCAACTTCCACACCCTGGGGATTGAAGCCTTCCATCCCCGGAGCTTTGGGATTGTTGAACGGCGGCTCGTACAATTCGGTTCTGCATGTTTCAGGCGGGTTCGAACCGATTGTGTATCGCAGGATCTTCCCGGGGACTGAAGTCTTCGGCCCCCCGTTGACTCCAGCTGCAGCCCAGAAACTGCCGTCCACCGGATTGACGCCAACCCCGTAGGCCTGAGCTCCATTCACTAGCCGATCCAATTTCGGATCGGCAGGTTGATCCGCCGTCGTATACGGACCGATCTTGCCGTCGCCATTGTAGTCGAGAATGCCCGGACACCATCCGTACGCTTTCTCGGCATCATGCGTCTCATCCCAGACATGCGTGTTGAACCAGGCGACCCCACCGCTGGTCAATCCCATGCCCATGTAGATGGTGTCGTCTCTGTCCCCCGCAAATACCGAATGCCCTCCTGCGCAGATGGCCATCGGAGTTTGCTGGCCAGTCTTGCGGTCATAGACGACCAACCCGGCTGCCGACGGACTTTTGAATGGGAAGTTTTTTGCGAATTTATTGTTGGAACCGGCTTTGCAGAAGTCGGGGATGTCTTTTTGAACGAGTGCGTGGTACCACACCCGGCCCTTGGTATCCATGATCGGCCCGCTGGCGCTGAGCGGATCGTCCCAGACGAGTTCGTCGCCCCAATACGGCGACGGGGCTTCGTTCATGGGCCACGACCATGGGCGCATGTGGGCGCGATCTTCTGGACGCGTCATGGGAGCAGGCATGCTGCCCTTGGTGTACTCGATCGGATCGACGTACTCGAGCGTGCCGGCGGACAGGTCCCCACCATAGATCGGTCCATTCGCGTTTACCGTCGGCTTCCACTGGTTCGAGGCGACAACATCATGGACAAAGGCCCTGTCCGAAGCGAAGTCCCATATTGAGAGCACTACGTTGCGCTCGACCCCCTGCGGTCTGGGTGGCGCAGGCGGAACCTCGCCTGCTTTAATTCGATCGCCCCAATCCGCGAACATCGCCAGACCGGCATCATGTCCCAGGCGAGCGTCGACAACTCCCATCATTCGTCCGCCCGTTTGACCCGAACGAAGCACTCGCTCCCACGCTAGGGAACTATTTTTGAAGGTGCCGAGACTCGGCAAAACTTCGCGCGTCGCCTTGTTCCCCATCTGATGGCAAGCTTCGCAAACCCTCTTCACGTTATAGAGGTACTCTGCCTGGTTCGATACTTCCTGGCCATTTCTCACTTCTTCTTCCGACAGACCTGGAATGGTTTCCCTTCCTGGATTTTGCTGACATTTTGCTACTGCTTGCCGGCAATCGGCGAAGCGATCTACTTTATCTTCCGCTGGAGGCGGAGGGATTTTCATTGGAAAGGCGCTCTTAGGTGGGATTTTTATCAATGAATACCAGTAGTTGCCTGGGTAATACTGCGCAGCCGCCCGCACATCGGGGGCGATCACCGCGGTTAGCGCGACCGTTTGTCCCGTCGTGGCAGTCACCGGTGGCGAGTCTACCAGACCGTACCCTCGGACCCAAACTTTGTAGTTCGCCTTGCGCAATTCGGGTAGCAGGTACCGGCCCTGGTCGTCAGTGACGACTATCTTGCGGAACTTCGTTCCCAAATCCCTCGTTTCCGCAATCACCCAGACGCCGGCTTCCGGGCCTTTCGAGCTTGTGACTACGCCGCCAATGTTGTCCGGTCCGACTGGCACGTCGCTCACCTGAGGTTGCGCGGTTACCGCAAGGCCCCGTGGCCTCGCCTGCGTCTGGATCATGGCCGAAGCAACCACCAGCCCGCACACGATCAGCCAAAATCCTACAGAGCGCCTGTTCGAATGTTTTATTTGCATCGCATTTCTCCTTTCGAAAATTCCCAGGCCCAAGGAACACTTTAGGATCCGAAAAACTCGGGTTGGCGAGATGCAGCCCTCACAATCGAAATGTACATTCGCGCTCGGGTTTACGCGCGGCTTTAATTAGCCAAGGGGTCAGGCCGAACCTGGAAATGCACGACTTGGCTCGTTGTGCCCTTGCCGCCTTCGATGTGCCAGACAACCCTCTCATTATTGCCGGCCCAAATCCCGCGGCCTTTCCAGCCTTTTTTCGGGTCGTCTATGCGTCCATTCATCGAACGCGTATAAAGGCCCATCGGATACGGCACCCTCAGAGTGACAAATTTTTTCTGGTCCGGGAGAAAGGCAATCAATGAGTCTGAGCCGGTCCCATCGATTACCGGTACATCCTTGCCCAACCCCAGCGTGTTCTCACGATCTACCCAACTGAGATAGAAGTAGTCGGACCTTACGTCAGTCCCTTTAAACGTGGGTCCCGGCACCGGATAGAGCGTCCAACCTTCCGGGCAGTGTTGTCCGGTTGCAGTCGGTCCATTTAGCACCTTGCACTTGCTACGATCGAAGCGAGCGAGTTGGACACTGCTTCCAAGCGCAGCCCATACGATCCCTTTACTATCAACTTCCACGCCTTGCGTGTTGTAACCTTCCACGCCCGGAGCCTTGGGATTGTTGAACGGCGGCTCGTACAATTCAGTCCTGCACGTCGATGGAGGATTTGAACCAACCGAGTAGCGGAGGATTTTTCCCGGTACCGAAGCCTTCGGGCCTCCGTTCACTCCGCCAACGACCCAAAAACTGCCGTCGACCGGATTGACGCCCACTCCGTAGGCTTGCGCTCCACTGACCAATCGATCCAATTTCGGATCGGCGGGCTGGTCCGGCGTGGTATAGGGGCCAATTTTACCGTCGCCGTTGTAATCGAGTATACCTGGACACCAGCCATTGGCTTTCTGTGCGTCGTGTGTCTCGTCCCAGATGCGCGTGTTGAACCAGGCAATACCTCCACTGGACAAGCCCATCCCGAGATAAATTGTTTCATCCTTATCTCCCGCGAAAACTTTGTGCCCACCACCCCCACAAAGAACGATCGGGGTTTGCTGGCCCGTCTTCGGGTCGTACAGAGCGAGCCCTCCCATACCCTTAAGCGGGAAGTTCTTCACAAACGGGTTCTGGGTGTTACCAGGCTTACAATAGTCCGGTACGTCCGCCTGCACGGTGGCACCGTACCAAACCCTGCCCTTCGAGTCCATGATTGGTTCTGTCGCGCTGGTCCGGTCGTCCCAGACTAGGTTATTTCCCCAATACGGAGAAGGCGCTTCGTTCATCGGCCAGGACCACGGCTTCATGCGGGCGCGGTCTTCCGGATGGGTCATAGGAATTGGAAAGCTGCCCTTTGTATACTCCGTGGGATCG
>JBEKCU010000321.1:0-4931 GCA_050014735.1 Candidatus Acidiferrales bacterium | reverse complement strand
TTTCGCTCGCGCCCCGGCCTGCACTTCGCGCGGCTGCCGGACGCGTGGGGCGCCGAGTTGGCATCGGAATCACCGCGCCTTGCCCCTCCCTATGAAACGACAGGTACGGTTCATCCTCATCCCGATCGACGACGAGTCTGTCCCCAAAGCGAATTTGGTCGCTTGCTAACAGGTTTGCCAGTGGAAACACAACACTCTTCTCGATCGCCCGCTTCAGATGGCGTGCTCCATATCTCAGATCTGTTCCATCTTGCAGCAGGAAATTCTTTGCCGTCTGCGTTACTCGAAACAAGAATTGCCCGTGCCCGGCATCGAGTACCCTCTGCTGGACCATTCCCAACTCGATCTCCAGGATCTGCGCGAGCTGGGCGTCCCGCAACGGATGAAACACTACCACCTTATCCAGACGGTTCATGAACTCCGGCGAAAATTTCTTTTTCGCCGCCGATTGCGCCGTCCGCTCGACCTTCACGTCCAATCTGTCATTCGCCTTGTGGTTCGGCTGTACAAATCCCATGCCGCCTGTCATCAGCTCCGTAATTTCCCCGCCGCCTAAATTCGATGTCAGAAAAATCATCGTCTGCGACAGGTCAACTCGCCGGTTATCGCCAAGCGTCAGCGTCGCTTTATCCAAGATCCCCAGCAGCAACTGCCACAGCGAATCCGAAGCTTTCTCGATTTCATCGAACAGGAGAAAACTGAGCTTCAAATCTTCCTTGTGATACTGCGCCAGCGCTTCCTGCGTGATCAGCGGATGGGTTTCTCTGTGTCCCAAGTACCCTGGAGGCGATCCGATCAACTTCGCGATCTCGTGCGAGTGCTGGAACTCCGCGCAATCCACTTTGATCACCGCACGCGGATCATTGAACAGTATCTCCGCAGCCGCTTCCACGATCCGTGTCTTTCCCGATCCGGTCGGTCCCAAGAATAAGAGATTCCCCACTGGCCGTCCCGGGGAGCACATCCCCGCGCGAAACACTTGATACAGATCCGTGACCGCGCGAATACCGTCTTCTTGGCCCACAATCCGACGGCGAAGTGCGCATTCGAATTCCAGCGATTCGTAGCTACGCAGGCTTGGATCGAGCTTGGCCTTTTCCTGTCTCATCGTTCCCCCAATCGTTCTGCCAACGCCGGGACTCCGTTGAATGCTTGGCACGGAGAAATATATGGCAACCGGGATGCCAAACAAGGCAGCCGCACTGCGGACTCCTAATTCCCTATGGATCAATAAAATACAGGCTTCACGAAAGAGGCGGCACAGGCCAGGTCACTGCACTTGGCAGGCGGATGTTTCATCGAGGTGCACGGGTGTTCGTTTCGGTATCGCTAACCGCCGGTTCGAATCTGAAGCGGCCGGTTACAAAAAAAGGGCGGCCCACTTTTCGGACCGCCCAATACAGGCTTTAAGCTCTGGACGCGGAAAACGCCAAGCCGACGTTTCCCGGAGAGATGGAATCTACTGCGGGTCAATCTTTCGCCGGCCAGACGCAACTGGCGGAGGGGTGCCCGTCGGCAACGCCACAGGGGCTTTCGCCTCCCGCACGATAACCGAGGCGGGAGCTTCGATAACCTTTCCTCCCGTCGCCTTCGCGATCTGCGCGCCTGCGCCTTTGGCCGATTTCGCCGACGCCGGAACCACGGCGCCTTCACCTTCCTTCTGAAACGAAAGATGCATCGACTTGCCGTCCCAGTCGACGACCAGCATGTCGCCGAATCGGATTTGCTCCGTAGCCAGAAGGTTCGCCAAGGGATACACCACATACTTCTCGATGGCGCGCTTCAGGTGCCGCGCTCCGTATTTCAGATCCGTTCCTTCTTGCAGCAGAAATCGCCGCGCCGGCTGCGTCACGCGGAACAAAAACTGCCCGCGTCCTGTGTCGAGCACCCGTTGCTGGACCATGCCCAACTCGATCTCCAGAATCTGCTCGAGCTGTTCTTCCCGCAGCGGATGAAAAACAACCACTTTATCCAAACGGTTCATGAACTCCGGCGAAAATTTCTTTTTGGCCGCTTCCTGCGCCGTCCGCTCGACCTTCACATCCAGCCTGTCTTCGACCTTGTCCCTCGGTTGCACAAATCCCATGCCGCCGGTCATCAACTCCGTGATTTCCCCGCCGCCTAAATTCGACGTCAGAAAAATCATCGTCTGCGACAGGTCCACTCTCCGGTTATCGCCGAGCGTCAGCGTCGCCTTATCCAGGATGCCTAGAAGCAGCTGCCACAGTGCGTCCGAAGCCTTTTCGATTTCGTCGAATAGCAGAAAACTCAGCTTCAGTTTTTCCGTGTGATACTGAGCGAGCGCTTCCTGCGTGATCAACGGATGGGTTTCCCGATGTCCCAAATACCCTGGAGGCGATCCGATCAGCTTCGCAATCTCGTGCGAGTGCTGAAACTCCGCGCAGTCCACTTTGATCACCGCACGCGGATCATTGAACAGTATCTCCGCAGCCGCTTCCACGATCCGCGTCTTTCCCGATCCGGTCGGTCCCAGGAACAGCAGGTTCCCCACTGGACGTCCCGTCGAGCTCATCCCCGCGCAGAAGACCTGATACAGGTCCACGAGCGCGCGGACTCCCTCTTCCTGGCCGACGACTTTGTTCTTCAGCGCGGCCTGAAATTCCTGCGATTCCACGCTCCGAAGAGTGGGGTCCAGGTGTTGCTGCTGTGCTCTGTTGCTGGTCATGGCCTATCTCCTACCGGAACTTCCGGTCCGCCGAAACACCCCGGTGAGGGGCGCGATCGAATTGATCGAGTTTGATACCAACCGTGGAATGCAAAAGACGCAACTGAGTGACGATTTCATGTCCCGCTTCCGGCGCTTGCGATACGTCCAGCAAGGGCGGAAACAGATCGGCCAGATCGAGGTTGAGTGTACGGAGAGTGGAGACGAGCCTTTTGATTTGATACGACTTGGGATCGAACAGCTCCACGCGATTGTTCACTTGCTCACGCAACTGGCTCCAATTCACATCCACGAATGGATACGATCGGGTAACCTGTCGCACAATGTCGTCGGTGATCCGGGGTCGCTCGCCAAGCTTGGCCAGGTGCAACTGCTTGACCCGGCCGCCTTCGCGAACGTTATGAACCAGGTAGAAGGTATTGCCTTTTCGCCTCAAAAACGCCATGTCTCGCTCCAGGCTCCGACGACGTTCCCGTAGTGTATGTTTCTTCCACTACAGATGTCAATTTAGATGTCGAATCTAGGGGAGAGTTTGCTCGTATGAGTAACCCGCGTAAGAGTAACTCCCCGCTCCGGCTTCCTGGCCGACGTACAAAGTAGGCGACAGTACGTGCTGCGCTTACTTCCCGATTTTCTTGGTTCGTGCGCTTCCTGTTTTGGCCTTCGGTAACTCCCTGTATAATTAGATGCCGAAATGTTGCTTTACACGTCCAATTTGATTATTCGAATGGGATGCGTCGATAGTTCTTTGGATGGATGGCCGATGGCCCAAGCGGACTAGTACGGAAACACTACTATATTTGTGGCGCGAATCCTATGAATTGGAATCTTGTATACAAGCTGGCCAAAAAAATCCCGCGCGGGCAGGCCGCAACCTACGGTCAGATCGCAAAGGCGTTGAACTTGCCCGGCGGCGCGCGCGCTGCTGGACGAGCCATGGCCGCATGTCCCGCCGGAGAAGGAATTCCATGGCACAGGGTGGTCGGCGCGGGTGGCCGATTGCTCTTGCGTGAGCCCAATGCCTCGCTTCAAAGAAAACTTCTCGAAAGTGAAGGCTTTCAGCTAGCCGAGAAACGTATCCTGGATTTTTCTACCCACCAATGGCGTCGCTACAAAGCGAAACGCCGGGCAAAAGCTGAAAAGCATCGAGACACCGAGTAGCGAGCCGATTGGCAAGAACGACACAATCTCCGAGCTCAAAAGTTGTCGATTTGCGAACAAAGTCGTGGATTCGGGCGAGACAGCGCATAGCCCACCGAATGACAATAGATATGCCGGTCGCCCGCGGGGCCGCCGGAGGCGCCATGAAAATATTCGACGAAATCCGAGTGCAGAATTTAGACCGTCGTCAGTTTCAGCTCACGATTCTTGCCAGTATGACGATCGTTGTGCTTGCCACCGGAGTGGCCGTCCTGATGTACCCGGCAATTTTCTCCCAGGATATTCTGGTGAGCCGGCAAACATTGCGGTATGCGTTTTACGGCTTTTGCTGTCTTTCCGTCCTTTTAGTCGGATACCTGTGGGACCGTCAACTCACGATACGCCGCCTCACCAAGCAGGTCCAAACCGAGCAACGGCGCAGCAACACGTTCCGCTCAAGAGCGTGCAGCGACTTGCTAAACACGATCCCTGGCGTTGCCGGGTTCCGCGAACAATTGTCTGCTCTCAACCGGAGGAGCGCGGGCGGCAAACAGGCCCCAGTCTCGGTGGCAGTTGTTCGGCTGTATCTCTCAGGAATGGTTTCGGACAAGACCGACGAGCAGGTCGTCTTCGGTGACGCCGCTCAGGTGATTCAGCGGCGGCTGGGACGGACAGATTCGATCTACGTTCTTTCTTCCGGGGTGTATGGAGTGATTCTGACGGGGATGGACCGGGTAAGCGCACAGCGGTTTACCGCCAGCCTGGAATTGGGTCTGCTGGACGCCGCTGGAGTCGATAGCCGCTTTACGGCGGATGTCCAGCTGCTGAAAACCCCAGAGGATGGGAAATCGCTGCAAGAGATCGATCACCTCGTAACCGCTTTACTTCCCGTCGTTGCTGTTAGTCCGCAAGGTCAAAAGGCCTCCGGCCCACAAATGCCTGCCATGACATTTGGATACGGGCCGATGAAGTAACAGTCCTCTGGAGAAGTACCGAACTACGAAGTGGTGTTCTAATCGCTAAAAATGCGTTGAGTGAAATACGGGGCGCGTATCCGGAATGTGCCCCGGGAACGCCAATCTCCTGATTGGCGATGGTGTCGATG
>JBEKCU010000320.1:0-4943 GCA_050014735.1 Candidatus Acidiferrales bacterium | reverse complement strand
ATTGAAAAGGCCTCTTTTCTTCGGACATCAACCACGCCTGAATAACGCAGTTATGCCCGAGAAAGCGGC
Organism: Candidatus Acidiferrales bacterium; assembly: GCA_050014735.1. Taxonomy (GTDB): domain Bacteria; phylum Acidobacteriota; class Terriglobia; order Acidiferrales; family UBA7541; genus Palsa-360. Next base: position 4,874 of record JBEKCU010000320.1, on the reverse strand, counting down.
CTTTTTTCACTCCTATTCAACCGTTTGTTCTTATTCCCGGTGAGATTTCCGGGTTGTTGAGTATTCAGTTCATACAACATTCCACCCCTTTTTGGACAGGGGCAAAGCATGTACCTCAATTAATTGCACAACTGCCTAATAAATATCGTACTGCTCCCAATGCAACGTAGGATCCGACTGAATAATGATGCTCTTCTTCGTGGCCTGCTCGAGCTCATCGATCAGCGAAGATTCCCGCGTCTTGAGGGCCTTGGCGATTTCCGGATTCACGCGCAGGGTGAGGCTCTGCACATCCATGTCGGCGGACATTTTCTTTGCTTCGACTTGAATCTCGTAGCAAATCGTGGGGATGGATTTGACCATGCCGGAGCCGGTGCAGTACGGGCACGGCTGGCAGAGGACGCGTTCCAGGGCTTGCTTGGTGCGTTTCCGGGTGATGCACACCAGGCCGAATTCGTTGAACGAGAGCGCCTTCGATGGGGCGCGGTCCTGGGCCAGAGCCAGATCGAGCGCGGCCATGACTTTGTCGCGGTTGCGGCGGTCTTCCATGTCGATTAAATCGCACACGATGATGCCGCCGAGGTCGCGCAGGCGAATTTGGCGAACGATTTCCTTCACGGCTTCGAGGTTGGTTTTGACGATGGTATCTTCGAGGCGCGTCGAACCGCGTCCAACGTACTTGCCGGTGTTGACGTCAATCGCGACCAAGGCTTCGGTGTGGTTGATGACAATATAGCCACCGGATTTGAGCCACACTTTCGGGCGCAGCGCTTTGTCGAGTTCCTGCTGGATGCCGAATTCCTCGAAGATGGGCGCATCTTTGGTGTACAGCTTTACGCGCGGGACCATTTTCGGCTGGAAGCGGCCCACGAATTCGACGACCTTGGCGAATTCCTCTTCGTTATCGAGCCAGATTGCAACGTAATCCTCGCTGAGGTAATCGCGCAGGATGCGCTCGACCAGGTTCAAGTCACGATGGAGTAAAGAAGGCGCGCGGCGCTGTTCGGAAGTGGCGCGAATCGTGTCCCAGGTGCGGCCCAGGAATTCCACGTCGGTGCGAATTTCGTCGTCGCTGGCTTCGGCGGCTGCGGTGCGAACGATGAATCCGCCAGGGAATGTTCCCTTGGCTTCGGTCACCACACGCCGCAGACGCGAGCGATCTTCGGCGGAACCGATGCGGCGCGACACCCCGATGTGATCCACCGTCGGCATGTAGACCAGGTAGCGGCCCGGCAAGGCCACGTGGCTGGTGATGCGCGCACCCTTCTTGCCCAGCGGTTCCTTGGCGATCTGGACGATGATTTCCTCGCCGGCCTTCAGCATTTCGGAAATGAGTTGAGGGCGCTTGTGCTGTTCGTGCCGCGGATTCGAATGCTGTTGATTGGGCCGGTGCTGCTCGTTCGGGCGTCCGCCACGGCGTCCTCCACCGCGCTGGGGCCGCCCTCCGCGCCGCACGGGCCGCTGGAATCGGGCGCGCGGCTGATTCGAAATGCGAGCCGTGGCAGGAGGCTGTCCCTCGGCACCAGGAAGGTGTTCGCCGGCTGCAAGGGCGTTATCGTGCTGTCCTTCCTGCTCTGCTCCTTGGATTTCTTCGTGTCCTTCTTCGCCTTGTCCTTCTTCCTCGTGTCCTAGTTCGCTTTCGGCCTCATGAAGCTCGCCATGCTCTCCGGTGTGCTCGGGCGCGGCGTCAGCGGCGGTCGCCACGTCGTGCATTTCATCGGCGATGGCATCGGCTTCGGCAGCTTCATCGGCAGCCTCGTCCTCGGCGGCTTCCTCCTCCGAGGATTCAGCCTCGGCGTCGGAATCCAGCGCTTCTTGCAGCTCATCGAGTTCTGCGGCCTCGACAAACGGTTCGACAGACGCATCGACAGATTCTGAGCGATGTTCGGCTTCAGCCTGCGCTTCCTCATGCTTCGCTTCCGCGAGCTGTTCGGCGAGGGAACTTACGTCTTCTTCCGAAAGGCTCGCGCCGTTTTGAGGATGCAGCTCAATGGTTGCCGCTGCTTCGGCTTCAATCGTGGCTTCGGTCTTGGGCTCAGGCTTCACTGGAGGCGCAGCGAGTTGAGGCACGGCGATGATTTCGTCGGCAGTCACTTGCGCAGGAACAGGCGCCGGCGCGGCGGCTGCCAGTGACGGATGCTCATCGTAAACGATCGAGGGCGGAACCGCGTAAAGCGAGTCCGGCAAGCCAGCCTCGAACGGTTCGCGAGCGGATTCCCCATCAGCCACCTTTGATTCGGCTGGCGTTTCCGGCTGCGAGAGCGGAGCTTCGACCGCACTTGCTTCCGGCGAAACAACAGGAGTTCCGGCGGGAGGACGATTCTTGTATTTCGCCAGCGACTCGCCGGGGAGAATGATCGGCTCGTAATTCGGGTCCACCGGCGGCGGCTCATACGGCGCCGCTTCCTGCGGCTTCGAATCGAATGGCCGAGGCGAAGCATACTTTGAAGGCGGCAGGTCACGCCGAGGCCCGCGGTCTCGGCCTCCGCCACCCTGGCGTCCCCAGCGGCGATTCCGTCCTCCGCGACCACCACGATCGCCAAAGCCGCCGCGCCCGCGGTCATGTCCACGGTCATTCCCTCTGTTATTTCTCTGTTCGAACGGACGCTGAGTGTGCTGAACCGGTGGCACGGGCTGAGGACTTGGTTCAGAAACAGCGGATGTCGCTGCAGCAGCCTGAATCGTCTCGCCTTCCAGAGGAGTTATCGCGGGCGTCGCAGGGGCCGCAGCTTGTGGCTCCAATTCCGCGACAAGCTCGATAGTCACGCCGCCATTCGTGGTGGACGGAGGAAACACTTCGTCACCCGGGCGCTCCATTTTTTGGACTTTGGCTTCGACCGGAGCAGCAACATGGTCGTAGTCTTCGAGATGTTCCAGGAAATCGCTGACGTACAGGAAGGCGTCTGAATCCAGTCCAATGTCCACAAACGCCGACTGCATTCCAGGTAGAACTCGTGTAACTCGGCCTTTGTAGAGACTTCCAACTAACGCAAATTCTTTTTCCCGTTCGATATAAATTTCACAAAGCAGTCCATCTTCCACAATCGCGACCCGCGTTTCGTGCGGAGTCGCGGAGATCACTAGCTCCTTCGACATGAAAACTCCTCGGAGGGCATCGCCGCGGTACGGCTGGGGGCGCGAAATAGCGCTCGATCCCGCTATGCGGGAGGGCCGGGGAAGCTGATTTTAGATTTAATCTTCCACAGGGCATGCGATGCTTGCCTCGCCATCCAATTTAACTCTTTTTTATTTCTCTTCGGCGGGCCGCTCGCTTGGTCTACAGGGCGGCGCGGGCCGAAAAGCAGTTCCACCGGCTCAGTTGACGAAACGCCTGATTCGAACGTTCATCACGAGCCCTAATGCCAGAAACACGAACAGTGTGGCCGATCCGCCGTAACTCATCAGGGGCAGCGGAATACCGGTAACCGGCATGAACCCGATCACCATGGCCACATTTACCAAAACGTGAAAACCTAACACTGCCGCCACGCCCATGACCAGAAACATCCCCGCTCGATCGTGCGCGCGCTGGGCGTTCTGAACCAGCCGCAACAGCAGGAACATATACAGCAGCAGCGCGACGAAGACTCCAACAAAGCCTAATTCTTCCGCGAGCGCCGCCAAAATAAAGTCCGAATACCGGACCGGAACGAAGCCTAATTGATTTTGACTTCCGTTGCCAAGTCCCTTGCCCCAAAATCCGCCGGAACCCACGGCGATCTTCGACTGCAGGATCTGATACCCGGCGCCGCGTGGATCTTCTTCCGGCCGCAGGAATGTTGTAACACGTTCCTTCTGATAAGGCTTCAGAAAATGATAGCCGACCGGAACCATGACCGCAGCCAGCGCAAAAATGGCCAATCCGTGTTTCCATTGAAGCCCGGCCAGATATGCCCCGACCGCTGCCAGTGGCAGCAGCACCAGTGCAGTTCCCAAGTCCGGCTGCATCATGATCAAAATCAGTGGGAAGCCCACCACCGCTGCCGCTTTGATCAGGTCCGCTAAACTTAGATCTTCCGTACGCACTTCCGAAAAGAAACGCGCCAACACGATTATTATAATCAACTTGACCAATTCCGACACCTGCAAAAAACCGCCCAGGATGGGCAGCCACCGCTTGGCTCCGAATCTCGCATGGCCCAGCGCCAGCACGGCAACCAGCGCAATGATCGCGATCAAGTACAACACTGGAGCCTGATCCATAATCAGGTGGTAGTCCAGGCGGGACAGCAGCAACATCAGAATAATACCCAGGCCTATCCACTCAAGTTGGTGCGTATGCATCCCCACCAGATGGCTGGCATGGGTTGCGGACCAGATTTCCAGCACACCCACACCGCAAATCGCGAACGCTGTGGCCAATAGCCACCAATCGTAGTCGCGTATACTTCCGCCTCTTCGCATATGTTTTTACCGAGCGGGCTGTCCCTGAACCACGGCCGTTGGAGCGGTTACCGAAGCCGGCAGAATAGCGGGCCGTTCTTTCTTAGCTGTAAACTCCTGGATTTTTTGTCCCATCTTTTTGTCGTAGTACGCCTTAACGATATCTCGCACCACAGGGCCTGCCGTACTTCCGCCGTGTTCGGTGCTACCCTGAACAACGGCCGCAACGACAATTTCCGGGTTGCGACGCGGAGCATAACCCACGAACCACCCATTCGTTTCTTTACCCTTATGCCCCATCTTGCTGCCCGCCTCGTAACTCATCAATTGGGCGGTTCCTGACTTGCCGGAAAACTCGATATTTTGAAGCTTTAAGCTCGATCCCGTACCGCCTTCATTGATAACGCCGTACATTCCTTGTGTGACTTGCTCGACCGTGTCGTCGGCAAGGGGAAAGTGATCGGTCCTGGCGGAAAAACTCTTGAGCAAGT
>JBEKCU010000319.1:0-4945 GCA_050014735.1 Candidatus Acidiferrales bacterium | reverse complement strand
GTGGCGCTATGTAAAACGGAGAATTGTGACACGCCGCGTCGAGCAAGGCATCGGCGCGCGCAATGTTTTAATCATCGGCGCCGGGAGGGTCGGCCAAACACTGGCCCAGCAGTTCGATCAGAATAAACACCTCGGATATCGATTCAAGGGGTTCCTCGACGGGAATCATTGCGGCGATAGCCGCGTGCTCGGAGGGATCGAGGATCTGCCGCGCATAGCCCGGGCGGAATTTGTCGATGAAGTGTTCATCACAATCCCCTCAGAGCGCGAACTGGTCAAGCGCATCGCGACGGAAGGTAGACGGAATCGCTTGGACGTAAAAGTGCTTCCCGATCTTTATGACGGTTTGGGCTGGCATGCCCCGATCGGTCACGTCGGCGATTTTCTAGTCATGGATCTGCACGGGCAGCCCGCGCCCGCGCTCGGCTTGGTAATCAAACGCGCCTTCGACGCGGTACTGTCAGCGTTCTTGCTGACAATTTGCAGTCCGGCGTTGGCGGCGTTGGCGGTCTGGATTAAATCGGACACGCCCGGTCCTGTTTTTTACCGTTCCCGTCGAGCCGGGAAAAAAGGGCGGGTCTTCACGTGCTACAAATTGCGGACGATGACGGCTAACGCGGACGAGTTGAAGGATTCGCTCCGCCACCGGAATGAACGTAGCGGACCATTCTTCAAGCTCAGCGACGATCCTCGCGTCACCCGATCGGGAAAGTTTCTGAGGAAATACAGCCTGGATGAGTTGCCGCAGCTCTGGAATGTACTTAAAGGAGATATGAGCCTGGTCGGCCCACGGCCCCATCCGATGGACGATTACGAGCGCTACGAGCTCGATCACTTGCGGCGCCTGGACGTTCGGCCGGGCATGACCGGGCTATGGCAAGTGAAGGCGCGGCGCGATCCGTCGTTTGAAACAAATATGAAGTTCGACTTGGAATATATCGACAACTGGAATCTCTTGCTCGACCTGAAAATTCTAAGCATGACTCTTCCGGCTGTTTTGCAAGGCGCCGGCCAGTGAACATCGGAGGCAGGGCTGGGAAGATGGAAAGCCAGGGAAAATGAGTGCGCCTCCCACGCCTTCGATCGAACAGGAGTTGGCCGAGCCACTGCGAAAACCAGGGTTGACCCTGTTCGGTCTGGCTCCGGCCAGACTTCGAGTTTGGGGAGTGAGGTCGGCGCTCTCGCTGATCGATCAAGGGCTAACGTCGGGCGCAAGTTTCGGCGTGAACCTACTATTGGCGCGATGGATGGCGCCAGCGGTGTATGGGGCGTTCGCGGTGGCCTTCGCGGGATTTCTTTTCGCGTCCGGATTTCACATCGTGCTGCTGGTCGAACCATTAAGCGTGATGGGCCCAGCGCGTTATCCAGGCCGGTTGCCTGCCTATTTCCGGTCACAAATTGAGGTGCACGCGATTCTAGTCGGAGCGCTGTCCTTCGGACTGCTCCTGGCCGGATTGGTTCTTTGGAAAGTGACTCCGGATAGCCCTCTGGTGGGCGCCGTGATCGGAGGCGGGTTAGCCCTTCCGTTCATGTTATTGGCTTGGCTCGTGCGAAGGATGTGCTACGTGATGGAGCGGCCAGCGCTGGCAGTGCAGGGAAGCGCGCTTTATCTGGGGCTCGTCGTGGCGGGACTTTTCCTGCTGGGGCACTTCGACCGGCTGAACTCGTTCACGGCATTTGTGATCATGGGCTGCGGGAGTCTTATATCGGTGGTCTGGCCGCTCTTGCGGTTGGGGCTGTTGAATCGCTGGGATGACGGAGCGCCTGGAATTTCTTGGCGCGCTGTCTCACGCGAGAACTGGGAATACGGGCGGTGGTTGGTGGGAAGTACTGTTCTGTACTCCGTCTCCAGCCAGTTCCAGATGTTTCTGGTGGCTGGAATGTTGGGCCTGGGAGCGGCCGGTGTGCTCCGAGCGGTACAAATACCGTCGCTCATGATGACGCAAGTAGTCATGTCGACGGGGCCCCTGTTTCTTCCCGCATTTGCGAGCGAGTTTGGCCGCGGAGCGGCGAAGCGGATTCAGCATAAGGCGCTTATCGTAAGCGTGGGACTTGGGGGCGCGGCCTTGTGCTTTGCAGCATTGCTGGCGGTGTTTGCGGGGCGAATCGAACATATTCTCTTTGGAGGGAAGTACGGGCCGTATGCAATGTTGATGCCTCTGCTGGCCCTGGTCCCGGTCGCGAATGGATTCAATCAAGGGTTCTCGCTGGCCTTGCGAGCAACGCAGAGACCGTATTTCGACTTGATCGCCAATGCCGCGGGCGCGCCAATCGCGGTGATTTCCACAATCCTCTTAATGAGGTGGTGGGGCATCGGCGGCGCGGCCGCGAGCCTGGTGCTTAGCTATTCTTCGATCGCCATCGCAACTGTATTTTGCTATCTGCGGTTCGGACTCCGGACGAGCCAGGATAGCCGGGGCGAGGCTGCGGCGTGAAGATGTGGGTTAACATCGTAACGTTTTTAGTACTGGGCTACATCTGCATGAGCCGGAGTTTTGCCTATCTAGGAATTCCTCCTTGGCGGATATTTGTCAGCGAAGTAGTCTTGGCATTTTTTTTGTTTCATGGTCCCAGGGCAGCTGTAGGTCGCTGGCCCTGGATGGCTATGAAGGCTCCTTCTTTGAGAGGGCTGGTTCGATACTTTTTTCTATTTCTTGGATACGGTGTCTTTCAAGTTTTTCGCGGCATTTCCAATGGCAATCCTGTCCTCACATCGGTCAGAGACCTTGCATTTAACTATTACCCGATATATTTTTTTCTGGGACTATGGGTCGGTGTGCGATCGCCCCAATCGATGCCCAAATTAGTTCGTGCCGTAGCCTGGTTCAACGGAGTCTACGGCCTGGTTTACGTTCTTTTTCTCAGTAACGTCACCTGGACCGTGCCTGGAGTCCCAAAAGAGGTCACGGATGTGAATTTGTTCGGCCAGCCGCTTGGATCGGCGATTGCCTTAGTCGGTCTCCTGGCCTTTGAGAGCGATCTCTGGTCGGTATGGTATCTCTTCGCGCTTAACTTTTTTGTGCTCCTTGGAATGCAGATTCGCGGTGAATGGCTGGCTTTTGCCGTGGGACTCTTGTGTTGGGTTTATTTAAACAAACGCTTGAAACAGTTTCTTGTCGTGGGGGGGTACGTTCTGGTTGTGTTGGCTTTCATGTTAGCCATCGATCTGAAGATTCCGGGCCCTGCGGGCCGCGGAGGTATCATTTCCGTACGCGATATTGCAGGAAGGGCCTTGGCGCCAGTTGACTCCGATCTTGCATATGAGTACACCTCGGAATACAAAATGGCCGAGGATACCGTGCTTTTTCGAACCCTATGGTGGGCGGAGATCTGGACTTCGGTGAATGAAAGCCCCGGTCGAGCTCTCTTCGGTTTTGGATACGGATATCCTTTGGGGGATCTAGTTCCATACCTCGAGGGGGATTTTATCAGGACGCCGCACAATGTCTTTTTCTATGCTCTTGGTTATACGGGTTGGATTGGTGTCGCAATCTTTATGGCTTTCCAAGCCGAGCTTGTCAAATTGCTCTGGAGATGCTGGAAAGAGGCGGGGCAATCCTTCGGCATCCTTTTTTGGGTAACATCGCTGGTGTTTGCGGGCTTTACGGAATTCTTCGAAACCCCGTACGGCGCGATCCCCTTTTATCTGGTGACTGGCTGCGCATGCGCGGCGCTCTTTTCTGCATCGAAGCGAGCGCCGGCTCTTGGCCGCGTGCCGGCAACACGACCGCCGATTTTGGCTGCGGCGCAAAATGCCAATGGATAGGAATTCGACCACGTCGATGAAGAAAGATATGGATCCAGCGCTGCAGAGCTGCCCCCTTTGCGGCCACAAGGCGACGGAACACCTGGAGCTGCCTCATACAAAAATGCTCAAGTGCGTTCATCGGAATTGCCGATTGATGTTTTCTTATCCCCAGCTCGACGATCGCCAGCTCGAAGCAGCCTACCGGAAGCTGTATTATCCGGCATCCGATGGCAGTGCTGCCGTCTACGAAAACACACCCGAAGAGATTCTCCGGCAAACCTTCATCGAAAGCGACTCAAAATTTGGGCCGCTCGCGGGAAAACGTCTCCTGGATTTTGGCTGTGGTGTCGGAAGGCTCTGCCTTCTCGCTGGCGAGCACGCAATCCACACCACGGGAATTGAGCCCGATGCTTCTGGCAGAGAGCTTGCCGCCAAAACCCTTGGCAGGCCAGTTTACGCAAGTCTCGATGAGCTACGCGCTGCCGAGCCTAACGCCAGTTTCGATATCATTACAATGTGGGATGTAGTCGAGCACCTCCGCAATCCATGGAACGTACTGGAGGACCTATCCAGGTTCCTTGCGCCGGGCGGATTGATTTTAATGTCAACCCCAAATGCGGGGTCGTTGCGGGCACGACTTGAGCGCGATCGATGGGACAACGCGACCAATCCGACCCATTTCTACTACTTTACAAGGCGATCCCTGCGGTCCGTGCTGGAGCGATTTGGGTTTTCAGCAATTGAAGAATGGCGGTTTCCGGTCCGATATCCAGGGCACTCAATTATTCGACGGATTGTGAATCGTGGCTTGTGGGCGTGTGGAATGCACGGGCAGCTTCTGTTCATCGCGCGTACGCGATCGAGCGAAACAGCCGGATCGTCCAAGTCCGGAGAGGCTAGAGTCGAAGTAGCGCTATAAGATGGAAGTCAGGCAGATGCTGTATCAGCAGCATGCCAAAATTTCGAACGGTCCGTCGCTCGGACTGGTAACATTCGAATGAAGCCAGGAAAGTTTTTTAGCCAATGTCGGCGGCAGCGAACCTTCGATCTTGAACGAGGAGCCAATGTCCAACAGCGTGGGGATGTCGGAGGCTGAGACCGGAGTCATCCCGGTCCCCAAAGACAAGTCTTGTATGCTGTCCGTCATCCGGCACCATATTGACTCCTGCGGTGTTGACAAGAGTCAACCGGTGCTGG
>JBEKCU010000318.1:0-4953 GCA_050014735.1 Candidatus Acidiferrales bacterium | reverse complement strand
AATTCGATCGATGGGCAAGCCAAGTTCTCGCCTGGTTGATGCGCAATCTGCTTGCCCGCGTTCTGGGGAATCCAGGACAAGTGCCGGCGCCTCGCACCGGTCCTTCCGAGCCGGCGATTCCATTGCATCGCGACCCGTATTGCGGCACGTACGTCTCGCCTGAAATTTCGTTTCCATTGGAGCAACCGGGCCAGGTTTTGCACTTCTGTTCGGCCGAATGCCGCTCGCAGTATCAAAGCTCCTCCAGCCGTGCGGCAAGCGCGTAGTCACGACACCCAAGGAGAGAAACGTCAATGGCCACGCTGGTGAAAGCGGTTCCACAACCCGTTCTTCCACGAATGGCGCCGCGTGAGGAGCTGAACCCATTTCGCATCGCGCAAATCCAGTTCGATATGGCGGCGGAATACCTAAAGCTCGACCCGGGCCTGCGGCAAATCCTGCGCACGCCGAAGCGGGTGTTGGAAGTCGCGATCCCCGTAAAACTGGACAATGGGCAGACGAAAGTATTCACGGGATTCCGAGTACAGCACAACGTGGCTCGTGGTCCAGCCAAGGGCGGCCTACGCTACCATCCTAACGTTACGCTGGACGAGGTGAAAGCGCTTGCCGCGTGGATGACCTGGAAGACCGCAACGGTGAATTTGCCATACGGAGGCGCCAAGGGCGGCGTCATTTGCGATCCCAAGCGCATGTCCAAAGGCGAGCTCGAGCGCATGACGCGCCGATACGCTGCTGAAATTCTGCCGATCATCGGGCCTGAAATCGACATTCCCGCACCGGACCTCTATACCGATGCGCAAACGATGGCGTGGATCATGGACACTTACGCCATGACGGTTGGACGCGCGTCACCCGGCGTAGTGACGGGCAAACCGGTATCGATCGGCGGTTCCGAAGGACGCAACGAAGCCACGGGCCGCGGAGTCCTTTACGTGGTGGAGGAAGCCTGCAAGGTCAAAAAGATTTCCTTGCGCGGCGCGACTGTCGCGATCCAGGGATTCGGCAATGTCGGCTCGGCCGTGGCGCGATTGTTCATGGAGAAAAAAGCGAAAATCGTGGCCATCAGCGATTCTCGCGGCGGCGTGCACAATCCTCGCGGCATCGATCCGCTGCGTGCCATCCGCTATAAAGAGCGGTCCGGCACGGTCGTCGGGATGCCCGGTGCGTCGCGCATCTCGAACGATGAGCTGCTATTGCTCAAGTGCGACATCCTGGTTCCCGCGGCTCTGGAAAATGTCATTACGCTGCTCAATGCCGATCAGATCAAGGCCAAGATCGTAGCCGAGGCAGCGAATGGTCCCACCACGCCGCACGCGGATGAAATTCTTTCGCGGAAAGGCGTGTTCGTGATACCCGACATTCTGGCGAATGCCGGCGGCGTCACGGTAAGTTACTTCGAATGGGCACAAGATCTTCAGGGCTTTTTCTGGCAAGTACAAGAAGTCAATTCAAAACTCGAATTCGTGATGAAACGCGCTTTCAATGACGTTCACGAATCGATGCGCAAGTATCACGTGTCCCCGAGAGCCGCCGCGTATGTCCTCGCCGTCAACCGGGTCGCCGAAGCCATGCAGGTGCGAGGTTTGTTTCCGTAAGTGGAACAGGCTTCAGCCTGTTTGGTTTTGACTTTCCTCCTTCACTCAGCAGAATTCAAAAGCAAACAGGCTGAAGCCTGTTCTACTTAAACCTCAATTCTTCAAAATGTGCGTCGCGAACACTGCCTCCAGGAAAAATTCTATTGCGTGCGGGCGTTCACGCGCGTACATTTCGATTTGCCGGCTCGCGCGGTCGTCTGGCGCAGCCGGTCCAGTTTTGTAGGGGCGTGTTTGCGGCGCGGAGGGCGCCAAGAATTGTCCAACCATTCGATTGTGGCGCCGCCGATTGTTCTGACGATCGCGGGATTCGATCCTTCCGCCGGCGCGGGTGTCGCGGCGGACCTCAAAACTTTTTCCGCGCATAATTGTTACGGCGTGGCGGCGATCACCGCTATTACCGTGCAATCCACACAAGGCGTCAAATCCGTGCACGACACGCCGGCGGCGGAATTGCGCGCCCAATTGGACGCGCTGCTCGACGACATCAAGATTGCCGCAATAAAAATTGGGATGCTGGGACATCGGGGGAACGCCGTGGTCGTCGGCGAGTTTTTAGACCGCGCGAATGTCCCGAACGTAGTTCTCGATCCAGTGATGAAATCGACATCCGGTGAAACGGAATTGATCGATGCGGCTGGAATTAAGTATCTCACGGAAGAATTGATGAAGCGCGCGACAGTTGTGACGCCCAATATCGCGGAGGCCGAAATTCTTTCCGGGATCGCCATCAAGGACCACGCGGCGATGGAAGCCGCGGCTCGCAAGATCGTCGAGCGCGGCGCCCGTGCCGTCGTTGTTAAGGGCGGCCACATGGATAAAGCGATCGACGTCCTCTTTGACGGAGTCGAATTGCTCAAACTCGGCGGCGAGCATGTGAAGAGCGAGAACACCCATGGATCGGGATGCACGTTCGCTTCAGCGATTGCCGCGCAACTCGCGTGCGGACGACCCTTAAGAGAAGCGGTACTGCTGGCGAAAGCGTACGTGACAAAGGCCATCGAAAAGGGATTTTCGATTGGCAAGGGTCCCGGTCCGCTGGATCACTTCTACCGCATTCACCAGGAACCGCCCACGCGCGGCATCCACGAAGTTCCACAACATGGCATGCACCCCGCCGCCGAACCCGGCGCGCACTAAGATTCAAGCCGAGTGGAACCACAGATGAACACAGATAAACACTGATGAATACAACTTCCCGGATAGCTGAGTCGAACGACTGCGGCCAGTTTCCTTCGTTTTAGCCCGATATCTCTGCTCTTTTTCTTATCTGTGTTTATCTGTGGTCATCTGTGGTTTCGACTCGTTTTTGTCTCCCGAATTCATCGGCGGTAAGCGATCCGTCCCGCTACAATCGTTGCCATCGGAGCGCCGCGAAAGCTGCGTCCGTCAAATGGCGAATTATGGGACTTGCTGGCGGATTGTGCCGTGCGAAATATCCATTTGTGCTGGGTGGAGAAAATTGTGAGGTCGGCCGGTTCATTTTCCGCGATGCGCCGGTGCATCCCCAGCACGCGCGCCGGTCCGGACGTAAACAATTCGACCATGCGAAGCAGCGAAATCTTACCAGCGTGCACCAACTCAAGCGCCAGTCCCAGCGCGGTCTCAAATCCAGTGACGCCAAATGGCGCGCGATCGAATTCCACGTCTTTCAAGGCGGCTTCGTGCGGCGCATGGTCGGTTGCAATCGCGTCCACCGTGCCGTCGGCAAGGCCAGCGATGAGCACGTCGCGGTCGTCACGCGAGGCCAGTGGAGGATTCATCTTGAACCGGGTGTCGTATTGAACGTCCTCATCGATCAGCGTGAGATGATGCGGCGTAACCTCGCAGGTGACGGGCAGACCCCTGCCCTTTGCTTCCCGGACAAGTTCGAGAGACTTGCGCGCCGATAAATGCGCGATGTGCAGGCGGCAATTCGTCAATTCACCCACCTGGACGTCTCGCGCAACAGCGAGCGATTCCGTAGCAGCGGGCATTCCGCGTAGGCCGAGCCGCACGGATTGCGTTCCCTCTCGCATCACCGCGCCGGCAAATAGCGAGCTGTCCTCGCAATGGTCGATCACAGGCAAATCGAGCGCGCGGCAATATTCCATCACCTGCCGCAATAGTTTCGCGTTCGCAATGGGACGCCCGTCGTCGGATACCGCGACGATTCCGGCCTGCTTCATCGCCGCAATTTCGGATAGCGCCTCGCCTTTGCTCCCGGCGGAAGCCGCTCCGATCGGCCATACGCGCACATTAGAAACCGCCGCGGCGCGTTCAAGTATCGAGCGCGTTACCGAAGCGTTGTCGTTCACTGGACGAGTATTCGGCATCGGACAGACGGCGGTAAAGCCTCCGCGTGCCGCCGCCCGTGTGCCGGTTTCAATGGTTTCCGAAGACTCGCCGCCCGGCTCTCGAAGGTGGCAATGCAAGTCGATAAAACCAGGAGCGACGATCAAATTTGTAACATCGAGAATTTCCGCTTCCGCAGCCTGCGCGTCGAGTTGTCCCTGCGGTGCGATCGCAGCGATGCGATCGCCATCCAGCAGAATGTCGCGGGGCTCGTCCGAGCCGGTTGCCGGGTCGAGCACCCGTCCATTGCTAATCAGCAGCATGTGAAGATTCCTTTTCCGGAGATGCGTCCGCGCCGGCGCCGATCAACAGGAACAAGAGCGCCATCCGAACCGCCAATCCGTTGGTCACTTGATCGAGCACGCAGGATTGCGGTCCGTCGGCAACGGCGGGATCGATTTCGAGACCGCGAATCATCGGTCCAGGATGCAGCACCAGCGCATCGGGTTTCGCGACGCGCAGGCGGTCCGGCGTAAGTTGATATTGCAATATGTATTCGTCGAGCGCGAGCGCGGGCTCGTGGAGACGCTCTTGCTGAACGCGCAGGGTCAGCACGACATCCGCTTCTTCCAGCGCGTCCGTGATTTTGCTGACGCGCCGTATTGAAGTACCCGGCGGCCCCAGGCATTCCAGTTCCCGCGGCAGCCACATCGGCGGGCCGCACAGACTGAAGCGGCAGCCGAATTTTGCCAGCAGGTGAATATTGGAACGCGCCACGCGGCTGTGCTGAATGTCGCCGAGGATCGTGATGTTCAGGCCTTCGAGCGTGCCCCGCCGGTCACGAATGGTCAGGGCGTCGAGCAGCGCCTGCGTGGGGTGTTCGTGCGTGCCATCGCCGGCGTTGATCACGGGAAGAGGCAAGTACCGCGTGACAAACTCCGGAGCGCCGGATGAACTATGTCGTATCACGATACAATCGGGCTTCATCGCGTCGAGCGTGCGGATTGTGTCAAGCAGCGATTCGCCTTTTTTCAGGCTGGACGACTCGGCCTGCAAATTCATCTGGTCCGCGCCCAGCCGCGAAGCG
>JBEKCU010000317.1:0-4961 GCA_050014735.1 Candidatus Acidiferrales bacterium | reverse complement strand
TTCGCGACGAGCAAAATCTCCCAACGATATGTTGGGGATTGCTCGGCAAGAGGAAAGACAGAGATGAGAATCGATCCACAGATTTCCGCTGCTGAAAATTCGGGCACGAATCGCGTCACCGACAGTCAGGCTGGACCGGCAAAGAATTCAGCGTCGGCTGCCGCACCTCAGCCGAACGATACCGTGCAATTGTCTTATGGACAGGCGACCGTTCAGAACCTCATCTCGCAGCTCGGTCAGGTTCCCGACATCCGCGAGGCCCAAGTCAGCTCTCTTCGGTCCGCAATTCAGTCCGGTCAATATAGCCCGAGTAACGAGCACGTGGCTGGCGCCGTTGTGTCTCAACTGTTCAGCAACGGTTAAAACGAGCATCTGCTGCGGAGTGACAGATCATGGCGGAGATCGCACCTCCCCACATCGAATCCATTCCCGACCCCCCGACCGGTTCTCAGGAGCAGAATGCACCGCGCCCCCGCGCAAAAGCCGTTGCAGTCGGGAAGCCCTCGCCGCCCCATCCACCGGAAATCAGTGCGCCGGAAGACACGGAAAAACACGAACTCGACGAAATGGCGTAGCCCGTGACCGTTGAAATTGAAAAGTACCTAGCGTTGCTTGAGAAGCGCCTTTCCTTGCTGCGGACTCTGGCGCAACAATTCGTGTATTGCCGCAAGGAATTTGTTTCGATGGACCTGGATGGAATGCACAGGCGTATCGCCGATCAAGAGGAGTTATGCCGGCAGATCCAATCGCTCGATCCCGCGATTGACGTACTCCAAAAAACCTGTGCGATCCAGCTCGGGCTCGGTCGGAAAGGAATCGCCGGTCCGCACGAAGCCGCCGCGAGCGCGGAGCGACTTCGCGGGGTGATGCGTGAACTGCGAGAAGCGCAATCGGAAGTCGGGCGGCTGAACCGGATTCACGCGGCCTATCTGCGTCGCTCCAGCAGGACGATTCAGGTGCTCATAAATTTTGTGGGTAACTATTCGGTGACGTACGGCCGGCCCGCCTACGCTAGGTGCACGCAGCCGCAACTCACGGAGAGGGGCTGAGATCATGGGCGGACTCTATGGAATCCTAGGAATCGCGTCCGGCGCGCTCGGAGCCGATGAGGGCGCTGCCACGATCACAAGCAACAACATCGCCAACGTCAATACTCCCGGATATTCCCGAGAACAAATCAACCTTTCCGAAAATGCTCCGATTCAGGTCGGAAACTTTCTGGTCGGCGATGGAGTATCCCTGGATCGAACGACAAGCATTCGTGACAACTTGCTCCAACAAAGGATCAATCAGGAAAATCAGACCGCGGGCCAGTTGACGGCATTCCTTGGTCCCCTCAACCAGGTGCAATCGATATTCAATGAGACCTCCGGCTCGGGTTTGCAAACCCCGCTGACCGCGTTCTTCAACAGTTTGACTCAGCTCTCCGACAATCCAAGCAGTTCATCGCTCCGCGAAGGCGTGATTACAGCGGGCCAAAACCTTGCGTCGGCATTCCAGCAAGACAGCTCAACTCTTCAATCACTTCAGAGCAACGCCGATCTGAGCGTGCAGCAATCGGTGAACCAGATCAACACGCTTACAACGCAGATCGCGGCGTTGAACAACCAGGTCAGCAGCTTGACCGCTGCCGGGCAGGATGGCGGCGCCATCGAAGATCAGCGATCGCTACTGGTGAACCAGCTGTCAGGTTTGGTCGACGTGTCACAAACAGATGCAGGCAATGGGAACATCACACTCACCACGTCAAACGGAGCGGCGTTGGTTGTGGGCGGGCAGAGCTTTGCATTGACCACGCAGATCAATCCCACTACAACGTTTCATGACGTTTATTCACAGGGCACGGACATTACTTCGTCGATCACCAGCGGTAGTCTCGGCGGCGAGATTCAGGTCCGGGACCAGGAAATTCCCACGATCCTAAATAAACTGAATACGCTGGCTTACGGCCTTGCTACGGCCGTGAATACACAGAGCGCCGCCGGTTTTGACGCTAACGGAAACCCGGGTGCCAACTTCTTCAGTGCGCCGGCGACCGTAAACGGCGCTGCATCTTCGATTGCCGTTGCGATCACCGACCCGAATCTGGTGGCCGCAAGTTCGGATGGCTCTGTGGGAAGCAACGGCAACGTGCAAGCCCTCGCGAACCTGCAAAATCAGAACATCGTCGATGGCCAAACACCCGCCAACTATTATGGAGGGCTAATTTACGAAATCGGTAACGACGTGTCCCAGGCGAATACCGAACAAACGTCGGTCGGTCTGGTGCAACAACAACTGACGGACCAGCAAGGCGCGATCTCCGGAGTCTCACTCGATGAGGAGGCGACCAACTTGATTCGCTACCAGAGCGCTTACCAGGCTGCGGCGAACGTGGTTACGATCGTGAACGACCTGCTGTATACCGTGGTCAATATGGATGTGATTACGACATGAGTATACGAGTGAATCCTGACATTACTCCGGACTTGCTTGCGGCCATCGCGGTGGATCAGCAGCAGCAGAATACCGCGCTAGAGCAGATTTCATCTGGGAAGGCAGTCAATTCGCTTTCCGACAATCCCGCTGCGGCGGCCGACGTTGTCTTCAATCATATTCAAACCAGTGAGAATAACCAGTACCTGCAAAATGTTTCCGATCTGACCTCGCAGCTGCAAACTGGCGAATCGGCGGTGAATTCGGCCGTGACGGCGCTGACGCAGGCGATTTCGCTCGGCATCGAAGGGGCGAACGGCACGCTGAATGCCTCCAATCAACAAGCCGTTGCCACGCAAGTGACCGGAATCCGCGACCAAATCTTGAGCCTGGCGAATCAGACCTATGAAGGAAACTACCTGTTTGCCGGGACTGCTACTTCCACGCAGCCGTTCGTTCTCAATTCAGCGCTGCCCAGCGGCGTCCAATACAACGGCGACTCGGACGTCAATTCGATTCAGATCTCGCCGGGATTTTCGATATCGATCAATGTACCGGGAAGCCAGATTTTCACGAACCCAGCTGGGAACGTGATTGGGTCGCTAAATGGGCTGATAACGGCGTTGCAGACCAATACCGGCATCGGCGCCGCCGTCACGAATGTGCAGCAGGCTTTTTCGCAACTGAGCGCCCAGGGCGTCTTTTACGGAAATGCGTTGCAGCAATTAAATTCAACTCAAACTTACCTTAATAATAATACGACTCAACTCGCCACGCAGGAAAATGCATTCATCGGAGCGGATTTGGCGACGGCCGCCACGAATCTCTCGCAGGCAACTACAGCGACCAACGCTGTTCTTGCCGCAACCAATCAGATTTTATCGACATTGAACTTGCTGGATTACATCAAGTAGCAAAAATCTTAAAACTCCGTGTAACGCATTCCGCGGATGGATTCGATGAACTCGCGGAATATCCGAGGTTGTCGCGCTGTTATTGCCGGACTTGCTGATTCGTGCTGGTCCACCCTAGCAACCCATCGATACCGCGCCTTGCGGTTTCTAGTTGCATCCGGCGAGCCAACATGACATTTCGAATTTGTTCCACTGTCCGTTGGAGCGCCCGGAAATTCTTGACATATTCCGCTATTTCGTCCCGCAGTTGCGCGTCGAGAATTTCACCGCGCGATGCATCTCCGATTTCCGGTTTGAGCGCAAGCAGGCGACCCAGGACCGCCATCAGATCTCTTTCCGTGGACGTGCCATGCCCATTTGCAAATCCGACGGCTCGCCGCAGGAGATCTCGCAGCTGTCGGTTAGCGGCAATGGACCGATCGTGGTTTGCCATTTTCTTCAAGTTCTTGAATTAGATGTCTCAGCTTCGGGGGAATCGTGTTGGCCTCGCAGCCATGCAGATCGGATCCCATTCTGAAATTCCTACAATTAGGCAGTTTGGCGGTAAGCATTGGCCCAGCTTCGGACTCCCTCGACGTGCTGCCGAGCAGAGTCGAGTTTTGCCCGCCGGGCTAACATGACGCAGCGAATCTGTTCGAGGGAGACTTGCAGCGACCGAAGATTGGAGATATATCGCTGAACCTGCTCCTGTAGGGCAGCATCGGAAGCGTTATGCGAGACCGCCGCCAGTTCAGGAGCCATGGTTTCAAGCAAGCGGCCGATCGCGCGTAAATCTTCCGCACCCACGTCGTTGGTTCCGCGGACCAAGCCGTCGACGCGCGATAGGAAGGCGCATAGTTGATGATTGGCGGAGACAAAGAGACTGTCGCGGTTGGCATTCATTAGACACTCCAGTGAGACCGAGGAATTTCAACGTTATCGAACGCAGGACGCACATCCCGTGTGTCGGCCGCGCCCGCCTGATCCAACATGGATCGTCGTTCCACTTGATACCAGGCCTGCCGCACCTGGCCATACATATCGATCAGTTTTTCAAAGCCTTCGGGAGCTGGCTTGGCGTTTACCTGAACGATTAGCCCTCGAGTCACTCGATAGAAGATTTGGAATCGCGTGGCGGCTTCGCCGCCGCGCTCAAAATCCAGCACCCGTTCCAAATATCCAATCACGCTGAGCGCGTGATTGGTTGCGTTGATGCGATTTTCAATATCGCCAGCCGCAAGCGCCATGAGGGCCCATCCGAAGTCGCGCAGAATGGTGTCGTAAAGCGCGATGACCTGGCCGATAGGCGTGGCGCCCTGAACGGCCGCCTGTTTATAACTTAATGCCGGGTTGTTACTCATGCGACCGTCGCCAACTGCTGTCCTAACTGGGACTGCAGCAGAGGAAGTTCTTCCAGTGTTGAGTTAACTTGCGAATACGTGGCCGTGAGGGTCGCTGTTTGCACCGCTAATGCCGCCTGCAGATCCGAAAGTCGCTGCGACAGATCGCTTGACTGGCTCTGATATCCTTGGGCGTCCAGCGCGAGTTCACCGCCGGGCCCCGCGATATTGTTGACCACAGTTCCCAAGTTGGCCGCGAACCCGGTCGATGCCGCCTGTAAAAAGCTCTGCACGCCTGAGAAATTGGATGACA
>JBEKCU010000316.1:0-5006 GCA_050014735.1 Candidatus Acidiferrales bacterium | reverse complement strand
CCAACTTGGAATCGAAGTATTGCGCCTCGTCCGGATCGCCATAGGCCCGCTCCAACTTGGTGAAGTAGCCAAGGGCAAATTCCGGGCGTTAACCCCGGAGGAAAAGCATTCCATCGATCGCGCGATGAGGATTTCTGAAGCGAAGCGAACAAAATAGCGTGAAGTGTTGCGATAGACGCTGTTACGGCGCCACAAAGGAAACGTCGCCAAATTCGTTGGACTCGGGCTCCGGCGCGGCATCCAGCGCCAGGCGAACTTGGCGAAGCAAGAGGTCCTTGTTGAAGGGCTTTTGAAGAGCTTCAGTGCCGGCGGGCAACGACCTCTGGGAAGTAGTGTCGCGCTCTGCATGGCCGGTCATGAACAACACGCGGGTTTCCGGCCTCAAGTGAGCCATGGATCGCGCGAGAGCATGTCCGCCCAGCCTTGGCATCGCAAGATCGGTCAATAGAAGATGAATCGGGTCCTTACAGGACCGCGCAATTTCAAGCGCCTCAATTCCGTCGCGTGCAAATAAAACGGTATAACCTCCTTCCGCCAGCACATCGGCAGTCAGCTTTCGCAGGGGTTCCTCATCTTCGACCAATAATATCGTCCCGGTTCGTCCGGCGCCCATTTCGCCTGTCGCCGCTGGAATGGAAGCCAGGGCCGCTTCCTCGGCCAAAGGAAGATAAATCCTGAACGTTGAACCTGTTCCTAGTTCAGACTCGACGCCCACGACTCCGCCGCTTTGTTTCACAACGCCATATACGGTGGCGAGTCCTAGCCCGGTGCCCTTTCCTGGATCTTTCGTGGTAAAGAACGGCTCGAAAATGTGCCGCAGCGTTTCCTGATCCATTCCGCTACCGGTGTCAGTGACAGTGAGGAGAACATGGAGGCCGGAACGAAGGAATGGCAAGTTGCGGGCATGCGTTTCGTCGAGATAAACGTTGGAAGTTTCAATGAGCAGTTTGCCGCCTTCCGGCATTGCGTCGCGCGCGTTAACCGCGAGATTAAGAATGATCTGTTCGATCTGGCCTTTATCCGCTTTCACGTGTCCTAACCGGGAGGCGAGCCGGGTGTTAAGTTCGATGTTCACGCCAATCAGCCGCCGCAGCATCTCGCTCATGTCGGTTACGACGGCATTCAGGTCCAAAACCTTCGGCTGGAGAACCTGCTGGCGGCTGAAAGCCAGCAATTGATGTGTCAAAGCCGCCGCGCGCTCCCCGGCTTTTCGTATTTCCCGTGCTTCCTTGCGCAGTGGATCCTCGGTCGACAGGCGATGCTCGATGGACTCGCTGTAACCGATAATGACTCCGAGTAGATTATTGAAATCGTGCGCGATACCACCGGATAGGCGGCCCACAGCCTCCATTTTTTGCGCTTGCCGAAGCTGTTGTTCCCGCTCGCGCAAAAGTGCTTCGGCCTGCCTGCGTTCCGTGATGTCCCGGCTCACCGCGATGATCGTTTCGACCTCACCCTTATGGTTTCGCACAGGGCTTCCAGTCGATTCCATGTGCCGCCACTCGCCATCTTTTCGCCGGAAGCGATACTCCACGCGGGCACTTACGCCTTTCCCAAAGACCTCGCGCCGGGCCGCGTAGATTGCGGCATGATCGCCCGGATGAATTTGATCGGCGATGGGCACGCCCTGCAGGTCTTCATTGGTGTATCCGAAGGCCTTAAGGTACGAAGGGCTGTCGTATAGCCGGCGGCCATCCCGGGCGATCACCGTGATCAGATCGTCGGCATTTTCCGTGATCAGGCGAAACATTTCTTCGTTTTGGCTCAATCGCCGGTGGATGCGGTGAATCTGCAGCTGCTGATAGATCGTGTAGAGGTCGAACAGGAACACCAGCGCGACTAAACCGCGGATCGAATCCCGAAGAGTGAAGGAAAATTGTGGATCCGACTGCTCGAACACGTACGAGAATGACGCCATCCCGATCGTTAACAAAAGAGTAACAACAATCGCCGAGGCCCAAAGCCACCACTGCCGCTTCTCGGTCTGGCGGATGCGGACCCAGAGGGATTGCTCTTGGGTGATCTGAAGCACCGCCGCTACAGAGTTGGGACGAGGTGTCACACCCCTATAACAGCAAGACGTACCTGATATAGCAATAGTACCCGGCAGGTAATGTGTTCAATAACGCAGATGCGAATTGGGCGGCCTCTTGGGCAGGGTCCCCCGGGCGTTCCTGGAAGAAAATCGAAGCGAAACGCAGGGATTATGACGATCGGGCGCCCGCCCTTGCCAGTGGCTCTTGAAGGGGTATTATCGGCGCAGCGGAATCTCCCCTCCTTCGCTCAACGGGGCCAGACGTGGTTAAAACGATTCCCTTCTTAATTCTCGGACAGGGCAAGCACCGCCTTGACGAGGTCCATGTCGGAGCTTTTCTGGACCACAAATCCAAACCGCGATGCGAGCGCCCGCATGCCCATATTTTCCGGAAGAATTGTGGCCACAACCTTATCCAGCTTCTCATCGCGGGCTACTTGAATCAACCTCGCCAATAGTTCTGCTCCTAATCCCTGATGCTGATACTGGTCTGCTACTAGGACCGCGACTTCCGCCTCAACGGTGCCGGGCTGCCGAGTGAGCCTTCCGACCGCGATCACTTCGTGTTCACCATTTGCCGCGTTCGTGTACTCCGCGACGAGCGCCATTTCGCGGTCGTAATCGATGAAGCATTTGCGGAGCAGCCGCTCGTGTGCGACGCGCGCGCTGAGCTTTTGCATGTGGAAAAATCGAAGGTAGACGCTTCGATCGGAGAGTGTTTCGTGAAACTTCACCATCGCCGGTTCGTCTTCCGGACGGATGGGACGAAGCAATACGTCCGTTCCATTCTTCATCTTCCACGGGGAAGCGTATTGCACCGGATACGGACGGATCGCCGGCCTCGGAAGATTTTTTGTCGACGCTTCCAGATATTGAAGGACAATACGCGCATCGAGAGCAACGATTCTTTCCGGGGAGGCCAGAAGCGGGTTGATATCCATCTCCTTAATCAATGGATGTTCGACAACCAGCCTGCTGAAACGGACCAGCACATTTTCAAGTCCGCTCAGATCAACCGCCGCCCGTCCGCGCACTCCTTGCAGCGCGCGAAAGATGCGTGTCTGTTCCATGAGCCGAGTGGCCAGCGTTGAGTTTAGCGGGGGCAGGGCCAACGCCCGGTCTTGGTAGACCTCCACAAGCTGTCCGCCGGAACCGAATAGAATCACGGGGCCGAACTGGGCGTCCACACTGCTCCCGACGATTAGCTCATATCCTTCTAGTTTCACCATTGGCTGTACGGTGACGCCAAGAAAGTGCCCCGCGCCGGCCTTTTCTCGCACAGCGGATTCGATCGCGCGATATGCCTGACGCACGGCTTCCGCGTTTTGCACATTCAGTCTCACGCCGCCCACGTCGGATTTGTGCGTGATCATTTCAGAATGAATCTTCAGCACGACAGGGAAGCCGATCGTTTCCGCGCACGCAACCGCTTCGGATTCACTGTGCGCGAGGCGTGTCTCGGTCGTTGGAATGCCGTAATACGCCATCACCTGCTTGGATTCGAATTCCGTCAATATCGTCCGGCCGGCCACGCACACTTTTTCCAGCAGAGCTTTCACCTTCGATTGCGCGTCGCCAAGAGATTCCAAATCTTCCGTCAATGAGGGAGTTTCGTAGAGTTCCCGAAGATCGTAACTGTACTTCCGCATATAAGTGAAAGCGCGAACCGCAGTGTCCGGATAAGAAAAAGTGGGAATGCCGGCGGCGTTTAATGTGTCGATTCCTTGTGCGACAATCTTGCCACCCATCCAGCTCGCAAGCACAGGCTTCCCATGAATTCGGGCGTGAGCTTTCATTTTCTCGGCGACTTGCGCCGGGTCCGTCATTCCTTGCGGTGCCAGGATGACGAGCAATCCATCGCTGTTCGGATCGGCGGCCGCGATTTCGAGCGCCTTTGAGTACCGCTCCGGATCGGCGTCGCCAAGAATGTCGATCGGATTGGCATGGCTCCAGTGCGCCGGCAGGAGTTGATTCAACGCCTGAAGCGAATGTTCGGAAAGAGGAGTGAGTTCTCCTCCCGTAGCGAGAAGCGCATCCGTTGCCAGAACGCCGGGGCCACCCGCGTTCGTGAGAATGGTGAGTCGCGGCCCTCTCGGCCGGGGCTGTTTGCCAAGCACTTCGGCCATATAGAACAGATCGGAAATGCGCTCGACGCGCAATACGCCGCAGCGGCGCAGAGCCGCATCGAACACCTCGTCGCTGCCGGTCAGCGCGCCGGTATGGGAACTTGCCGCTTTCGACGCCGCTGCGGTGCGTCCCGCCTTGATCACGATAATGGGTTTGCGCAGCGCGACCTCGCGCGCCGCGGAAAGAAAAGAACGGGCGTCGCCGACCGATTCCATGTACAGAAGAATGCTTTCCGTGTTTGGATCTTCGCCGAAGAAATCGATCAGGTCGCCCCAGCCGACGTCGAGCATCGATCCTGTCGAGACAATCGCACTGAAGCCTACCTGCTCCTCGAGACTCCAATCCAAAATTGCCGTCAGCAGCGCGCCGCTCTGGCTCAGGAACGCGACGCTGCCATTGTGCGCAATATCCTGCGCAAAAGTCGGGTTTAGCCCAATGGCGGGATTCATGATGCCGAGGCAGTTCGGCCCGATTAAGCGCATCGTGCCGCGCCGAAGCTGCTGCTGAATTTGAAGTTCGAGCGCAGCGCCTTCCGCACCCCGCTCCTTAAACCCTGCTGAAATCACGATGGCGGCGCGCACGCCGGCGTCCACGCATTCGCCGATCACGGCCGGCACAGTTGGCGCCGGCGTCACAATAACGGCAAGATCTACTTTTTGCGGCACGTCGCCAATTTTCGAGTAAGCGCGGAGGCCGAGCGCTTCCGTCCGGCTGGGATTCACTGCAAAGACTTCCCCGTGAAAAGTGCCGGTGAGTAGATTCGCTAGGACCGTGCGTCCAACCGTTCCTTCCCGGTCCGTTGCGCCGATGACGGCAACCGATTTCGGTGACAACAGGCTCTCCA
>JBEKCU010000315.1:0-5123 GCA_050014735.1 Candidatus Acidiferrales bacterium | reverse complement strand
TTGAATTCTGGATGGCCGCTCCTTCGCGGTTTCTCGAAGGCGCATAGAGTTTCGATTTTTCTCTCAAATAGGATTGTTTTTCGTGAAGCTGAAGAGAAATCAAAACCTCGACCCTTTGCCGACGAAGGGTTCCGCCGCCCGGCGTTCTAGCTCAATACCGCCTATCTGTGCACTCTTGCTGGCGTCCGTGACTGGTCTTTCGGACGATGCCACAGCGCGCTCCATTGACAGGGAGCATTTCAAGATCATCGGATTAACACTGTTCAAGGGCGAGATACCGGACATTGAACAAAAGTTAGGGCCCGCTGAGGTTTTCCATCAACAAGGTAGCTCCACTCCTGAGCGTTGTTACACTTCTAAAGGCGACGACAGGACGGTTCGTATTTTGGAGGATTGGACTGGTGTTCTGATCGGTTTTCGGATATACCGTTCTTCGCCTGCATCTGCTCCAAAATGCACTCAAACTCCATACGTGTCTGCTCAGATTTCGACCGCGGGCGGGTTAAGACTAGGACTGACCAAGGCCGAGGTGCTTAAGCTGCTGGGTGCACCGACAAGAACAACAGGAAATCTCTTCAATTATCATGAAGACATCAGGAGTCAGACTAAAGGGAAGGAAGGCCTGTGGGAGTATTCGGACATAAACCTTAAGTTCGTCAATGAAGGGTTGATTTCGATACATGTGGTTAACACCGTTCGCGACTGACAAATCCCAGGCGGGTGACGTGGCTTTTAAGTTTGAATTTTTGACTGGCCGCCGCATTATGTTTCTTCAAAGGCGTGGGGGGAGTTATCGATCAACCCGAGAGTTACAACGAAATCCCAGGAGCGACTGCTTAAGATAAGGAGTTCAAAATGAGCTTCTCGAAAATCACCGGGGTCATTTTGTTCGCTGGGCTGACGGGGATTCTTTCGGGCCTTCTTGTCCATGCACAGAATCCAGCGCGTGTCGCCGATGCGACTGGAGCCCCGCTGCCTGCGGACATCTATCCTGACTCCCGCTACCGTCTCCCCTTGCCCAAGCGCGAGGACCTGGACCCTGAAGGCCAAAAGATCTTCGACAAGCTGACGGCAAAATCCGAATTGCCCGTGGGAATCGAGCAGCCCAGTGTCCGCCTCTATGACCCTCAACTCGCCGTTCGGATGGCCGAAACATACCACTATCTGAAGTATGAACTCGGAATTTCTGGCCGCTTGCTTGAAATCGCCGTGATGACGGTGGCGCGCGAATTGGACTCCCAGTACGAATGGACACAATGGGAAACGCATGGACGCGACCCCAACGATCCTCGCCACATCGAAGACTCTCTCATCGATCTGATGAAGTACGAAAAGCCGGTGACCGGCCTCGGCGAGAAGGAAGCCGCCATCATCACGTTCGGACGCGAGACGTTCGGACGGCGGCGAGTGACGCCCGAGACGTTCGCCAACATGCTGCGCATCTTCGGACGCAAAGGCACAGTGGATATGCTCTGGCTGATGGCCGCGTATGCCTCGGACTTTGCGGAGATGACCGCGTTCAACAATCAACTCCGAGCCGATCAAAAACCCTTGATGCCCCCCGCGGCTCACCCGCGCGATCCGGGACGATTCATGGCCGCAGCCGCGTCTCCTCTTCCAAAGGACGTTTATCCCGACTCCCGCAATCGCCTGCCCGTTCCGAAACGCGAAGACATGGACGATTTCGGCAAAACGGTTTTCGACCAAGTGACTCAAAGACTCGCCAAGCCTGACGGGTCCGTCGCAGCCGGGCTTCTTCCTACCGGAAGCACGCAACCTTCCGTGCGTCTTTGGGACCCGAAGCTCGCCAAGTCTCTGGAGGACACCTCCCACTATCGCAAATATGAAATGGGATTGCCGCCCCGGTTGTTCGCGATTGCAATCCTGGTGACCGCCTACGAGTTGGAATGCCAGTACGAATGGACTCAGTGGGAGCGATTCGCCCGGAACCCGAACGATCCGCGCCACCTCGAGCAATCCACCATCGACATCATCAAGTACAACAAGCCGGTGACAGGCCTCCCCGAGAAGGAAGCCGCGATCGTAAAATTCGGCCGCGAGACATTCGGCGATCGCAAACTTTCCTCCGAGACATTTGCCGAGGTTCTGCGCCTGTTCGGCCGGAAAGGTGTCGTGGATTTACTGGAAATGATGGGCGGCTATTCCGCCGATGCGGCCGAACTAACCGCATTCGATCAGCAATTGCAGGTGGGACAGGTTCCGCTGCTGCCGGCCAGGTGACGTTTTGCGACTTCCAGGTGTCCGCCGGGGCTGCGTCCTTCAGCGACCTGACCGAAAACAGTGTGATTTAATTCTCGGAAACCATCCGCGTCTACCAACCGCCCTTTGCGGATTGCAGCGCGTAGATCGTCTAAGCGAGATCACTTCCCCGCTTGATCCGCGATCGGCAGCTGGATGAAAAGGCGATCGTCCGTGCCAATTACGTCCGTAATGTGCCCTTTGCCCGTCGTGTCTTCCACGATGTCGATATCGCCCGGGCCCACAACAAATTTCTGTCCGCCCGCCACTTCGATCTCCGCGTGGCCACTTAGAGTGATGATGTACTGGCGCCGCGGAGCGCGATGCCAGTCGTGCTCACTCCCAGCCGCGTTTCGATGAATCTCGCCCGCCCCGGTGAGCGGGAGCAGTTTGGTGGCCTCGGCGTTAGCGCCGGCAGGATTGAACTTCAGTTCCACGTGCTCCGCATGCGTCAAGCCGTCCGGTCCGGTGAAGAGCCGAAGCGCTACGAGCGGTTTGTGCGACTGAGCCATCACGACCGAAGGCTCGGCGAGGCGCGAACCCATCGAAGGGATCGCGATGTGTCCGACGATCGCGCCAGCTGTGAACATAAACAAAAGCGCCATTACTCTGTGCGTCATTTTGATTCCTCCGGCGGGAAAGTATAGCAGCGAATTGCCGGCGTGTGCGCGCCGCGGAAGCTCGGTTTTAAGTGGCACAGGCTTCAGCCTGTGCCACTTAATCCGCTCAACCTCGACAATGCCAGAGACAATCCGCCGACTCACGGAAACCTACAAGCGTAAGCCCACCTACTGCTCGTTCTTCGGCACGCCATTGGCACTGGGAGGCGTCCAGCCATCGAACGCGGGACCGCCCTGGAACATATACGAATCCTTGCTGTAGGGGCCGGCCGCGTATTTATTGTTGGCTTGGCCAAAAATCTTGCCCGCGCGCAGGACGTCGTCATGCACCTTCTGGATCAACTGGTGGTAACGGTCATCGTTCTGCGAAAAACCGGAAAAGACGCTCATATCGTTATTTCCGATGATCACGACGTCCACTCCCGGGACCGACGCGATGTCGAACGCGTTGGCCACGCCGGTGGGCGTCTCGATCATGATGGTCACCATCATGTTGTCGTTGGCTGTTCGCGCATAAAATTCGCGCGGCGGCACGCCATACTCGTTGTCACCCCACATCAGCACGGCCTGCCCAGCGCCAGTGCTGCGCCGAGCCACCGGGGGATAGCGCGACCACTTGACAGCCTCGCGCGTGCGGTCGACATCGTCGACGGTCGGAATGATCACTCCAAGCACGCCGATGTCGCTGGAGTGCTGAATGCGCATTTCCTGCGCGTCCGGCAAACGAATCATCGGAGTGGCGTGCGAATGCGGGCACGCGGCCATCATCTGCTGGATATCCCGAAATTCCAGGACGCTGTGCTGCATCTCGAACCAGGTGTAATCGTAGTGCTTCGCCTTCTCGCAATACCCCGCCGGATCGAACGTATCCTGCGTGAAGCTGAAAATTTGCTTGCCTTCCAGCAGCTTTGCCTTGGCAAGATTGTACATCTTGACCTTTGCCGGCAGCGGTACCGTGGCCTGCGCCTGCCCCGGCGGCTTTGCAAATGCCATGTAATTGATAATCCCCACGAGACAAAAGGAAAATAGCACGACTTTGATTGCCGTTAATTTCATTGAAGGACCACCTTTCAGGTTGTGTAACGTATTGGCGTAGGAGGGTTTATATCACTGAAAGGAGGGGGGCGCAAGGATTCGTTGTAGTCGCCAGCTTAGACGAGAGGGCCGCATTTTCAAGCGCTAGCAAGAACAGCATCGGCAGTCACCTCGGGAATCTTTGTGGGTCGTGGCTTCAGCCACGACATAAAACCTGCAAATTCAGTGCGGCTTCAGCCGCTGACGTTGTAATCTTGTAGTTCTCACGCGGACTCTCCAGGGTGATCGATCTGATCAAACACACCGAGACTCGCGGATGCTGAGCGCGACTACCGGGAAAGGCCGAACTAGAATGAAAAGGAAAATCAGAAAAACGCGCCGCCGCGCTGCCCGCGTGACCGAAAGCAGCGGAAACGTCTTTGCCGATCTCGGTCTTCCCAATCCCGAGCAAGAATTGCTGAAGGCGCAGCTCACGCTGCAAATCTACAGCATCCTCAAAGACAGCGGCATCACCCAGGTCGAGACGGCCAAAATCCTCGGCGTCCAGCAACCGCAGGTCTCTCTGCTGCTGCGGAATCGCGCGAGCAACTTCTCGGTTGGTCGCCTTCTGGAGTTCCTCACTGCTTTGCGCCGAGATATTGAAATCACCGGCCGGCCCACTCGCAAGGAACATGGCGCTCTCTCGGTTATCTCGGCGTGAAGTGACGCCCGCCATTGGCCCAAGACTGGACGGAAATAAAAACCCAGACCCTTTACCCGACCATCAAATATTGACCATACAAAAGGGCTTTTTGCACCGATCTTGCACCCAACTTTCGCTCGACCGGTATCGTACCGTTGCGAATACCGTAATCGGATCGATAAAGAGCGTATACTGAGGGGCGAGGAGGGATCAATGAAGAAGGAAATAGCAATCACTATTTCTACCGCCCTTTTAACGGGTCAAATCCTGTCCACTGGCGAAGGCTTGCACATCCACGCGGAGCTTCGCGCGCAGAATACGACCAGCGACCACACAAATAGTACATCGGGTAGTCTGTTCTATAGGTACTGGGTGTCGGGTGTCGCGCCGTCGAAGTGCTTTGCTACGAGACGAGAGGTGATAAGGGAGGCAAACTCACGCGGCCATTCAGACCCCATAATCGAGGTCGTAAATCAGGATGGCATGTCGCCTTCGCAAACCTTTATGGACTGTCCGTACCCAGAACT
>JBEKCU010000314.1:0-5129 GCA_050014735.1 Candidatus Acidiferrales bacterium | reverse complement strand
AATTCCCTGGGGCCGGGGCGGAGCAGGGGGCACCTCGCCTTTGGCAATTCGATCGCCCCAGTCCGCATACATCTTGATGGCGTTCTCACGGTTTAAACGTTCCAAAAACAGCATCGAAGCCCGCCCTAGCTGGCCGGCAGAAAGCATTCTTACCCAGGCATCCTCACTGCTTTTGAACGGTCCGTAGGGCGCCAAGAGCGGCGAAAGCTCACGGCTTGCTTTCACGCCCGCTTGATGGCACGCACCGCAGCTCTTAATGGCTTGGATATAGTCGCCCTGTGTATTGATTGTGGTGGGTCCGACCGGACGCGGCGGCGGAGGACTTCCATGCGTCAGCTTCACTGGATCCGGAGGACCGGGCAAGGGATTGCTAGGTTGAATGGTCATCGGGAAGGCGCTCTTAGGCGGAATACTAGTCAGGATGGAGAACCAATAATCGGCCGGGTAATACTGAGCCGCTGCTTGCGGAGTGGGAGCGATCACCGCAGTCAGATTCAATACCTTTCCCGGAGTAGCCTCTACTGCTGGGGAGTCCACCAACCCGTATCCGCGCACCCAGACTTTGTATGTTGCGTTGGGCAATTGGGGCAGCAGGTATTGCCCCTGATCGTTGGTGACCACCTCCTTACGGAACTTAGTCCCGAGAGTGGTTTCCGCAATTACCCACACACCGCCTTCAGGACCGTTCGCGCTGGTCACCACGCCGCCGATGTTGTCCGAATCCACGGACACCTGGGGAATCGCCGCGCTGCTTCGCGGGCGGGCCTCGGTCCGAACCTTTGCAAAAGCCAACAGAAAACCACATACCAGAAACGCCAATGCCACCGATCGCTTCATCCAAATTGTTTGCATCCGACTTCTCCTTGTCTACATCCCAGATCGTGGATTCGATTCCATCGTCGAGCCTATTTTTATCGATTCAGAAACCACGTGTGCCTACAACCGCGGCAAATTATCGATCCTCATGCATTTTGCCATTTTTCCCGGCAGAGCATCGCCAAAAATTTGGAGCCATTGGGAGGCTCAAAATGCGTTACCTAACGATCGCATGCCCAGGCTTAAACAGTTTGCGGAATAAGTCCCGCGTGCCATTCCGAGCGAAGCGAAGAGTCTCTCTATTTTTGGATTTAAACAGAAGAGAGATTCTTCGCTTCGCTCGGAATGACACACAACAGGTTTTTTTGCATTGTGTTTAAGTCGAAATAGAATCGAGTGCTCCCTCCCATTGGATCGATAAGGAACGACGAGCGCCAGACCTTACCTGGCCCACGCTCAGCAGCGCTGCTTTCATGCTGAAAAAAGCATATTACTTCGCCAGTGGGTCGGGCCGAACCTGGAAATGAAATAATTGGCTCGGCGACTTCCCGCCGTACCCCTCTGTCAGTTCCGTGCCTCTTGACTCGTTCGCCGCATACGTGCCGCGTCCCTTCCACCCACCTTTGGGATCGTCGATACGAGCATCGAAGAAGCGCGAGAACATGCCCATGGGATAAGGTTCTGTCAGCCTAACCCACGTCTTGGTGTCCTGCTGATACGCGATCAGCGAATCCGATGTGGTGCCGTCCAGCATCACCACGTTATTGCCCAGGCCGGACGAGTTGTACCGGTCGACCCACATGTAATAGTTTTCGTCAGCCTTAATATTCGGATCCGAATTTCCCTTGGGATCGGTCTTGAATGTCGGACCCGGAACGGTATAGAAGCTCCATCCCTCGCGGCATGCGTTACCCGTGACGGCATCCTTGCCAGTTGGAATCGTCTTGCACTTGCTCCGATCGAAACTTGCGAGTAGGCCCTCCGCGGATAGCGGCGTCCACACAACGCCGTGCGTATCGATGTCAATGCCGCGAGCTCCGTTGCCGCCGGGCCCGTTGCCCTTGGGATCGTAGGGCACGTTATAAACTTCCGTCGTGCAGCTGGCGGGTGGATTCGATCCCCGCGTCATGCGGGTCATCTTGCTAGGCCCACCATGGGAGGAATACCAGACACTTCCGTCGGTAGGGTTGTATGCGACACCGTAAGCGCTGGGCAACTTGACTCCATCTGCCGCCGCGCACCAGCCTTCCGATTTCTCGGAATCGTGGGTTTGGTCCCACAGGCGCGTATTGACCCAGCCGATTCCACCAGGGTCACCGTTAACGGAAAAATACAATGTGTTGTCTTTGTCGTCCGAAAAGACGATGCGTTCAGCCTCGAAGCATAGGTAGACGAAGTCGAATTTGCCCGTCTTGGGATCGTAGATATCCACGCCCTTGCCGCCTTCCTCCCGCGGGGACTTCTTGGCAAAAATGTTATTCGATCCAGCTCTGCAAAAAGCGGGATTCTCGAGTTGATTCTCGACGTTGAACCAGACGCGCCCCTTGCCATCCATCGTGATCGGGCCTGGGTTGATGGGGTCATCCCAGACCAAATCCTCCCCAAAGATGAGCGATGGCTCGAGTTGCCTCGGCGGCGACCAGTTGACTTGCTTCATCCGGTCCGCCTCGTTGGGCAATGGGACGGGGATCAGGACTTTCGAGTTTTCGACGGGATCCACCACGGCAAGTCCGCTTGCGGACCATTCGCCTCCAAACACCGGTCCGTATCCATTCACCGTTGGATTTCGCCTGTCGGTGCTGATGAGCGCATGGAGGAAGGAGGCCCGGACACCCCAATCCCACGACGTCACGACAATGTTGCGCTCGATTCCTTGGGGCCGCGGCGGCGCAGGCGGTACCTCACCTTTTGCAATTCGCTCTCCCCAGTCAGCGTACATTTCCAGACCCTTTTGGCGGCCCAACCGGTCCAGGCTCGAGAGCATAACCCTACCCAACTGGCCCGAAGACAGCATCCGCTGCCAGGCATCGACGTTCGATTTGAAGGGGCCGTAGGGCGCCAAGAGCGGCGAAATCTCGCGGGTTGCCTTCAGTCCCACCTGGTGACAACCGGAATTGCAACCCTTTAAGGCTTGGATATAGTCTCCCTGTGTTTCAATAACGGTGGGACCAGTGGGACGCGGCGGCGGCGGGCTTCCGTGTGTCAATTTCACGGGATCCGGCGGGCCAGGTATAGGAGGGTTCGGCGGAACGGTCATTGGGAAAGCACTCTTGGGCGGAATGCTAGTCAGGATTGAGAACCAATAGTCGGCCGGGTAATATTGTGCTGCTGCCTGAGGAGTGGGAGCGATCACTGCGGTAAGATTCAATACCTTTCCCGGCGCTGCGTCGACAGGCGGTGAGTCCACGAGTCCATACCCTCGCACCCAGACCTTGTAAGTCGCATTGGGCAGTTGGGGCAGCAGGTATTGCCCCTGATCGTTGGTAACCACGATCTTACGGAACTTGGTCCCGAACGTGTTCTCCGCAATCACCCAAACGCCCGCTTCGGGACCGTTGGCACTGGTCACCACACCACCGATATTATCCGCATCCACTGCCACTTGTGGGGCCGCCGCACTGCTCCGGGGTCGAGCTTCAGTCCGGACAATTGCGGAGACCACAAGGAAACCGCACAACAAAGACGCCAATACGATTGTTCGTCTCATCCAAATTGTTCGCATCCTGTCTCTCCTTCCTTAACATGCATCGCGGATCTTGAATCCCATTTCGTCATCGTTTCCCGTTTTATCGATTCAGATTTCAGTACTGCCAACAACTGGTACCAATCATCAATTTCTTCGTTGCTATTCTTTCAACTCCTAGAACTCATACTTCAGCGCGAATTGAATCAGGCGCGGGTTCACCGACGAACTGGTAATCTGTCCAAAGGTTGATTTGGACACATCCAACGTGCCCGGGTTGCTGAACTGTGGGTGGTTGAACATATTGAAAAATTCCGAGCGGAATACAAGGCTGGCATCCTCGCGCAGGCCTCCCACCTTGGTCGTTTTTTGCAGGGTCGCGTCCCAGTTGAATTGGCCTGGACCGAGAACAATGCCTAAGCCGGAATTGCCCCAGCCATTGCCATTTCCAATCGTGGGCGTGCCCGTTGCGCCCGCCGTGGCGCAGCCACCATTCGTACCGGATCCAAAGAACGCGGCCTTGTTGAACCAACCTTGCCCGCCGTTCGAACCGCCCAGCCGCTGTTCATCGCTTCCCGAGGATGCGGCATCCGACGCCCCCATCCCCGGGCAGTATTCGGCGGTCGAGAGCTGCGACGCCCCGGCGCCAAATCCGTAGATGGATCCTCCCCGGGAATCGGTGACCGTTAATGGCGTACCGTCTTGGACGGTGGTGACACCGGCGAGGTTCCAACCATTTGCTATCTTTCCCAGGAATCCTTCGTGAGTGCCCAGCGGCAGGTCCCATGAATAGGTAATAGCTAGCCGCTGCGGACGATAGGCGGAATTTAATCCGTATTTTGTAATGTTGGGATCGTTGTAAGTAAACGGTGTACTGAAAGCCCGGCTGAAAGTGTATGCCGCCTGCATCTGGAAGCCATGGGAAAACTGTTTCCGGACCGTGGCTTGCAAGCTATTGAACTTGGAACTTGTCTCGGTGTTATACATGGGAAGACCCGATGGCGAAAAACCCAGATATGGCACTCGGAGCGAAACGTTACTTGTTGAATTCGTCGTTATACCGTTGATTGGATTGGCGGCGCTGGCCAATTGGGCTTCGTTGAGCTGAAGGGAGTTACCAGTTATAGCTTCATGATAGCCATGCGTTCCGACATAGCCCAATTCCAGCACCCACCGTGGCAGGAACTCATACTGCACGTTCAGGTTCCATTCATATATCAGGGGTGAAAGATAATTCGGCTGCACAAGACCCTGGGACAGATTGGAACTCAACCCAGTTGCGAAGTTCACCCAGCGAGGCGTCCATCCCGGCAAGGTTGGGGCATAGGGCTGGGCAAACGTAGAGAAATAGTTTGCCGAACCGGATTGGCCCACCACGACTCCATAAGGAACAGCTTGCACAATGGGACTGGTAATAAGTTGTTGGCCAGACCGGTCATAGAAAGAGCCAAATCCCCCGCGCAGTACGAGCCGGTCGCTTGCAGTGGGCTGAAAGGCGAAGCCAACTCGCGGCGCAAAGTTGGTGAGAAGTGGATTGTTCTGGGTAATGATTGTTTTGTTGCTTTGGAAAACGCCGCCGACCGGCTCGGGGTAAGCACCGAAGTTGAAATTGGAGGGCACAACAAATCCG
>JBEKCU010000313.1:0-5141 GCA_050014735.1 Candidatus Acidiferrales bacterium | reverse complement strand
GCCGCTCCGCGGCAAGGTGCCCCAGAAACTTCTCCGTCAGACCGATGCTCGGTCCTCGGCGGTCGTAACAACTGGCGCGCTGTGCGTTACATACGACGCCTTGATCCGGCGAATCGAGTCCCCCTGGCAACTTCGCTTGGGCAGTTGCGGATGTCGCTGCAAGCGAGATTCCGGCGAGAACGGCGAGCGCTGCCGTGAAATTCCTACCCGAACAAATTGGGGTTTTCAGTCTTTTGCCTTCGAACTGTGAGCGGCTGTCATAGTGGTTGATCATGTGACGGGCGACCCCAAGCTCGCAGAGCGCAGTGCAATTCCCAGTCTCCTGATCCCGCGTGAGCAGGCACGTGGTTGGAGGGGATGGTGGCGGCATACCCGGGTTTGCTTCGGTGCGTTAAGGGTGTAGTTGATAGAGGTTGGCACCATGACGGGGGAGTCAAACGGAACAGCAAGGGAGCTCCTGCCGTTCGTTCCGAATTCAGTTTGTGCGACGATAATGTATGCATTCATAGCTCCCGCATCCTGGTGTAGCTGAGGTTAGCTGAACCGGAGCCGCCACCATTTCTTTGATATGGGAACAGCAAGACGGAGACCAAGCCACAGGTGCAATTTCGATTCTGCAAGCTGTCATTTATCAGGAGATTACGGAGGAGATCCCGTGCAACAAGATCCTGATGCTGTCCGACATGTCGGAGCGCCTCCGAAATGTCGGACGGAATTGCCTGGGCCTTCCCAACTTCATGATTTGGAGCGGGCACCGAAAACCGGCGCCGCCGTGGGCACAATCGTTGCCAGATTGGGGGTCTCGCGTCGGTCAAGCATCACTCGATATTGTGACATAGTTCACATACGTAGAAGAGGAGGACTTATATAGTGACTACTGTGAGCAAGTGTTCAGAATTGAACAACTTCCCAACTTACCCGTTCTAGCTGAGGAGAATTGTGAACCGAAGGCCATTAGCCACGAAGCCAATGCCAGAGTCTCGGAGCAGGGACGACAGTGAACGCACGCAGCCAACCCATCAGCGGGGCGAGATAAGAAAAGCGACTAAAGAACCCAAGAAAGGGCGCTGTTTCGATCCCCAACTGTTTCTTACGAAAGCGGATCTGGGAACATCCGTGGCGGGATACCGGCCCAACCGAAAAATCTTCTCACAAGGCGATCCGTGCGACGCTATTTTCTACGTTCAGAAGGGCAAGGTGAAGTTGTCAGTCATCTCTAAACAGGGCAAAGAAGCGATCATTGCAATTCTCGGCCCTGGCGATTTTATTGCTGAAACATGCCTGACAGGACAATCGTTGCATATGGCTTCGGCTACGCCCATCGTTCCCAGCATTGTAATGAAAATCCCTAAGAAAGATATGCTGCGCGCGCTCCAAAAGGAGCCTGCACTTTCCAGCCATTTCATATCGTATCTTCTCTCACGCAACAGGCGTATCGAGGACGATTTGATCAACCAACTCTTCAACTCCAGCGAGAAACGGTTGGCTAGAACACTCTTGTTGCTGGCCAACGTAGGTAAGGAAGACAAATCGGAGAACGTCATTTCGGATATAAGTCAGGAAACTCTCGCGAAAATGGTAGGCGTATCTCGCGAACGAGTGAATGTCCTTATGAATAAATTCAGGAAGCTTGGCTTTATAAGCTACGACGGTGGGCTGGAAGTTCACACCTCTTTGCTGAGCATCGTCCTCAAAGAGTAGTTGAGTCTGTGTGTGAGGTTCAACGGCAACGGTGGTAAGGCTTTTCAAGTACTATGATCAAAGTTACGAACCATTGTGACCGATATCACAGTCGGTGTGTCACGTTGTGATACCGTTGGCAGGCACTTTCAGGTAATCGGGCCCCGCGTATTGGATAGGCGCTAACAGGTTAAATTCCACTGGTGATTTAAATTTCATCTTGAGAGCCAAGGTATCGCAATGGATGCGCAATCACAACCGATCACCCATGCGGAAAACCGTGCCCGGTTCGATCGATTCATTGCAGATCTCGCGGTGAGATTTATCGATGTTCCTACCCATGAAATCGATCGGGAGATCGAATCATCCCTGAAACTTATTTCCGAGACTTGGGGATTCGACCGCGGCGCTCTGGCGGAATCGGACGTGGCAGCCAAAAGCTTCGTAGTAACCCATTCGTGGGTCCTGTCCGGGGCATTGTCGAGCCGTGGGTTCACGCAGGACGATGTGCCCTGGCTGACGGCTAAGATCCTCCGTGGTGAAGTAATTCGTGTCGCGCGCAGATCCGACCTTCCAGAGGAAGCTGCGAAGGACATGGAAACGTTCCGCTTTTTGGCATAAATTCCGTCCTCTTCATCCCGCTCAGGATTGGGGGCAGGTGTTTGGATTTCTGGCCTTCGCTGCTACACGTAGCGAGCGCGAATGGCCGGATTCACTGGTGGATGTTTTGCAGCGTATTGCGGGTGTGTTTGACAACGCCCTTGTCCGAATGCGCTCCGCTGCGGCGCATTTGCAAAGTACGGAGCGTACGAACCTGGCAGTCGAGGCGGCCGAGTTGGGCCTGTGGACATGGGACGTCCAAAACGATCGAATATGGTGCTCAGAAAGAGCCTACACGCACTTCGGTCAGCCGGAGGGCACGCCCTTGAGCTTTGACCGTTTCCTCGGTGCTGTGCATCCGGACGATCGTGCAAGCGTCCAACGTTCCATCGGAGCAGCCGCACTGCTACCCACGGAGTTTAAGTCCGAGTGCCGGATCGTCCATCCAGACGGCAGCGTAAAATGGATTGTCTGTCAAGGACGTAGCGACGCCGACACGAGCGGAAAGTCTGCGCATATGTCCGGGGTTGGTCTCGATGTCACCGAACGCAAAGTCGCCGACAGCCAGTTTCGACTCGTTGTGGAATCCTCGCCGACATCCATGGTCTTGACCGATGACGCAGGGGAAATTGTCCTGGCGAATGCGCAAACCTAAAAGGTATTTGGCTACCAACGGGAAGAACTCATCGGACAACCCGTTGAACTACTGATTCCCAAGCGCTTTCGTGGGGATCACGTTCGGCACCGCGCCGAATTCGCCGCGCATCCCAGCGCCAGGCCCATGGGCGGCCGTGGAGAACTTTATGGCATGCGGAAAGACGGCAGCGAATTCAGGATTGAAATCGGACTAAACCTCATTCAGGCCGATCATGGCAGGCAAGTTCTGGCCGCCATCACGGATATCACGGATCGTCTACGTGCGGCCGAGGCAGCCCGCAGCCGAGAGGAACTCTTTCGCACGGTTGCAAACTCAGCTCCAGTGCTCATCTGGGTGGCTGGTACCGACAAACAGTGCACTTTCTTCAATGAAGGGTGGCTAAAGTTTACGGGCCACGCGTTGGAGCAGAAATTGGGACAAGGATAGACCTCTGGTGTGCATCCGGAGGACCTGAATCGTTGCCTGGAAATTTACTCGGCTGCGTTCGATGCGCGTTCGGAGTTCGAGATGGAGTACCGGCTGAAACGCTTCGATGGAGTGTATCGCTGGATTGTCGACCGCGGCGCACCAAGCTTCGAGTCCGATGGTACTTTCCGAGGTTATGTCGGATCTTGCATCGATATCACCGACCGGAAGCAATCCGAGCAAGAATTGATTGAGGCCAATGAGCATTTGCACGAGGCCAATCGGCGAATTGAGAAATTGAAGGAGAATCTCGAACAAGAAAACGCTTGATCGAAGCCCAAGAGAATGAACGCAACCGCATTGCCAGAGAACTGCACGATGACATCAGCCAACGGATGGCCTTACTTCTGATTAGCCTTGACAAGATGAGCCATGAGCCGTCCGACAGGGTTAAGCATGTCACACAGCAACTCCAAGAGATTATGAAAGCGGCGAGCGAAATTTCTTCTGACATTCATAACCTTTCCCACCGGTTGCATCCTTCCAAACTTGAAGTTCTCGGACTCGTTGCAGCGGTCAACGGTTATTGCCGGGAGCTCTCCGCCCAACAAGGACTGCAAATCAAGTTCACTCACTGCGAATTCCCGAGAGGTCTGCCAAACGACGTTACGCTGTGCCTCTATCGGATCGTTCAGGAGAGCCTTCAAAAAGTTATCAATCGCAGTGGCGTAAATCGAGCCACGGTTGAATTAGGTCTCAGCCCGGATGAAATACGTTTGCGTGTGGCTGACACAGGTAACGGCTTCGATGTTGAATCGGCGACGGATCACGAAGGTCTCGGACTAATCAGCATTCGAGAACGCCTGCGCCTTGCTCGTGGAAAGCTTGTCGTCAGATCGTCGCGCTCGAGTGGCACGGAGATCGATGTTCGGATTCCCAGAGCTGAAATCACCCGCCGGTCTAAAGAGGCTGCCGTTGGGAGTGATGCAATTGGCGCAAGAAACGCGGAGCGATTATGAAGATAGGAAGCGTGATCATCTCAGACGACCACACAATGTTAGCGGAGAGCATCCGCACACTCTTGGAGCCTGATTGTAAGGTGTTAGGCACCGTATCTGACGGCCGCGCCTTGCTGAAGGCCGCTCATCTGCTCCAGCCCGACCTGATTGTGCTTGATATTGCAATGCCACTGCTGAACGGTCTCGATGCCGGGAGGCGACTCAAAGATGAGATGCCCGCAGTCAAGCTGGTCTTCCTAACAATGAATGAGGATCCGGATCTCGCCCGCGAGGCGCTCCAACTGGGGGGCTTCCGGGTACCTGCTGAAAAAATCTGCTGCCTCGGAATTGTTTCAAGCAATATGAGATGCGTTGAAAGGAAAATCCTACGTGACGCCGCAGATCGCTCAAGCGATGGAAAATGCATTCATTCAGAATCCCGATGGCAGAAAAGCACGCAAGGAGTTGACGCCGCGTCAGCGCGAAGTGCTGCAGCTATTGGCCGAAGGCAGATCCATGAAAGAAGCCGCCGACATTTTAAGCGTGACGGCCAGAACGGTGGCGTTTCACAAATACCGGATGATGGAAGGTTTGGGTATCAAGACAACCGCGGATCTGATCCAGTTCGCTGTCAAGGATCATATTGTGATCTCCTGAGACGTAAGCGTTCGACTAACGCATCTGTTCGAGGAGCGATGTTTGTGATGAAGTTGAGGAATGCAGAGAGAAGAGGGGATATCGGTGCGGCGACGGACGGGAGCGGAGGTCCGGCAGTTGGTGGCGGAGTTTGTGGACAGCGG
>JBEKCU010000312.1:0-9827 GCA_050014735.1 Candidatus Acidiferrales bacterium | reverse complement strand
CTTCGAGGACGCCGGGGGCAAGACGGGCATATACGAGATCATTGGTAAGCACACCGATATACTGAGGACGTTTTACATCGCTCCTATAAGGAATCTGTCGTAAACGAAACATCTCCTTGTAAAAATCAGTGGGGAACGTCCGAACCCAAGGGCGCAATTCCTTTGCAATAAACGCTTCAAGTATTTTCGCTAGAGCGTCGCGGGACCGTTCATCCTGATAACCCGTTGCCTCATCAACAAGGGCGATAATTCCCACGTGCGCCAGACCGCGAATCAACACTCTGGCTTGAACGGCTATGTGTTTTTGCCCCTTAGTAAGAGCGCCAGCATCGTCCGCATCCAAAAATACGCCGCACACTTTAGGAAGCAGTTCAGCCGGATAACCGAACGCTGACATACCCCGCACTGTTCGAAATTCGATTTGACTGGACGTCACTCCTAACTCAGGAGATATAAAGGGTTTAAGGTTCTTTGCGGTCAAGAAAGCGGGCATGTTGACGTCAGCATCGTAATATTCGCGGCCCTTTGCCTGTCTCGCCCTCCCTAGGGCCTTCATCAATCCACTTTGCGTTAGCACTCGCTGCCCGTTTTCAAGCACCGCGCAAGGGATTACGATGTCACCAACATCCAATAACCCCTCATGCGTTGCCTTAGGCAACGGTACCTTGCCTTCTTTAGCCCATCTTGCTTCCACGGCAGCTCTGGCAATCTCGCTACGCCTTTCAGGACTCAACGCCTTTGCACGCGCTAGACCGCCTTTTGTCGCGCCGAGAGCGGACATGGCCTTTGCGCCATCAATTGCTTCTTTCTCTTCTTCCATGAACGGCAACCTCTGTCAGGAGGGTATACTTGCCAGTGCAAGAAGTCAATAAATATCTTGACTACATGCCCGAGCAAGTATATAAGTGTGGGTGTAAACAAAAGCCCCGCCTCAGCAGCGAACTGAGAACGGGGCCAAATCCAACACGCGGAGTTAGCCGCATGCCGATCCAAACCGCATTATCGGATTGCTCCGCAGAAAAGACAAGCCGAAATGAACATCCTGCCGATTGAGAAACAAACCAAGATAATCAGCGCGTTGGTGGAAGGCAATTCGATTCGGGCTACGGCTCGTATGGTTGGCGTGGAGCATAAGACCGTCATGCGCGTCCTACTTCGCGTCGGCGAGAACTGCGCCGATCTGATGGATTCCAAGATGCAATCGCTACCCTGCAAAATCGTGCAAGCCGATGAAATTTGGACCTACGTGGGCAAAAAGGAAAAGCGAATTACGGCAGCCGATAATCCCGAACAGGTAGGCGACCAATATGTATTCGTGGCAATGGACTCAGAAACCAAGCTGGTGCCTTGTTATCGTGTCGGCAAGCGTACTTCTGAGAACGCATGGTACTTTATCCAAGACCTGCAGGAACGGCTCGCTAATCGCGTGCAATTGACCACAGACGGATTCCGGCCGTATCTCCCGGCAGTTGAGGATGCGTTCGGGGCAAACGTGGATTACGCCATGCTGATTAAGACCTATCAGGAAGGTTCGACTCAGGACAAGCGGTACAGCCCCGGTGAGTTCGTCAATGCCTTACCGATACCAGTCACAGGAAACCCGAAGCAACACCTAATTTCAACGTCGCACATTGAACGGCAGAATCTCACGATGCGGATGCAATTGCGCCGATTCACGCGCCTGACGAATGCTTTTTCGAAGAAACTTTCACACCTGAAAGCGGCTTGTGCATTGCATTTCGCACATTACAATTTTTGCCGCGTCCATCAAACTTTACGAGTCACGCCTGCGATGCAGGCAGGAATTTCGTCTCATCAGTGGGAAGTTTCAGAACTCCTAGCAGCATGATTAGGCTGGGTCATTACTTTGGTTCACTTGGTTCGACTGTTGTTATTTCCGTTCGCGAAGTAGAAGTTATCACTAGGTCCGGCTCTTTTATCCTTTCGCGTATGCGATCACAAGTAATCGTAAGCGACGTGCGATTCATTGCCCACGCAATTAGGAGATAAACGCCAAACAATATACCGATGACTGCAATGACGATAAATGTCGTGTGCACATTGGCGTTAGAAAACGTAGCGGTATACAGGGCCGCTACAGCGGTGAATGCTATTGAAAGCAGGAAAACGGCAAAATTCAACTGTAGGTCAGCCGGAGAACCCTTTCGAAATAAGTCCAATTCGCTGTCTTTAATCTCGTACAAGTCTACAGACTCCACTCTTCCCCGGCGAACCCGGAGAGGTTTGTCATCACTGTCCTGTGGAGTTGGTACCATAGTTCTAAAGATTCTTCTTTAGCCACTCGTTGTTCTTTTCGCCATACGCGTTCGTCCAAGCTGCCAGCGTTCCGGATCGAACCACAAAAATGCGAGAGGCGGGAAGGTCCACGGAAAGGAAATCTCTTAATTCGATAGCCGTTTTGTCGGTGAGAACAGCCCAAGAATGGGCATTGATCGGACAATAGCCGCTTAATGTCTTGAGGCGGTCGCGAATTGTTTGGTCCGCGTTTGCGCCGATAGCCTCGAATGTAACAATGTAACAGGCCATATATTGGAAGGAGAATCTTAGCGCGTTTTATCTCCATTACCATTGTTAGCTAGTATTCTGCGTTAAAAAGGAGTACGTTTGGTGTTCTGTTTGGCATCCTTCCGCGGCCTGGCATCTGCGGTCCCTTGCGATCAGGGATATACACTTTGGGGGTTGCGGAATGGCTGGGAGGCTCAAAAAAGTTCGAGCGAAAACTGGTGCGCAGGCGGGCGCCGGGAATAACGGCGCCCGGACGACTCAAAACGCAATTCTTCTCGCCATTCCCCGTAAAGAACTGAATTTAGTCTTATCGGCATCGGAGCCGGTTCAACTACCAGCCCGCACGATCTTGAACGAAATAGGGCGGCCGATCGTGTTTGCCTATTTCTTGAATAGCGGTGTAGTGTCCGTTATCAAGGTCATGTCCGATGGGAAGAGTGTTGAAGTTGGCTTAACCGGCAAGGAGGGCTTCATCGGTTTGCCGGTTATCGTGGGATATAGCACCAGTCCCACTCGGGCAATTGTTCAAATTGCGGCCACCGCGATCAAGATCTCCGTTCGACAATTGAAAAAAGTACTCGATAAATGTCCTAACATGGAAAAGGGCTTGCAGCGATACTCGCAGGAATTAGCCATCCAGTCCAACCAGATTGCCGCGTGTAATCGCCTCCACGAGGTCGCGGCGCGATTGGCGCGATGGTTACTAATGAGCGAGGACCGAGTCGGGGAGTCCAGCTTTCTGCTGACTCAGGAATTCCTATCTCACATGCTTGGCACGAGGCGAGCGAGCGTGACCGTTGCTGCTCGCAGCCTCAATAAAAAGGGACTGATCACCTACAAACGCGGCCGAGTGACGATAGAAAATCGGGCTGGATTGGAGAAAGCCTCCTGCGAATGCTATAACGCGATGAATAGACAAGTTCAAAGCTGGCGAAACGATTCGCGGTGAGCCTGCGCTCTTGTAGCACGATGTTTCGCCAACGGGACGGTCATGTGGCTGTTTATCCCAGTATCCGTTTAGAGCCCTCCACACTTAAGCCATTCGAAAAGACGCCTTGAGCGATGAAATTGTAGCGATGAACAGCAAGCGCCCGGAGCCGCTTAGGTATTAGCCGAATGCGCACCGTATGCCCGGGCGAGCAACCTGCCCATTGGGAAGAGTAAGGGCACACCCAAGTGAATTGTTTGGAGCTTTGGTCCTTCCTTTCCAGTAATCTTCTAGTAGCGGTTCCCGGCGAGGGCTGTCAGCTATCAGCCGGGAAACGAATCGGGCATGAAAAGACCAGAATTATTGCCGGCCCATGACAGGGGCACGGCGTGCCGTGCCCGTGCCATCTGTCCCGAACAAGCGAGTATCTGTAAATTTCAAACAGGCGTCCGATCAGGAGGACAGCGATGCATCCGTGGCATGACTTGGATCCTGGCGATAAGGTGCCGGAAGAATGCAGGGTCGTTATCGAGATTCCGCTTGGGTCGAATGTGAAGTATGAGCTGGATAAAGAGAGCGGAATGCTCCGCATGGATCGAGTTCTTTACTCCGCAGTGCACTATCCCGCAAATTATGGATTCATTCCTCGGACAATGGCCGAAGACATGGACCCCCTCGATGTCCTCGTACTTTGTCAGGAACCGGTTGCGCCGTTCACCATTGTGAATGCTCGCACGATCGGGATTATGACCATGATCGATCAGGGCACCCGGGACGACAAGATCATTGCGGTTGCGACGGCCGACCCCGAATACAATCACTACCGTCAGGCCAGCGAACTGCCGCCGCATAAAGTCGCCATGCTACGGCGCTTTTTTCAAGACTACAAGCAGCTGGAAAATAAGGAAGTACAGGTAGACGAAATTTCTCCCCCAAGGCTCGCTCACCCCATCATCGATCTCGCGATCCAGGAATATAAGAAGGCGGAGAAATCCGGCCGCTTCCGAAAAATACGAACTTCCCCGAAATCCACAAAGGGGACGTGACGGGGAGCCCGATTTAAGAGCTCCCGGGTCACGATCCAATCAGGC
Organism: Candidatus Acidiferrales bacterium; assembly: GCA_050014735.1. GTDB lineage: Bacteria > Acidobacteriota > Terriglobia > Acidiferrales > UBA7541 > Palsa-360. Next base: position 5,282 of record JBEKCU010000312.1, on the reverse strand, counting down.
ACGTGCGATGGAATTGTCGGAAAATGGTGGGCGGTCACGGGTTTGAACCGCGGACCTTCCGGGTGTAAACCGGACGCTCTAACCGCTGAGCTAACCGCCCCTCGCCTCTAAATTCTATAAGGTAGCGGTAAAACACATCGACATCACAAATGGCGCGGAAACAACAACCGGCAAAAACCTTTCTTGGACGCTTTTGGCAGGGCTGGAAGCGCATCGCTAAGAGGGTCGGGCAATTTCAGGCTCGGATCCTGATGGCGATATTTTATTTCACCATATTCTGCCCGTTCGCGCTGGCCATTCGTTGGGGCAGCGACCCCCTTGCGATCAAACCCGGCAGCCGCGGCGGATGGCAGCCGATTTCTCCCTCGGAAGGATCGCCCCTGGATCAAGCAAGGAAACAGTTCTGATGAAGGTGCTGGGCATTTCCTGTTACTTCCACGATGCGGCAGCGGCGCTCCTTTGCGACGGTGCACTGGTCGCAGCCGCCCAGGAGGAGCGTTTCTCACGCAAGAAACACGATTCTGATTTTCCTGAGTTGGCTATCGACTTCTGTCTGCGCACGGCAGGCATCGAGAGCGCCGATTTGGACGCCGTCGTGTTTTTCGAGAAGCCATTCGTGAAGTTCGAGCGCCTGCTGATGACGAGCATGCAGATGTTTCCCCGGTCGCACAAAGTCTTCCGCGAGGCGATGATCACCTGGATGGGAGACAAGTTATGGATCAAGGGCCTCATTCAAAAGCGCCTCAAGATTCCAGCGACGCGAATCCTGTTCAGCGGGCATCATTTGTCCCACGCGGCGAGCGCGTTTTTGTGTTCGCCGTTCGACGAATCGGCCATTCTAACCATCGACGGAGTTGGGGAGTGGACCACGGCGTCGATCGGAATAGGCCGGGGCAACTCGATCGAATTGCTGAAGGAAATACGTTTTCCGCATTCTTTGGGCCTTCTGTACAGCACATTCACCGCATTTCTAGGGTTCGAAGTGAATGAAGGCGAATATAAGGTTATGGGCATGGCGCCCTTCGGAACGCCTCGCTATGTGGACAAAGTGATGAAGCTCCTTTGCGTCGACGACGACGGCGGGTTCCAACTCAACATGGAATATTTCACATTTGCTTACTCGACCGTAAAAATGTATGGCGAGAAGTTTATTGAGTTGTTCGGTTCACCGCGCGATCCGAAGCTGAATTTCTTTACGCCCTCGACCGGATACCCCTCATATTTCGGGCGGAAGCCGGAAAATTACGACCAGTTGGGCGAGCTCAATCAGCACTATGCCGATGTAGCCGCAAGCATTCAGGCCGTCACGGAATACGTGATGGTCAAGATGGCGCTTGAATCCCACCGGACTACAGGACTCAAGAATCTTTGCATGGCTGGGGGCGTGGCGCTGAACAGCGTTGGCAACGGTAAGATCCTGAAGGAAGCACCGTTCGATCGAATTTATATTCAGCCCGCCGCCGGCGACGATGGAGGATCTCTGGGCGCCGCTCTCTATGGATACCATACCGTGCTGGAACAGCCGCGCAAACTGGTGATGGAGCACGCATATTGGGGCGAACACCATTGCACGGCCGAAGTAGAGAAGTTCCTGCGCGAGAACCGCATTCCCTTTGAGCGGCTCGATGACGAAGAGGAATTGCTTAGCCGCGTCGTGAATGCGTTGATGGACGGCAAAGTAGTAGGCTGGTCGCAGGGGCGTTTCGAGTGGGGGCCACGCGCGTTAGGGAATCGGTCGATCCTCGCAGACCCGCGCCGTGCCGACATGAAGGACATCGTGAACACGAAGATCAAATTTCGGGAGCCCTATCGCCCCTTTGCCCCATCGGTTCTTGCCGAACGCGCGAGCGAGTTCTTTGAAATCGATAAGCCGGAGCAGAGTTTTCCGGCCCGTTTCATGCTCTACGTCGTGAAAGTTAGATCGGACAAGCAGCACCTCCTTCCCGCGACCACCCACGTGGACGGTACAGCCCGCCTCCAAACCGTGCACCGCGATATTTCACCTCGCTACTACCGTCTGATTGAGCGTTTTGGGGAAGCCACCGGCGTACCGGTGCTACTGAATACTTCATTCAACCTGCGCGGTGAACCGATCGTGAATACGCCTCGCGAGGCCTTCCAGACGTTCAGCAAGAGCGATATGGATCTGCTAGTGATGGAGAATTGCCTGGTTTATAAGTCTTAAAACTGGTGGAGCCGAATTATCTGTTGCGCCAGTTTCCTTAGGGGCACGCCATGCCTGTTCGAGCGGATTCACAGAAACCTTGTCGAGATGATGGATGGAATGCGATACTTTCTTATTCATTGGAAGAAATTAGGCAGGAGAAACTATGGCCGTTCTGGACAGCGTGAAAACAAAAGCGAGCACGTCTAGCGAGCTTCTTCGGTTTTTCATGAAGAATAAGATCTGGTGGCTTATGCCCATGATTGTGATATTGCTGGTCTTCGGAGTCCTGATCGTGGTGGCGGAAAGCTCGGCGCTCGGTCCGCTCATTTACTCGCTTTTTTAAGATCCAAGCGCTCTCTCTGAAGCTCGCGGGTCGTTCTTTGGACTTGGAGTCCTCTTCTAACTATGGATCAGCCTCCCCCGTTGATCTCCAAGATTTCGTTTTCCATCGCGTTCACTGTAGTTCTTCTGGTCCTCATTGAAGTTATATCGGCGATTTCGTTCAAGATTACTGAGGTGCGGCAAGGTGGGCTTGAGAATGCCCAGGCATCGGCGGCGCTCTCGGTGTACAAATCACAGCCCTGGGCTGCCACGTACTGGCGCGAGGAAGTGGCTGCGTTCAACGTGCTTTACGAGCCGTACGTAATCTGGAGAAGAGCGCCGTTTAAAGGCGAAACGATTGTCATAGAAGACGATGGCCTCCGCCGAACCGCCCATTCGGATTGCTCCGGCCAGAATTATACGATCTGGATTTTTGGTGGTTCAACAATGTGGGGCGCTGGTTCGCCGGACTGGCTCACGATCCCATCGTTGCTGGCTGAACGATACGAAAAATCCGGCATGCCGGTTTGTGTACGCAATTACGGCACCTCCGCCTGGGTGAACACGCAGGAAACGATCGAGTTCATGCAGGAGTTGAAGCGCGCTCCACGCAAACCGGATCTCGTGATTTTTTACGATGGGGTCAACGATGCGTTCACTCTCTATCAGTCGGGCATGATCGATGTTCCTCAAAATAATGACCGGATCAAAAGCAAACTCCAATCCGGCGATCCCATGCAAACGGGCTGGAACCGCCCGCGGTCCAACTCAATGGTGCAAACGTTGCTGGAGTCGAAAACGTTTCAGTCCATTACCAGGATAGGTGCCAATTTGCGCCGCATGCGGAATCCATCGCAGCCCGAGTTTTCCCGTCAAGTGAGCAACGACCGGATTCAAACGCAGATGGAAGTGGCTTATCTCAAGAATCTTGACCTGGTCAGTGAGTTAGGCCGTGAATATGGGTTCAAATATGCTTTCTTCTGGCAACCCGTGATGCTGGCCGGTAACAAACGGCTGAGCGATGAGGAAAAAACAATCCTCCACAAGACGTTAGCAACCAACGATGGAATGCAGGAGACTTTTGAGAGGATGTACAATTTGGCGAAATCTCAAAAGCGTCAGGATTTTTTCGACATTGCCGACGCGCTGGACAATCGCGAAGACACGATCTACATCGATTTTGCGCATCTCAGTCCGGAAGGGAATCGCCTTGTGGCCGAACGGGTGTACGTCATCCTGCACCAGAATGGGATGTAGTTGGTAGAAATTTAGAGTTCGGCGGTATTCTTCCCCAATTTCTCAGGTTGGCTTTCAGGGGGATGGGACTTTCGCGGTTACATTTGCCGAGGGCTTACTCTCCACTCCGTTCAAACTCACTGCAGATACATAGTAGGTGTATGTTTTTCCGGCTTCCACCGTGAGGTCCGTATATTTCGTCGCAAAAACAGGCTGAGAGGTTAACTTTGTGAAGTTGTTGCCCGAAGCGTCGGCCCTGTAGACGTTGTACCCAACCACGCGAGACACGCTTGGCTCCCAGGTAATTGTCACCGAATGTTGCTTTTCCGTGAACTTTTGGTATGCTCCACCCACTGTTCCGCATCCCCCGGCTGTCACCGCAAATATCAAAAACACGAAAAGGGAACAGAAAGTGACCTCATCTGGCTTTCTTCTTGTTAAAGGCGCCAAATTTGAAGTATTCATCTGCGGGAATAAAAGCAATGAGCGCTTAGTCAAGTTTAGTAAATGCCGGAGAATTTCAGTCCCCGGCCTCATCGTTGCGAACAAAACAGAAAAAACAGCAAAGCGCGGTGCCGCTATCGCATCGTCTTTCGAAATGGTACTTCAAATGTGCATCTGGAACAACCGGAGCGGTTCGATTAAAAGCAGAATTCCCGAAATGCTCGTCTCATGACTCACCCAGTAATTGACTTGAGCGAGGCACCGAACTAACATGCGTCAATCAATCCCCGTCTTTCCAGGAGCCGTCAAATGATACGCGACAGCGCCTCTCAGAAACCAAGGGTTCAAAGTGGAACGATGCTGCATTCGATCAAGGTGTGGCTAACCGCTCCAGTAGTCGTCCGTCATCATGTCCGTGCCAAAACTGTCCAGTCCGGCCACGAATCCGAGCCGATGCCCAGGAACGTGAGCGCGGCCCCAAATTTTCTAGCCCGGAGCAAGACATGGCTGAGCGCTCCGGTGAGTCTCGGACGGCAGGTCCACGTCGAGAATACTAAGAATGGTCACGAAGCGGAGTCCATACCCATCGGCACGAGCACGGCTGCCCTGGTGCTACATGTATGCTGGCTTTCGATTTTCGTTGGGTTGGTAATCCAGCTTTCGCTCCTGGCAGTTTCCGTGGCTTTTGGACGTTTCCCCAAACTGAATCCTTTGATCGTGGATTTTGCGCAAAGAATCGCCTGGTCCACTATCGTGTGCGCGAGTATTTCGGTGGCGATGGCCGCATCGAAGTTGCCCGTATCTTTAAAAGGAATTTCCGGCGTGCTTTCCGCGTCGGTGGCTTTCAAAATCGCTCGCTCAGTTCAGAAGGGCGTGGGAGCGGCTCTTGGCGCCGCGCCTGCCGTTGTCAAGGGCCCTTCTCCGCTGGTGCTGGGAATAATCAAAGCAGTCGAGTACGGATGTCTCGCCGCGATCCTCGCCTGGATGGTCAAACGCAAGCACAGAGGGGCGAAAGCGCATGCCGCAATTGGGCTTACAATGGGAATTTTCTTCGGCGCAATTGTGCTTGGTTATACGTATTGGACAAACATTAAGCTCTTCACCGCCGCCGACG
>JBEKCU010000311.1:0-5175 GCA_050014735.1 Candidatus Acidiferrales bacterium | reverse complement strand
ATTTCTTCGAACGCATTTTTCTAAATTACGGCCCTCCCCGAAATCAGTCACACTTTGAATCTTTTCCGCCATATGCTATTGCTGGAATCGATGTAGGCTTCCAGTATGCCAGCTGAAAAGGTCTGCCTCAGGGCGGTAATGACAAACCGGGAAGGCAAACGCGTATGGACCGGCGAATATGCCTGTTCGATCTGCGACCTGCGATTCCGCCCCGATCCGACAGATCCAAGCAAGCTTTCTATTGATTTCGCAACGCATCAGGACCAGCATCTCGCTGGAACAAGCGGGTGAAACGAGCGTTGCGGCGCTCGCCAGGTTTGGCGAAACGGCACCCTCGAAGACAGACTCTCACATGACGAAAAGAACTTCGCCGGACTTGGAACCGAATCTGGTGTCTTACTCCGCTCAGAACTCACCCACGAGGAAAGTAGTGTGCTGGCTTCCGTGTCCTCCATCCATACGTGGTGGGTGGACTCGCTACTCGGCGCAGTTCTACCCGGTCTCCGAATTGCAGTGCCGAAGGATTCCTCGAGCTATCGGATTGGCAATTCGTACATGCTGATGCTGAGCTTGGGAACCGTCAGCCGGCCAGGTGCCCCTGTCAGCGGACTCTCCACAATGTCCACGACCAGCGGCTTGCCCGGCTCATTGTCGTCGGTCAGCTGTGAGCCGGCGATTCGCCACAACCGGCCCTTGTCCTGAACGGTCACGCCCTTGATCGCGACATCGATCAACTGCTCGGAATCGGTCGGGTTGACGATTGCCACGGTCAGGGCCTTTTTGTCGGCCGTCAGGGCAGCCGCAGCATCCAGCGGATAGGTATCGCTGCCGGAGGAGACCTTGCCCTTGTCGACAAACACCGTCCCTTTCACGTCGTGCTGCGGAGAGTTCCCCGTTATATCCACCGGAATAGTTCCGAAATGCCTGCGGTACATTTCAAACATCAGGCCGAGCGGGTGGATCGTTGAGTCGGTTTTGCTGGTGTTCAGCAGCTGGGGCGCAGCGGTGTATGACGACATGATGAACATATTCGAGTGCCTGAACATTTCCTGCATCGCCTGGGCGCAGGACAGCGGCGCAAACATCGAATAGCCGGGGGCGCGCATACCGCGTTCTCCAACCCATTCGGAGACCCACTCGTCGAGCGCGACTGGATATCGATCCATGTTCAGTTTTGGGAATCTCTCCTGGTACTCGCCCCAGGCATCGACCACGGCACGGACAGCGTTGCCGATCTTCCGGGCGCGAGCTACCAGCGGCTCGTCCACCTTCACGTAGTCTTCTTTATCGGCATCGAAGGCCATATCCACCATCGATGGGTAAATGTGCTCGGCGGCGGCGTCGAAGTAATCCGAGGAGTTAGCCAGCAGAGCGCCGGTAAAGTCCGCAGGTCCACCGAAAGCGGCAACGTGCTTTCCTGTGATCGCGAGGGATGCGTGGCTCTGGCTGGTTTCAACGGGCGATGCGCCGGAGGTCACAATCTTGATGTGCGGGTCCACCTGTTTCATCGCTTGAACGAACATGTTGTGCTTGATCCAGTACTGATTGGCCGCCATGAAGCCCATTTGAGACGTGTTCCACATCTCGTTACCGACGTTCCACCAGGTCACCTTGTATGGCTCCGGATGGCCATTGGCCGCGCGCAACCTGCCCATGGGCGTGTCCACCGAACCGTTCACGTATTCCACTTCCTCGGCAGCGGAATGGGCGTCGCCGAAACCGGCATTCACGCAGATGTACGGCTCCATGTTGAGCAGCTTGTTGAGGACCATGTAGTCATCGATTCCCAAATCGTTCTGCTGCACTTCGTCCCAGGCAGGGTTCAGGCGCGGGGGGCGTTTGTCCCGATCGCCGATGGAATCCCGCCAGTCCCAGGAGGAGACCATATTCCCACCCGGCCAGCGGAACATCGTGGGTCCGATCTTTCTCATTTGCTCGATCATGTCTCTGCGATAGCCGTAAAGATTATCGGCCGGCATCAGCGACACGGCGCCGATGTGGAACGTTCCTTTCCCGGTTCCCACGATTTCCAGCCGAGCATCGTCGGTATCCGCCCCAGCCGTGAAGCTTAGGGGAAACGTGGCGTAGTCGGCGCGGAGCGCCTTCATGGGGATGGTCTGCCGGTCGCCCGAATTGGGCCCCCAGACGAGGCTAACCTTCACGTCCGCGCCAGGATCGGCCGCGAGAACCACTCGACCCGAATAGCTTCTCCCCTTTCGGACTCCCAGGCCCGCGTGCTGAATCCCATGCGGCGTGGTGGTTTCCAGCTTCACCATGGGGCTGTGCTCACCCACGAAGACCTTCTGCCGGTCCATCACTACGAACTCGTCCGGACCCACGGGCTTGAACCTGGGCGCCCTCGGTCTCGCCCTGCGCCCTGCGGATGGTTCGCGGTCGGGACCGGAGTTCACCGGATTGAAGAATTTCCGGTCTCCGAGCATCTCGGCCCAAAAACCGCCCTCGTTATTATTCTCGTGAAGTTCCGTGAAAAACCCGTACATGTATGGGGAGATGGGCGCACCCATCTTCGTCGCGTCCACCGTCATCGCGACTTGTTGTGCGCCGGCAACATGCGCAAGACCGCAGACGAACAACGCCGTGATTACTAGCTTGAGGAATACGTGTTTGTTCATCAGGTTCCTCGCGTGGCCGGGCATTTCCATCATGGTTTGCCGGCCACTGTCGATCATGTGTCCAACGGCCTCTTTTTCGGGCCGGTTCCCCGCAATTTCCTATTTGGCCTTTTGGTTTGCGCATCGTACTCCTACTCCCGCGCTCAATACAACAAATTTGCTGCTTGAGCAGGCCTCCGCAAAGATTGCAAAGTTCTTACGCCTAAGTCCTGGGAAAATAGGATTGTCGGAATCTGACAAATTCCATGCATTTCGAGAAGAACTCACTGAACTCGGTGTAGCTACACTCGGGCCGCTAGCAAAAGATCGGTCGCGGGGGACTGGTTCACTATATCGCTGTCATTCCTGAAAACAGAGTTTCGAGCTGGAGCCATCATTCGATAAGTCTTAAGGCTACCTTAATCTCCCGCGATGTATATAAGCCGCCTTCACAGCCCGAGGAGGAACAAAGCGACGATGTGGATGCCCTGGTCTCGCTTTCGTCAATGTCCACGGTGTGGCAGCTTCGAAGTATACCGTCATAGAGGGCGAGGATTATTCAAGCGCCTGATTCTGCAAATGGTCCTTGTGCGCCGTTACTCTTGCAGGAACTGCAATAGCTTGTATTACGGTTATCTGTTTAGCAGAAGGAAAGCCGGACAGGCGTGAGCGAGCAGCCAACGGGGACCAGCGCGACGCCCTTTACGAGCGATCCGCACAGACTTATTTGACTCGTCGCATTCTCCGTCGTCATGCAATGGTGGCTTCGTTGCGGACGATATCGTACATCTCAAACACGGCAGCGACATTCCGATCGTCATCCCCGGGGCGTATGTCCACTCGAATAACTTTTCCGGCGGCTCTGATGAACACTTCGGCGCCACCTGTGAGTTCGGCGGGAAGAATCATCGTGAGATCCACGTCGGAACCAGCGCTGAGATTATTGTCGATCGTGAAACAGACACCCCGGTTGGAGATGTCCAGGATCTTCCCGGTCTTAGAGGCGGCCTCTGCGTCAATAGGCGCACGAACAATTATGGGCAGCGACAAATTATATCGCCTTGCGGTGCGACGTTCCGTCATTCGAATATCTGCCTCCGACTAGGATCGTTTTTTACCACACGCCGCCACTCACCCCGTAACGATTTCTGGAGCTATGTGGAATTTGTGAGTACTGGGACCGCCACTGGCGTGTCCCCCGCTGGCTCCCGATGAACAGCGCGCTGGGGAAACGGGCAAATCGCACACTCCCAGAAGGCTGCTGATGGGTAGGTATCCTGCGTGCAACATGGAAGCCCATGTTCGGAATGGCTTCCGAAAGACAGAGGCGATCCGCCCCGAATCTACCGTGCGCGGGAGGAGTTAGAGGGACGAAATGGAAACCCGGCCGGAGCCTTGTGTTTGCATTTCGCATGCGGTAACTTCTCGGCCAGTTCATGGTTACCTCTCAAAAAGAGCAGTTTTTTCGAGTCTCGTAGCCCGGAGGAGAATACACATGGTCAAGAGATTAACAATAAGTTGCGGTCGACTCCTCCTGCCGGCAACCTGCCTCGCCCTTGTATTCGTCGTGGCGATCCAAGTATCGGCGCAGTCGCAACCGCTCAACATCACGTTGACCGGGCAATCGATGATTCGAGCGGATATCCGCGTGAATACGCCAACAGCCGTCGCGACGATATCGCCACTGCTGAAGGGCGACGTGATATTTACAAACTTTGAAGCGGCTGTGATCGAGAAAGACCAGTCAACTCACGATGGCCGATTCCTCTCCCCACCGGAGGCGCTCGACGCTCTGAAGGCTCTGGGCTTCAACCTACTGGCTCTATCCGATAATCATTCGTTCGATCTAAAAGTCCCGGGCATTCAGAACACCCTCCGGGAGGTAACGAGCCGCAACATAACTCATGCCGGAATCGGGAACACACTGGAGGAAGCCGCCGCGCCAGGTTATCTGCACACACCGAAGGGCACGATCGCGCTCGTAGCGATGGCCTCTGGCCTGATTGCGGAGGGAGCATTGGCCACGGCAACGCGGCCAGGCGTAAATGAGCTACGAATTGAAGCCGGGGGCAAGCCGAACGAATCCACGACCCTGCTCCCTGCCACGCCCGGCAACGAGCCGAACCCGGAGGACAAGCAACGTATTCTTCAGAGCATCCGCGACGCCCACAAACATGCAGATCTCGTCGTCGTGTACGAACACAATCATGTGTTTCTGAACAGGCCATTCGGAACGATCCTCCTCGAAGAATTGCCTGAGCGATTAGGTCCAGCGGATTGGCTCAAAAAATGGACACACGAAGAAATCGATGCCGGCGCGGATATCATCGTGATGCATGGGATGCCTCTGATACACGGTGTGGAGATCTACCACGACCGGCCGATTTTTTATGACCTGGGTAACTTCATTTTTAATGTGCCGCCGGTGGACATACAGCTGGACGAACCCATTATATGGGAAAGTGCGGTCGCGCACGTCGAGTTCCAGGGGAGAACTCTGCAATCGATTACGTTCCAGCCGATCACAATGAATAAGATTGGCCAAGGACAACCCGACACTCAG
>JBEKCU010000310.1:0-5937 GCA_050014735.1 Candidatus Acidiferrales bacterium | reverse complement strand
TGCTGGAAAACCTGTTAACGTACGGTCCCGCAACTTCGCCGAAGTTCCATCCGCAAACCCAAACATGATCCAAAATCGGCCATCAGATCCCTATGAAACCGACTTCAACTTCGGAATTCAGGATAAATCACTGAGTATGGATAACAAGGAAGGGTCGCATCAACTCGCATTCAGGCTGCCAAGACCGCTCACTCCTACCTTACGGACGGATTGGGTACACACAGGCTTCCTTGACAGTTGTAAACAGCAGGCCTACAATCTCGCGTTTGTGATTGTGAGGATTGAGGGAACCGTGGGAACTGCAACTATGGATAAGAAGCGTCTGGATTATTATAAGAAGAAGCTGCAAACTCGCCGCGAGGAATTGCTGAAATCCATCGCCCGGACCGAGGAAGAAGGACGGACGGCCGATGACGATCCCACTGTGGATCTCGCAGATAAAGCCGCCAATTCGTATACCAAGGAATTCTTGTTTGGGCAGACCAATACCGACCGGAACATGCTCGCGTTGATCGACGATGCGCTTTTGCGCATCAAGAACGGAACGTACGGCATCTGCATCGAGTGTGAAGAGGAACTCCAGCAAAAGCGTCTGGAAGCCGTGCCTTGGGCTCGTTACTGCGTATCCTGCGCAGAAAAGCACGAGCAAGGCCTGCTTTAGCTAAGTCACATCGTACGATCGACGTTGGACGCGGGCGTCTCGATCCTATCGGGACGCCCGCTTTGCGTAATTCCCGACTTGTCACTATTCGTGTACCGGCGTAGGATTGGCCGACAATGACGAGCTTTGCCGCTTCCGTAAGGTCCCAATGGCGCGGCATGCGCGCGGCCCTTGCTTCTCTGGTATTTCCGGCTCCCTGCCGGATCTGCGGGAAAATGCTGGATACCGGCAATCGCATACCGTTCTGCCGGTCGTGTTTCCAGACTCTCACGCAGCCACTTCCCGCACCGTTGTGCGCACAATGTGGCCGGCCGATTGTTTCGGCCGCCGTCACCGGAGGCGTCACGGCGCCTCAATGCCATATGTGCCGGCGCGGCGCGTACGATTTCAATATGGCGCGAAGCTTTGGCGCCTACACTCCAGCAATGGCCCGTGCGGTACTTATGCTCAAATACGGCGAAGTCACGCCGTTAGGGAAGTGGTTTGCAGGGCTACTCGCGAGTCTTGTGAAAGGTGACTCCGCCACGTTCTGCGCGGACGTTTTAGTTCCCGTTCCCCTGGACCCGGGCAGGCTGCGCGAGCGCGGCTATAACCAAGCTGAACTCATCGCCCGCCCACTGTCCCGAATGCTGGGCATCCCTTTCGGAGCGTATTTGCTCGTCCGGACCCGGCCACGGCCGAACCAGCTGCGCCTGACCAGACGTGAGCGCTGGGAGACCGTGCGTGGCGCTTATGCTACGCATAAGAGGGCTCAGGTTGACAAAATGCGCGTTTTGCTGGTAGATGATGTATTCACCACTGGGGCGACTCTTGACGCTTGCTCGAAGGCTTTAAGGCAGGCCGGTGCGTCCCGGGTGATGGGTCTGACGGTTGCAAGAGCTCTGCCGCAGGTGCTAAACGCGGAGGTGCCAATGCGTTACCAGGACCTTGGGGAATGAAAGCATTTGGCCATAGCGGTAAACCTCCCCGGCCGAAACCCTTGCCGGAATCCCGAGGAGAACAGCGTCCGCCGGGCTCGATACCCCCCGCCGCCCGGAAACCCGCCATCATGCAGGAGCCTGTCCTCGTACTGAACGCCACCTTCGAGCCAATCAATGTCACCGCTGTACGGCGAGCCATGGTGCTGATGATCAAGGGCGTGGCCCAGGCGGAGGAGGTCAACCAAACACACGTACATTCGGCGTCCAGGGCGCTACCGGTGCCCTCTGTAATTCGTCTGCTGGCCTACCGGCATATTCCCCAGCAGACTCGAGCGTTGTCGCGGAAGAATATTCTGTTGCGGGATCGCAACACATGCCAGTTTTGCAGCCGTACGCTGCCGGCGTCGGAGCTGACGCTGGATCACGTGGTCCCGCGCTCGCGCGGAGGACGCTCATCGTGGGAGAACCTGGTCGCCTGCTGCTACCAGTGCAACAACAGCAAAGGCGACCGCACTCCTGAGGAGGCAGGCTTCGCCCTGGCGCGACGGCCTCGCCCTTTTACCCTCCATACCTCAAGGCAATTGATGCGGCTTATTGGCAATAAAGATGAGAAGTGGCGCAAGTATTTATTTTACTGAGACTTGCGCCTTGTCGGATATTACAGAAACCGAACACCAGCCTCTCTCGACCGCGCTAAAATTATTTTAATCTCTGCAACCTTTTTATTTTTGTGGCGTCTAATTAAGCAAACCACTACAAGGACACACCCCGGGAAGCAGCGTTGGTTATGCCAAGGCTGCTTCTCTTATTTTCGGGCTGTTTTTTGCACTGATTTGCTTTACCAAGTCCAACCACCCCTACTGCCTGAACATTACGCGTAAGCCCCTGCGCCAGTTCTCGGCCAGCGCGATGCGCACGATTTCGATTTCTGGGGACAAGTATCTTATTACGATATCATTGGCGGGATGGAATCGGAATCCAGGGGCAACCAGGAACAAGAGAGGCGGCTTTGGTTTGAGCGGCAGCTCGGGAAAGTACCCATACCTTTGGAAATCGTCCTGGGCATGGTGCCACCGCACGCGGAGCCAATAGTCGACCGCCTGCATCACCAGCTGAATATCTTCCGAAGCTTTCAGTTCGACAACCGCGAGCCGGCCGTCGCGAGTGGCTCCCAGCAAATCGATCATTCCGCGATCACCGCAAGAGAATGCGGGGACTTGCGTGTAGATGTGCCGGGGATCGAGGCGGGCGTCGATCCGGGATGGGTCGGCAGCGACCATCGCTTCGAGCCACCGTTCCGGCTGCGCCCGGTAAAAGCGATGCTTGGTATCCAAAGCCAGTGGATGGCGGTGCGTCTCCATCTGGCGGACCAGCTTTTCAAGCGCCGGCCATTTTTCAGGCGTCAGGATTTGCTGGTGTTCGGCTAAGCCAAACCACATTGCGCCAAGCCGCCAGCGCGCAAATTCCAAGCCTCGAAAGCGCAACGTAACTTCCTGTGCGGCCGGTGCCAACCCGATGCGAATCGCTTCGGGAGCCAGCGAGCGGATTCGTTTGGCAAGCGGCAGCGCGGCGGCAATCGCCTGTTCGATTTCGCGCCTTGCAACGATCCACGTGGCCAGATTTCCGGCATCCGATATCGCAATTCGTCGCACTCGCCAATGCATCGGATCGTATTCGTACAACTCGACTTCCCGGGGAGGTGCGAGCGCTGTCATTCGGTGCGCCGTGGTGGCTGATCTGCCCCGAGGCAGGAACAGACGCAAACCGCTGATCGAATGCCGTCGCGCGCGTTCCCTGGCTCGCTGGAGCCAAATTAGCCCGAACGTTAGAATACCTTCGATTGTCGCGGCGTCTTCGTTTGGCGAGGCGCCGAGCACAGCGTAGGCCTCCGATCCTCGATGGACGATGCCCCGCGCGTACGAGCCTGAAAGCGAGCGGTGCAGATCGGCCGATGTAACCAGTGAATCGACCGTTTCATCGGGGAATCGGTCGGTTAATATCTGCCGCAAACGGTTGCAGAATTGACCGCGATCCACTCGGCGAGCGTCGCGGCTAGGTCCGGCCGCAATGAATTCGAGTTGCGTGGTACGCGAATGCCCGAAACGAATTACTTCAACGGTGACTCGCTCTTGCGATTCCTCCGCCATGCGCACCACCCGGCGCACCAGATTTTGCTGCGCGCCCCACAGGTGTAACAACGCCGCTTCACCCTGGGGGCGTACCTCATATCGCACGCCATCCAGCCCGGCGAGCCATTCTCCGTTTTCACGAACCTCGGGCACGCCCGCCGCGCAAAGCATGTCCAATGCCCGATGAAGATCGGCGGCCAATTCCATGGCCGCGGATTATAAGCGATCGTGGAACGCAGGCGACATGGACAAGTGTCACTGTTAGTGCCATCGGTAGGACAGGCTTCAGCCGATATGATTTTGAATTGGGACGGATTTCGAGACCACACCGGCTGAACGGCCTGAGTGTTTTGAATTTTGATGCGGCAGCCGAAGCCGAAAGACAAATGCTCCGGGTGCACCATTTTGATTTTGTAATTGTTTTTCGTTCAGCCTGGAAATTTGAATTTTCAGATGAAATTCAACCCCAAACAGGCTAAGGCCTGTTCTAGTCAAAACACTATTTAAATGAGAGGCCTGTGACGCGGATCGTGGGATAGACATTGTTCCACTGCGCGGAAATGTGTTCGTAACCGACTTGAAAATCCCTTTGCTGGCCCGGGAGCATGGGCGCCGCATTCGGCAGAAACAAGCGTTGCTTATCTCGGAGCACGACCTGATTGAAGGGATCGTGAAATTCGAGGGTAATCTCGATTTGCTTGACCTTGCGATCGCCCCCGTTTTCGACAGTGCCAAATACAAATGTCACTTCCTGATTCAAGAAATTTGCGGCGCGGCTCATCTTAGGCTCGAGAAAATGAATTTGCGGTGCGTAAGACTCTTCCGCCGGACCCATGGGCAGAGGTTTGTCTTCCTCGGAGGCGGCTGGAGTTGCGTACCTGCTGTAGAGCACAGCTCCGGTTACCAGCAAGGCCACGATGACAATGCCGGCGAGAAAAGCGACTGGAAGCCGGCTGCGTTCTTCCGAAGGAATCAAGTGGTTCGCCCTCCCATTTCTCTTTCTACGCGATCTGCCTCGATTTTCTAACGGCCCACCCCGAGCCGCTCGATGAGCGGATACGGGAGATTGGCGTTCGTCATGCGGTCTTGAACCGCCGCAATATCGTACGGCACGCGCCAGAACTCGATCACCTGATGATCCAGATCGGCGATCGCAAACGCGGCGCGCGGGTCGCCGTCCCGAGGCTGGCCGATCGAACCGGGGTTCAACAAATAGCGCGTCCCCGGTTCAAGCCGAAGCGCGGCAAACTTCGGTCCGGGCTCGGGTCGAAGTTGGATGACGCCGATCTGTCCCGCGCGATAGGAAAATCCGCCCTGGTAATGCGTGTGCCCGAACAGAGTGACCTCGCTCGGCGATTCGAGCAGGCCGCCCATCGCTTGTCCCGGCACGAAAACATATTCGTCTTCGTCATGATAGGAACCGTGGACCAGCGTGAGACTTCCAGCGAAAGCAGGTCCAATTGGCAATTGCGCAATGTATTCCTTGTTGTCCGGACTCAGTTGCGCGCGGGTCCAGATCGCCGCAATCTGCGCCATGGGATTGAAGGCTTCCAGGCCCGCCAAGCCCGCCACGACTTTGTCGTGGTTGCCCCGAATGATGACCGGGTCGAGCGCCTTTACGCGCTCGGTGACTTCATTCGGATCGGGACCGTAATCCACCACGTCACCAAGACAGATGGCGCGTTCCCAGCGGCCCTCGACGGCGGCAAGGGCTGCGTCGAGCGCGGTGGAATTCGCGTGAATGTCGCTGAGCACTAAATATCGCATGGTTTAAGGTAGAACCCGGGACCGGCCGGAAAGCCCGGACGATTATAGACGAAATCCATGCCGCCACGCAGAATGACTCGCAATTCGGTCGTTAAATCTATCGAATCCACATGCAATCGCCGTAACTATAAAATCGATATTCTGCGTCCACCGCGTGGCGATACGCTCGCAAAATAAATTCGCGGCCCGCGAAAGAGCTGACCAGGACAAGCAGCGTGGATTCGGGCAGATGGAAATTGGTCAGCAGTTGATTAACGACGCGAAACGTATGGCCCGGCTTAATGAAGATGTCCGCCTCCGCAGTCCCAGGGATAATGGAAGAAGCATTTCTTGTGGTGCCAGCTCCTTGTTTTGACCCGGTCTTGCTTGCGGCGTCTTCAAGTGCACGGACTACGGTGGTTCCCACGGCTAGGATAGGCCGCGAGTCGCGGCGCGCATCGCAGATTGCGGTTGCCGTTTC
>JBEKCU010000309.1:0-5195 GCA_050014735.1 Candidatus Acidiferrales bacterium | reverse complement strand
TTCGGTTCACGAATGGATATTTGGTTACCGGATCGAGTGGAAATTCTGGTTCGTCCGGGGCAACATGTTGCGGCCGGAACGAGCGTCCTGGCACGGTGGAAATGAGCGACTTCGTACAACACGAGCTAGGATTCCCCGGCGTTCGGAAGCCGAATCTCAAATTGCGGCGCGGGATATACCTGCTGCCAAGCTCGATGACGGTCGCGAACATGCTCTGCGGCTTCTACGCGATCATGTCCACCCTCAAAGGCGGCAACGGGGACCTCGATAGCGCGGCTAAAGCGATCGGACTTGCCATCGTTTTCGATTCTTTCGACGGATTTGTCGCCCGCGCCACGGGAACCAGCAGCGAATTCGGAAAGCAATTTGACTCGCTTGCCGACATGGTCAGTTTCGGGATCGCTCCGGCGGTACTGGCATTTACCTGGGGTGTCCGTGGAATTTCGGAAACCGATGTCCTGGACATCCGGCGGCTTCATCAGATTGGCTGGTGGGTGGCTCTTTCGTTTGTGATTTGCTGCGCTTGGCGGCTCGCCCGATTCAACATTCAAGGAATGGCGCCGGGGAGCGGCTCGCGCTATTTTGTCGGGCTGCCGTGTCCGTCGGCTGCCGGGCTCATCGCCGCGACCGTGCACGCGATCAAGTCTCCGATTGCGGACTGGCGCTGGGCTGTGTTTTGGATGGTTGTCGTGGTGGCCGATGCGGCCCTGATGTCGAGCACGGTTCGATATCGGAGTTTCAAGGATATTCCGATGGCGCGGCGACAGCCGTCGTTGATCATTATTTTGATCGCGCTGCTCGTCTGGCTGATCGTTTTCGATTCGGAAGTTGTTTTGATGGTTGGCGCGACGCTCTATGTAGTGAGTGGATTGGTATTTCAAATCGTGCGAGTCCTGCGTCATCGTCCTGCTTCGCAGCCTGCCAAGACATGACATCTCCCATCGAAGCAGTTCGCGTCGCAATCGCCGGAGCGTCTTCCCTGCGGGGCAAGGAGTTGCGGCAGTGGCTCGAAGAGTCGGATTTTCCTGTCTCTGGAATCCGTCTGTTGGATGAGGAGTTTGTGGCGGGCACGCTGACCGAAGCCGCAGGTGAGCCCGTGGTAATCGAAACGGTGGATGAAGATAGCTTTCAGAGGGCGCGCTTCGCATTTTTCGCTGGATCTCCAGGCTTTGCGGCGCGGCACGGAATGAAAGCGCAGAGTTCTGGCGCTGTCGTGATCGACCTGAGCGGTGGATTGGTATCGGAGCCTTCCGCACGGGCATGGATTCCGACGCTGGATTCCGTAATGCCGTCGCCTGCGGGAAAACTTTCCGTGGGAGTCCCGCAGAGCCTGTTTCTGGTGCCGTCGACGCCGGCGGACATCGCGATCTCCTTATCGGCGGCGCTGGCACCGCTGGAACCCGCGCGCCTTGCCGTGACATTTTTTCGGCCTGCTTCGGAGCGCGGACGGGAAGCCGTCGAGGAGTTGGAAGATCAGGTGGTCAAACTTTTGTCGTTCCAGCCGATCGCGCAAAAAGTTTTCGATACACAGGCGGGCTTCAACATGCTTTCGAGCTACGGCCCACGTAGTGCTGAAAAGCTCGGGGACGTTCGCGCATCGATAGTTAGTGAAGTGCGAAGCTACCTGGCGAACCGGGTACCGATGCCTGCCATCGCGCTGGTGCAGGTGCCGGCGTTTTATTCGTATACGTTTACCGCCTATGCGGAATTTTCGAGTCCGCCGGCGCTGGATGATCTAGCGACGCGCCTGCAGGAGGCTGGACTGAAAGTGACAGCGGCGGACGATGAACTGCCCACCAATGTGAATGTCGCGGGCGAGAGCCGTCCGGTGCTTGGGCAACCGGAGCGCGACCCGAGCATCGAAAACGCAGTGTGGTTCTGGGGCGCGGCGGATAACATGCGGGTGCCGGCCGCCACCGCTGTAACCATTGCGGAGAAGTTGCTTGCATCGTAGCGAACAAAGAAAACAACGGACATGAGAGAAATTTCAAATTTCAAATTTCAAATTTCAGAATTTAAAGTTCAAGACGCAGATCTCGAATCTCAAATTTCAAATCCTGAATTCCTAATTTCGGATATTGAATCTGTAATTTCAAATTTCGAATTTCAAATCAGGGCTTTCAAAACTGAAATTGTGAGGTTGTCCTTCTTTGTTTTATGCTCCTGTGTCTGTGTGGCGGCGCTTCTCTGCGGCTGCGGTTACCATGCGGTTGGCTCGGCTTCGACGCTCCCGCCGGGCCTGAAAGTGATTGCGGTGCCCGCAATTGAAAATCAGACGAGCCGCTATCGCGTCGAGCAGCGCATGACGGAAGCCGTCGTCCACGAATTTCTGGCGCGCACAAAGTACCGAATTGTATCCAACGAGAACTTGGCGGACGCAGTGCTTCACGGACAAATCACAAGTTTCGAGGCGATTCCAGCCGTCTTCGATACGAGCCCTGCACCGAACTCCTCCGCTACCACGACTGTAAACACACAAACAGCTCGGGCGACCGCGATGCTCGTCTCAGTTCACATGAAGGTGTGGCTCGAGGAGCGCGAGACAAAGAAGATGCTATATCGGAACGATAACTATCTGTTCCGGCAGCCGTACGAAATCTCGACCGATCCATCGAAAATGTTCGACGAGCAGGATCCGGCGCTCGAGCGAATGTCGCGGGATTTTGCCTCGAGACTCGTGGCAGACATACTGGAGAACTTCTAATGCCCGCAGTTAGTCCCGAACAGCTCCTGGAGCGTTTATCGAAGGGGAAGCCGATTCCGGGTATCCTGTTGCTCGGCGGCGATTCCTACTTGCGTGAGCTATGCCGGAAAAAAATCGCCGGCGCGTACGTCAGCGAAGCCACACGCGATTGGGGTATCAAGCGATTCTCAGCCGATCGCGACGAGTTTGCCGACATTCTCGGCCAAGCAAAAGCTTCCTCGATGCTTGCTCCGCAACAAGTGATCTTTGTGAGCGACGTAAACGCCTGGGACCGGCTGGGAGACGATTCCCGTGACGCGCTCGTCAAGGAGCTTTCGGATTACCTGGGCAATCCCGCGCCGTTCACCGTTCTCGTATTCGAAGCGGTTGAGCTGGACCAGCGCAAGCGCCTGGCGAAGACGCTCGCGGAGAAAATGGTGACCGTGTCAGTGGAACTTTCAACCGATTCCGCCGCGCGGATGCGTCTAGCTGTCCCCGTGGCAATTGATATGGCGCGCGAACTTGGCGTGAAACTCGAAAAGGACGCGGCGGAAGAACTCTGCGAGATTCTCAATGGCCAGCTGGCTTCGGTTCAAACCGAGATCGCGAAGCTGGCGGCGTACGCGGGTGATCGCCGGAAAATTGAGCGTGGGGACATTGACCTGCTCGTCGTGTCAGCGCAAAAGTACGATGTCTGGGAGCTGACGGAGATGCTTGCCGGGCGGCAGCCTTCACGCGCACTCGAGTTCCTCGACAGCTTGTTGCGCGAAGGCGAGGCACCAGTGCAGTTGCTCGGCGCAATGGCGTGGATGTACCGCAAGCTGCTCGAAGCCCAGGAATTGCCGGAGGGACCGAATGGGTGGCAGGCCGCCAGCCGTTTGAGCATGCGCCCGCCTGCCGCCGAACTCGCGGTAAAGCAATCGCGAAAATTTCCAAGGGCTCAGCTCACCAGGGGACTGGAAGCGTTGTACGAGGCCGATAACCGATTGAAGTCGGGCGGGACAAGTCAGCGAGCAGTGATGGAATTTTTGGTGGCGCAGCTTGCGTCACCTGGGAAGGTTTTCGTAGGACAGGCTTGAGCCTGTCTGGTTTTGAATTTCGCCGGTCCAGCGGAAATTACGTTCGGCGAGCGGAGATATCGTCGGTCCAGCAGGAATTTCGTTGAACTGAAAGAAGTCAAAACCAAACAGGCTGAAGCCTGTTCTACTTAAGCCTTGGCTGTCGCCTGTAAACCGTTGGTCGCCAGGGTCAGGCGGGATTTGTAACGATTGCCTGTATTTTCTTCCAGCACACCTTTACTGATGGCCCGGTCGATTGCGGACAGGGTTGGCTGCAACAGGCTGCCCGCCGAAGTCGCATCTTTCGCCGCAATCGCAGTGCGCAGTTTCTTCATGATGGATCGAACGCGGGTCGTGTTCGCTCGATTCACTGCTGCACGGACACGAGACTGCTTGGCCCGCTTGATCACCGATTTCTTGCGTTTTTTTACCTTTGTTGCCGCACCTTGCGCCATTCAATTGTCCTCATTTCATCGATTCGATTGAAATACATTAGCGGAGGCGCATCTCCTTGTCAACGAAAGCGGAATATTGGTCCGGTAGCGCTCGTTTTCCTTGACCTATATCCTGAGCAGGGTCCGCTCCAACGGTTAATGCATATAGGCGACAAACAGCGGTAAACTGACATCTATGATGATGGAGCAATTTCTTATGAATCGGAGTAAAGGAATGAAGACAGCAGCTATCGCTCTCGTTGTTTGTATTGCGTTCGGTTTCGGGTCGCAAATCGCACGTGCCCAAGCTCCGCCATCGTTTCCTCCCGAGGAACTGGACCGGATCGTTTCTCGAATCGCGCTGTATCCCGACCCACTTATCGCTCAAATTCTCACGGCGTCCACATATTCCGATCAGATTCCAGATGCTGCAAAATGGGCGGACGAGCATCATGAACTGACCGGAGATGCTCTTGCCAAGGCGATCTCCGATGATCAGCTTCCTTGGGATCCCAGTGTGCAAGCACTGCTTCCTTTCCCGTCGGTTTTAGAGCTGATGTCGTCGGACATGATGTGGACCAGTGAGTTGGGCAACGCCGTTCTGGCTCAGCGCGATGGCGTGATGGACGCGATTCAGCGCATGCGGCAGAAGGCCCGGGATTTCGGGTATTTACGATCAGGCGGGCAAATCATTGTGTCCGGTGGCCCTTACATTACGATAATGCCCGCGAATCCAGCGTTCATCATCGTACCTGCCTATGATCCTTTGATTGTTTTTGCCGCGCCTCGTCCGGGTTTCTTCATTGGTGGCGCCATACGATTTGGATTTGGAGTTTCAATTGGATTGGCATTTCGTCCCTGGGGCTGGGGCAGCAGTAGCATTGTGTGGGGCGGGGCATCCATTGTAGCACCTGGCGTGGCACGGGCGGAGGGCGCGCGAGCGGGACGGCGACGTCGCGGGCCGCAAGAGCTACGAAGAGCACCGCCGCTAAGACTCATTGTTGTAACCACTTGCCATCC
>JBEKCU010000308.1:0-5207 GCA_050014735.1 Candidatus Acidiferrales bacterium | reverse complement strand
CCAATCACGCCGGAGACCCTGGATTCGACAGCGGCCGGCCGGATTAACGGCGCGGCATCTTCGATGTATTTTGTGACCATGGTCTCTCCCAATTCGAGCAGTTCCATGGGATGTTCGCCCTTTTGTAGCTTGGCTTCTTCCAGTTGCGGTCCTAAAGCCTTCCGGAAGTAGTCCAGGCATTCCGCGACTGGGAGATCGTGCGCCGTCTCCGCCTTCTGCCGGAAATTGTGGGCAATGGTCTCATGAAACGCTCTACCTAATGCGGTGGCTGCGGTACCTGGCTCCTTGAGATCGAGAAGGTATCGAAACATCCACTTGGCCGGGCAATTCAAGAACTGCGAAACCTGGCTCGGAGAGAGTATCTCGGCGAGAAGCATTTCCTGTCCAGCTTCCATACGACACCTACTTCGCGCCGGTCGTGTAAATACTCAGCCCGATTTCGCGTAGATCTTCGCTGGTGAACTGCAGTTCCAGGCCGCACGCGGCGGCATAGCGCTCGGTCGCAGACGCCACGTCCACCGCTGCTGCCAGTGCCTGCAGCAGGAACTGCCCATGGCTCGTTACCAAAAAGCCTTTGGCATCGCTGAGTGAACTGGGCCTGTGACCATTTCCGTTTGCCGGCGCCGATCCGGGTCCGCCGCGGCGCTGAGCCGGCGCTGTGCCGTTCGGCTGCTGCTCGCGCCTTTGAGGTTTTCGATCTCCGCATCCGTCTGTCGCAACCACCCACTCGATGGTGCGCCGCGTTCCGTTCTTCTTCTCCGCCTTCGTAATCGTAAACAGTTCGCCACGTCCGATTCCGAGTTCGTCAATTTTCTTCTTGACGATGGGCGGGACGTACATGACGCGGCCATCGGTGAGCGCGTAGAGGACTTGATCACCGTACTGCCCAGTCACTTCCCTGCCATCGTTGTACTTCAATGCAACGTCGATCGGGACGTTGGTTTGAAATTGAACCTTATCGTTCATCTCATACGCCTCCTTCTCTTACCGCGGTGGCCGACGGCGGACGCTCGCGACGAAGCACTTCGTCGATCGGGCCAGGCCGGAACCACAGATCCCGTTCTACCGCCAGGCCAAGGGGGCCCCCCACTTGCGAGCTCGCTCAGCAGAGATACCCCCACTCCTCTTCACTCCCAGTCACGGAGGTCGATCCGCCCGCCGCACTTTCGGCAGACGAT
Organism: Candidatus Acidiferrales bacterium; assembly: GCA_050014735.1. Lineage (GTDB taxonomy): Bacteria > Acidobacteriota > Terriglobia > Acidiferrales > UBA7541 > Palsa-360. Next base: position 4,029 of record JBEKCU010000308.1, on the reverse strand, counting down.
GAATTCTTCGTTGAATCTTTCGTACGGTCCGCAATCGAACCCATGCGTTTCAACTGAAGTGACAATCCGGAAGTCCCCGGCCGCCGATCAGCAAAGGAAGTACCCAAGTGTAATCAAAAGGACAAATCGCGCATCCACCCTGCTAGAATCCGTAGTTGTGAACACTCGCCTCGTTCCACTCCAGCAACGGATTCGCCAGCTTGAGACGCTCGCCGACGAACTCGTTCCGCTGGTTGAAGGGTACTATCGTGACGACAATTCCGGCGATGCCAACCTGGGCCGCAAAGGGCAGCAATGGTATCGGGGATGCCGAGAGCTTCTCGTTCAAAACAAGCTATCGAGCTTGGCGGAATTTGAGGAGTGTTACCGTTCGTCTTCCGATGACGACTATTACAATCTCGAACCGGTCCTGTCAGCCAAGAGTCGGCGAAACATCGGAATGACGCTTGCCCAGTTCGGGGAAGGCTTCCGTAAGGCACGGAGCCTGGTCTGCGCGTCTGAAGATGAGCTTCTTTCCCGCGAGCTTGCCATTATGACGCGCCTGAGCTTCGCCGTGGCAGAGAACGAATTCGACAGCGCTGAAAGCCTTGTTAAGGAAAACCGCAGTAATGAGGTCATGATCCGCGCCGGCGGCGTGATCGGCAGGGTCGCGCTCGAACGCCACCTGTGGACCGTCGCGGACAGCCGCGCCTTGACGGTCGTGAAGAACCCCCCGACCAAGAAGGTCGCTGACGTGTCCGACCTGCTGGCTACGCTCGTAAAAGAGACCGTCCTTACTCAGATTCAGAGATCGCAGTTGGATGGTCTATTTGCCATTGCGAATAATTGCGCGCATCCCAAGGAAGCTGTTCGCATCGAGGACGTTGAACGGCTGATTCGAGACGGCCGTGTCTTAGCGTCCACCGTCTTGTGAGGCAAGGCCCGGCCAGAAAGGAAAAGCCCTCGGACTGCGGCACCCGTCCAGTGGGCCTCGTTTAAAGTGACAGATTGGCAGAAAATATTTCTTCGTGCCGGCGGCGTTGCTGCCGGCGTAACTGTCGCTCTAGCGGGAATTGGCCTTTCGATCTACTGGTACTCAACCCGACCAAAATCGTGGGACAGCAAGGCGATTTTGTGCGTTTCCGCTAATGCCGGCGCGGTCTACGAATACAACACTGAAACGCGGGCCATGAAGGTGTCGGGCTTTTCGTTGAGATTCGCGGTGGCTAACAACACCGGCCGTGATTATACCGTTCCGCAAAACGTGAAGTTGTTCAAACGACAAGCGGCGACGGAGGCCCTGGAGGAATTCAGCGGCAAGCTGGAGCACGCGTTTTTGATACCGGCCCATGAGCGGGCTCAAGTGACGATCCAGACCGACTATAGCTGTAAGGTTTCCGATTTGGACAGTGGGAAAGAAAGCGAGCGGGATGAACCGACTTGCTTTCGTGATGCCTTGGGCGATGTAAGCGGATTCGTCGCGCTTGACGAGGATAATAAGGTTCGGCTCGATTTGCCCAAGCCTACGCTGGTGACTTCGAAAGATGACAAGGCGAATGGCAAGAACAAAGCGGAGAGCCTAAAACCCGATCGAGGAGATGTATTCGACCGCGCCGCGGCGTGCAAACAAGCCGACGATTTTGTCGCGCTTTGCAAAAGGCAGAATGTTCGGCCGCCGCCGGACTCGTTCGCAGCGCATGGTGGATATGCGGACAATCTGCCGGAGTGGACCAATCCGCCGAGCGGCTACAAATTGGACGCCACGCCCGCATCGTGCGAAGTGGCTATGGAGTGGCAGAACTTTTGTCGCCGCGCGAAGTAGACCCGCGAAACCCGGAAAGCGCCCAGCTCAGCGAGCATCCCAAGGCCAGCACCGCCAGCGGTACGCCGAACGCCAGGCCAGCAGCTTCCGCGACTTTGGCCCAAGGGCGGGGATGCGTGAGCGGCCTTTCAGCCTTCGTATAGACTTTCTCAGACAAGTCATGGTCATTGAGATCCTTATACTCGGGATACAGCCGCCTGAAAATCGCTGTCGCGTACCAGCAAGAACCGTCGTTCACCGAATAATCAGTTGTCGCAACACCTCGCGCCTCTCCGCAATCGACCGGGAGCAGCGTGTCACCGCCGTACTTCTTGGCGATCGCGTCGTAGTCGATGCGGGAGGCCCGGAACTCTTCACGGATCCCGCTGTACAAAGCAGCGCTGACGCCGAGCACGAATAACGCGCTGGAAACGATCCAAAGCCGAAACATTCCCCGACGTATGTTCATGCTTTCCCCGAATCTGCCATTGTACGGCTTTTCGCCCAGCGCGGGCCGCGCGAGGGTGAATCAGAAATGATCTCCAAAACGGACGAAGATCAGCGGGAACAACGGCACTGAAAATCGCCTATCGGCCAACGCGACGTGCAGCACCGCGCCTGCTGAAAGGCGCTAAAATAGTCGGGAGGCTTGGCCTGATGACCGCCACCTACGAATTTACGTCAGCCGAAATCGAGACAGCGTTTGATCGAGCGGGCAGCGCGTGCGAATGCTGCGGCAAGGCTCTAACGTGGTCAAACAGCCGGTCCCGCGGCGGCGGTCGCGGCCAATGGGAAGCGCATCACGGAAGCCGCTTTACGCCGGTGATCTTGTGCTGCGGTGGCGTCGAAAACTGCCATCTCAATTGCGGTCATGACGGGCATTACGGCAACTCTGGAATAACGCCGCGCGTTCACAAGGGCGGATAGTCCTCTCCCCCCAACTGTGGCAATTGTCGAAACCAATCCGCGAACTTTGCGCGGGCCGTGGGCTTCCGGCTTCGCGCTCGACTGGCACACTCTCAGCAGTACCCCAATTGGCCATGACCAATTCGGTCACATGAGGTTCGACACAAAGCGGCCCCCCGTGGGGGAATTGCTGTACCAGTTGAAATATGGCCGCACCCAAACGGCAGCCCAAAAGCAGGAGATCGCCGACCAGTTGGCCGACACCGCCGCCCATTTCGTGCGAAACACTTGGCGGCTGGCGATCGACGCGATTGTGCCGGTTCCCCCGTCCAACGTCCGAACGCTTCAGCCGGTCATGGTTGTGGCCGAGGCATTGGCCGCGCGGCTTGGCGTGCCGGTTTGCGCCAGCTGCTTATCGAAAGTGAAGCAGACGCCGCAATCGAAGGATATAACCGACTACGATAAAAGGAAGGAGGCGCTTAGCGGCGCTTTCACTGTGGCCCCGGAACTGACGGCAGGCAAGACTTTATTGCTGTTCGATGATCTTCACGGCTCAGGCGCGACGGTCGGGCATATCGTGGAAGTTCTGAAGAACCCAGGCGGCGCGAAGGCGGTTTATCTTCTGACGCTGACGACGAAGTAGGCACTATGAATGTTTTCATCGGCGGATCAATCGGGATTTCCAAGCTGAACGCGGCCATTCGCGCACGGCTGGACGACTTCATGAAGCGGGGCAACGCGATTCTAATTGGCGACGCCAACGGCGCAGATAAGGCCGTGCAAACGTATCTAGCAGCGCGCGACTACCGCAACGTCACGGTATTTTGCATGGAGGAATGCCGCAACAACATCGGCGCATGGCCGACGCGCAGCATAGAGCCGCCGAGCAAAAAGAAGGATTCCAGCTACTACGCAGCGAAGGATTTTGTGATGTTCCAGGAGGCGCAATGCGGCGTGATGCTGTGGGACGCCAAGAGCAAAGGCACTTTGCAAAACATGCTCAACCTCGTTGGGGCCGGCAAGCGCACGCTGGTTTACTTCGCGCCGACGAAAGATTTTCAGGTGCTGGCGAACGACCAGGATTTGCAGGCGCTACTAGCCCGTTGCCAGCCCCGCGACCTTGATGCAGCAGCGCGTAAGCTTGGCCTGAAAATGCCGCTCACGCAGCAGCATCTACCCTTGCCGCTCTAGGCGCGCCTACTTCTCGTTGAGCCCCAATAGCTCCAGAAACTTTCCTGGATCGGGCGACGGCGGGCGTTTTTCGACATGCGGCAAATAGCGCGACGAGTCCGGCCCCCAATCGAAATACAAACCCGCCCCAGGCTCAGCAAGCAACGTGCCGG
>JBEKCU010000307.1:0-5213 GCA_050014735.1 Candidatus Acidiferrales bacterium | reverse complement strand
TCGAGACGCACAACTAACCTCGTTCCGAATGCCGTTCAACCTGCGTCCAGTGTTGTTTCAGGAAGATCAGTAATTTTTTAGCGGGTGGGCCAGGCTTTAACTGATTTTGATTTTCGTGGGTTCCCGCCCATCGGAGGCGAAAGGGCGGGGGGTTAGAGTCTTGAAATAATGGGAAGTAATGAGACTCACGGGAATTAAGGGCCGGAAATCCCTACCTTTGCGTAGCGTGCAAGGATACAACCCCGGGTCATGCAACTGGACATAAGTGGTATGCGCTGCAACGCCCAGTGAGCGCCGCGCTGAATTTACGATATGAAGGGCCGTATCTACATTGTTGACACATCTCGACGGTCCGCGATAGTGTGTATACAAGGCAGATACAAGAGGCTGACGAATGAAAGTGACCGTAAGGAAATGGGGCAATAGCGCGGCGGTGCGGATTCCGGCGTCCGTGATGCAGGCCACACACCTCGACGTGAACGAGGTGGTGCACGTGCGCGAAGAGGCGGGGCGGATCGTGATTGAGCCTGTCCGGCAGAAAACATACGAACTCGCCAGGCTCTTGAAAGGCATCACCCCGAAAAACCGGCACGATGGCGTCGATTTCGGCGCGGCGATGGGCAAAGAGGCCTGGTAATGCCGCGGTACGTGCCGGAAGCCGGGGACATCGTGTGGCTGAATTTCACGCCGCAGGCAGGCAGCGAGCAGGCGGGGCACCGTCCGGCCCTGGTGATCAGCCCGGCGGCGTATAACGAGAAAACGGGTTTGATGATCTGCTGTCCCATGACGACGCAGATCAAGAAGTATCCGTTCGAAGTTCTCATCGCCGGCACGCCGCCGGGTGTGGTCCTGGCTGATCAGGTGAAGAGTTTGGACTGGCGCATTCGCAAAGCCGTACGGAAGGGTCGGGTGTCCCCGGACGAGTTGGCGGAGGTTCGCGCGAAGATTCTCGCGCTCATTGGATAGCATCCTCGGACGTGCGCTGGACCTCACGCGTAGGGGCATCGGGTTGTTTTCGTCCAGCCAGAAGAAGATCAAAGGCTTTGACACGGAGGACACGGAGGGAGGCACAGAGGGTCACGGAGACAGCGCTTATCGGCGTTTCGGGCTTTCTCTGTGGGACTCTGTGCTCTCTGTGACCTCTGTGTTGAAGCCTTTGCCCGTTGCGGACGGCCGGCGGGTTCAAGTTGGCCTGCAACATGTATTACCCATCCGGTTTGACCCAATCGGCTTATCCGCATAAAATTATTTCAGCTGTGTTAAAATTGTGCGAGTCGTATACCTATGTCGCATAGCGCCCCACATAACGACCGTACCCGGCAAATTCTGGCCGCGATTGTCCGGGCGTACATTGAAACGGGGGAGCCTGTTTCGTCGCGCTCGATTTCCCGGCGTCATGTGGAGGCTTTGAGCTCGGCGACGATTCGCAACGTGATGGCGGACTTGGAAGAGGAGGGTTTCCTCTACCAGCCGCATACTTCAGCGGGCCGCGTGCCGACGGCGACGGCCTATCGATTTTTCGCGCAACAAGTTGCTGCGCAGGCAAGACTTAGCCCGGAAGATGAAGAATGGATTCGCGGGGAATTTGCCGCCGCGACGACGGCTGAGGAAATCGCCGAGCGCGCCGGGCACGTTCTCGCCGCGGTTTCGCGAGGCCTGGGAATTGTGGTTTCCCCTCCGATCGCCAAGACGGTCCTGGAGCACGTGCGCTTCGTCTTACTGCCGGATGGCCGAGTCGTTGTCGTGTTGGTTTCAACCGGCGGCAACACGCGCGACAAGATTATTCGGCCCGAGCGTGTTTACAGCCAGACGGACCTGGATCGCACGGCCGACTACTTAAATCGACAATATGTGGGACGCACGCTGGAATCCATCCGCGCCGATTTGCTGGCACGCGTGGCCAAGGAACAGGAGCGGTATGACCTTTTGGTGCGGGATGCGCTGGCCCTCTGCGACCCGGGCGTGCTCGAACACGGCTCGACGCAGCGCGTGTACATCGAAGGCGCCGCCCAGATGGCGACCGCGCACGAATTTACGGATCAGGCGCAATTGCGCGAAGTCCTGATCGCCATCGAGGAAAAGCACAGGCTCATCGCGCTGCTGGCAGGCTGCATCGATACTCCTGATCCGGTCCACGTGCAGATCGGCGTGAAAGGTATCGACCCGGCGGGCGAGCATCTGGCATTGATTAGCGCACCGTATTCGTATCAGGATCAATCGCAGGGGACGGTGGGAGTTCTTGGCCCTATGCGCATGCACTACGAACGGGCGATTACGGCCGTGGCGTTTGTCGCGCGCGTATTCAGCGAAACATTGGATCGTGGCTAATTATCGGTTTGAGGATCGCATTTAGCCAGATCGTAATTTAGGAGCAGCGAAAGAGAATGGAGTTGGAGAACGTGCCGCAACCAAAGCGTGAAGAAGACGGAATCATCTCGATCGATGGGGAACACGATAGCGAGAGCGGTTCTTCCGGAGCCGATCCTGGCTCAGTCGATCCCGCAGTCGGAGGCGAATCCGGCGTCGCGGTCGAGCTTGCGAAACTCCGCGCGGAAAAAGAAGAGTTGACGCAAACGCTGGTCCGCCGCCAGGCCGATTTCGAGAACGTTAAGAAGCGAATGGAGAAGGAGCGCGCCGAAGAAGCTCGGCGCGGCGCCGAGCGCGTGATCGCGGATATGATTCCGGTGCTCGACGGATTCGATCGTGCGCTCCAGGGGCACGATGACCCATCGTATGAGGAATATCGCAAGGGCGTCATCCTGATCCGGAAGCAATTGTGGGATGCGCTGGCTCGCCATGGAGTGCAGAAAGTGGACGCGGCGGGAAAAATGTTCGATCCCCATATCCATCAGGCAATCGAGCGCGTCGAATCCATGGATTATCCTGACGGTTCCGTAATCGAGGTATTTCAGGACGGCTACGTGTTTCACGGCCGCGTTTTGCGGCCCGCGATCGTTCGTGTTGCTGTGCATCCCGGCGGCGTGGAGAGCCAAAGCAATTAGGAGCCATCTCAAAAATAGCCTGCTATTGAAACTCGATAGGACTTCAGGGGCTAAAGCCCCCGTTTTACAGGTCATTGAATGTCGCGGCTGAAGCCCCGACCCACAACGACTGTTTACCACACGCCTTCCAGGCGACGGTGATTAGGCAACCCAGACGATGAACCAAAAACGCGACTGCTATGAAATTCTTTCAATTGAGCGCACCGCCACCTCGGAAGAAATCAAATCCGCCTATCGCAAATCGGCGCTGAAGTGGCATCCGGATCGCAATCCGCATAGTAAACAGGAAGCGGAGGAAAAGTTCCGGGAAGCCACCGAAGCTTACTCGATTCTTTCCGATCCGCAGAAGCGTGCCGCGTTCGACCGCTTCGGCTACGCGGGACTTTCGCGCGGCGGCTTCGATGGCGGCGTCAATCAAACGATCTTCGATGAGTTTCAAGATATCTTCGGCGATTTTTTTGGCTTCGAGGATATTTTCGGCGGCCGCCGCGGTGGTGGTGGCAGGAGCCGCACGCAACGCGGCGCGGACCTCCGCTATGACATGAAATTGAGTTTCGAGGAAGCCGCCGCCGGCGTGAACACAAAGATTCGCCTGCCCCGTCTCGAATTCTGCGAAAGCTGCAATGGCACTGGCGCGAAAGCGGGTACTGGTGTCGTTGCTTGCGTCACGTGCGGCGGCCGGGGACAGGTCCATTACCAGCAGGGATTTTTCACCATTTCACGTACGTGCCCGGATTGCCGGGGCGCGGGACAAATCGTGCGCGAGGCCTGCCCGGACTGCCGTGGACAAGGCCGCATGGAGCGCAGCAAGACCATCGAATTGCGGATACCGCCCGGAGTGGATTCGAATACGCGGCTCCGCGTTCCCGGCGAAGGGGAACCGGGAGCAAATGGCGGGCCTGCCGGCGATCTTTACGTGGTGCTGGAGGTCAAACCGCATCCCTATTTCGAACGGCGAGATGCGGACTTGTATTGCACCGTCCCGGTTTCCATCGTTCAGGCCGCGTTGGGCACGGAAATTCAGGTTCCCGGATTGCACGGAGACGAAAACGTCAAGATTCCCGAAGGCACCCAAACGGGCGAGATCATCCGCCTAAAAGGGAAGGGCTTGCCCGATCCGCACGGAGGTGGCAAGGGCGATCTGTACGTGAACATTCACATCGTAACTCCCACGAAGTTGACCCGTGAGCAGCGGCGACTATTCGAACAGCTCGGCACAACATTGCCTGTCGAAAACCGCCCGGCGCAGCGCGATTCTTCGCTCTTCGATAAAGTAAAAGACATTTTCGGGTGAGTTTTAGGTAGAACGGGCTTCAGCCTGTTTGGTTTTGACTTTGGTTGAATCAGCATAAATCAAAAGCAAACAGGCTGAAGCCTGTTCTACTCACTTCACACCAAGCGCATTCATAAACGTTTCGCGAAATCTCAATTGATCGGCGTCCACGGCAACCTGGACATTGGCTCGGCCCTTTTTTACTTCCAAGGTGCGTCCCGACTCCGTTGGATCAGGGCTGACTTCAAGGGCCATCGGCCGAAACCTCACTACCGCGGGGTTCGCCAGCGCTACTGCCGCCAGCGGGTCCCACGCAAAATAAAATCCTTGGTGAATCAAGTCACGGTTGGTGGCGAGGACTTCTGACACGAAGTGCGCGAGCGGCGTGCTGGCGTGCGCTTGAAATTCCTCGAAAAGGGCCATATCGATTGGGACGCGCTGCGTTGCGTCAAGCGAAACCAATCGAATGGGCGCGCCGCTTGAAAAAACGGTTTTCGCGGCGGACGGATCGATAAACATGTTCCATTCCGAGACAGTATTGTTCGTCCTAAACACTCCGCCATCGCCCAGATTCCCAGGCACATGAACCGCTCCTCCCATAATCACCAGTTGACGGACCGCCCGAGCCGCCCAGGGATTGCGCTTGAACGCCTCGGCAATGTCCGTAAGTGGCCCCAGGGCGAGCACCTGGACGGGATGCCCTGCTTCGGCAAGCCGCTTTGAAAGATAATCGGCAGCGCTGCGAGTTTCGATCCCGCGTTTTGCCTCAGGCAGTTTGACCCCGGGAAGATTGTCGGAATTCTGGCGCCATATAGCGGGGAACTCCGCATTGCCTGAAAGAGGAGTCTCACTCCCCAGGAAAACGGGCACATCCCTGCGGCCGGCCAGTTCGAGTAACCGCTGAATATTCTTCCCCCCAGCCGGCACATGGGCCATGC
>JBEKCU010000306.1:0-5239 GCA_050014735.1 Candidatus Acidiferrales bacterium | reverse complement strand
CTTTCCAATGGATGGGATCGCGCCGCGCGTTCCGCTGCGGCCAAGAAATTCGGGCTGGATTGGGAAGAGCTTCAGGACCGGCACGATCTTGCTAGCCCCGCATTCGAAAGCGGAAAGATTACGCTCGATACCTATCTGGATCGAATTGTCTTCTATCGCAAGCGCGCGTTTACACGAGAGGAATTTACAGCCTTCATTTTCGAGCAGTCGTCGGAATTCCCGGAACCGCGCGCGGTGCTATCCGGCGTGGCTGCGACCGGGAAATACCTGCTTGCCACCATCAATAATGAGGCGCTCGAGCTGAATGAACGCCGGATCAGGCAATTCCATCTGAGGAATGAGTTCAAGGCTTTTTTCAGCTCTTGCTATCTTGGCATACGCAAACCGGATGAAGGAATCTATAAACTGGCGCTTGAAGTGACTCAGCGCGAGCCTGAGGAATGTTTATTCATCGACGACCGCGAATTGAACCTGGAGTGCGCGAATCAGTTGCGGATGCGCACGATCCACTTTCAAAACGCGGAGCAGCTAAGGCGGGAACTCGCGGAAAACGGTGTCAGTGTCGCGAAGCAATAGTGGGGGAGGCTCGGATGGAACTCGGGATGGTTGGACTTGGTAAGATGGGTGCGTTCATGGTGGAGCGGTTGGTGCGCGGCGGGCATCGTGTGGTGGGCTACGATCGAGACGCGGGCGCCGTGGCGCGCATTGTGTCCGTTGGAGCCGAGGGCGCGGATTCGGTGGCCAGCCTCGCCGGGAAACTTGGCAAGCCGCGAGCGATATGGATCATGGTTCCATCGGGCGCGCCGGTGGATGAAACGATTGCGGCTCTCATCCCTCACCTTTCCAAGGACGATATCCTCATCGACGGTGGCAACAGCAATTACAAGGATACGCAGCACCGCGGCGTGTCCGTTAAGGGGCAGGGATTCCAGTTTGTCGACGTTGGCACCAGCGGAGGAGTTTGGGGCCTCAAAGAAGGCTATTCGATGATGGTGGGCGGTGATAAGGCCGTTGTGGAGCATCTAACGCCGCTATTCGAAACTCTCGCGCCGGCGAAAGACAAGGGTTGGGGACGGGTAGGCCCGTCAGGGGCGGGACACTTCGTCAAAATGGTGCACAATGGCATCGAATACGGGATGATGCAGGCTTATGCCGAAGGATTCGCGATTCTGAAAAAGAAAAACGAATTTGGGCTGGATATGCATCAGATCTCTGAAATCTGGAGGACGGGAAGCGTTGTACGATCCTGGCTGCTGGACCTGCTGAGCATCGCGCTGAAGGACAATCCTGAGATGGCGGGCATCGCTCCCTATGTTGTCGATTCGGGAGAAGGCCGCTGGACCGTGGCCGAAGCCGTGGATCTGGACGTGCCCGCGCCTGTGATTACGCTGTCGCTGCTTCAACGGCTCACCTCACGCGATACCGAGTCTTATTCCGATAAACTGCTGGCCGCGATGAGAAACCAGTTCGGCGGCCATGCGATCAAGACCGAACCAAAAAAATGAGAGCCCAATCATGACACCGACCAACAGCAACGTCGCCGAAGCCGAGCCCGCAACAAATAGATCGATTATGCCCGCGGACCCTTGTACGATCACGATTTTCGGCGCGTCCGGCGATCTTGCCCGCAGGAAATTGATCCCAGCACTCTATGGCTTGGCGGCGCAGAATTGCCTGGCCCGTCGATTCGCGATCATAGGATTTGCACGCACGCCCATGACCGACGAGGCTTTTCAAGAGTCGGCGATCGATTCGGTAAAGAAGTTTGCAGACACAAACACGGGCCAGGAAGAGTGCAAGGAATTCGCGCAAGCGCTCGCCTACGTGTCGGGGGAATACAATCAGGCGGAGGCCTTCGAGAAACTAAAGAGGCGGTTGGAAGAACTCGATCAGGCGCATAACCTGAATGGCAACAGACTCTTTTACCTAGCCACGCCTCCGGACATCTATCCGGTGGTGATCGAGCAACTCGACAAAGCGGGGCTCGCAAGAAGCGCGAACGGGAAATCCTGGGTGCGGATTATTATCGAAAAGCCATACGGGCGGAATCTGGCTTCCGCGCAAAAGCTGAATCGGAACGTGCTAAAGTCTTTTGAAGAATCCCAGGTTTATCGCATCGATCACTATTTGGGAAAAGATACGGTGCAGAATCTGCTGGTTCTGCGGTTTGGAAATGGAATTTTTGAGCCGCTGTGGAACCGGAATTACGTGGACCACGTGCAGATTACCGCAGCCGAAACGCTGGGCGTCGAGCAGCGCGCCGCATTTTACGAAACCGCCGGCGCGACGCGGGACATGATTCAAAGCCACGTCTTGCAATTGACGTCGCTCGTAGCCATGGAGCCTCCTGCCGCGTTCGATGCCACTGCCGTGAGGAATGAAAAGATTAAAGTTTTGCAATCGATCCGGCCCTTTACCGACGAGACGATTGCGACCGACGTCGTGCGCGGGCAATACGGCCCGGGAGGCGGGCCGGAGGATTCATCCTTGCTGGCCGGATACCGGAATGAGCCGGGAGTCGCAAAGGACTCGACGACCGAAACCTTCGTGGCTGCCAAACTTCGCATCGACAACTGGCGCTGGGCCGACGTGCCCTTTTACTTGCGCACTGGCAAACGTCTGCCGAGCCGCGAGACAGAAATCACCATTCAGTTCCGGAGGGCACCGCACCTGGTATTTCGCGGGGAGGATCTATCGCCGAATACTCTGGTGTTGAACGTTCAGCCCGATGAAGGAATTTCTATTTCCTTCCATGCGAAGCTGCCCGGCCAAGCCATGAAATTAAAAAACGTGACGATGGACTTCAGTTACCAAAAAGAATTTGGCGGAGGAGAACGCAGCGCCTACGCGACCCTGATCAACGATTGCATGCGCGGGGACGCAACTTTGTTCGACCGCGCCGATGGCGTGGAAGCCGCATGGGCGCTGGTGAATCCCATTCTCGATTGGTTTCAAGCACACAAGCCGAACTTTCCCAACTATGCCGCGGACACTTGGGGTCCGCGCGAAGCAGATGAACTTCTGGAGCGAGATGGCCGACACTGGCGGAAATCGTAAAGGCGCGCCGCGGGAGATTCTCCCCGGCGTGAAAGTGTATGCAAATCCAGCCGAAGTCGCGCGAGGGGCGGCGCGGCTGTTCGTGGACTGTGCCTGGCAGTCGATTGCCAAGCACGGCCATTTCATGGTCGCGCTATCTGGCGGTAGCACGCCGCAAATGATGTTCCAAGTGCTGGCCTCCGCCGAGTTCCGCGGCCAGGTGGATTGGGCGAAGGTACACGTTTTTTGGGGCGATGAGCGCGCCGTTCCCCCAACCGACCCGCAGAGCAATTATGGGATGGCTCGGCGCGAGCTCCTGATTCGCGTGCCGATTCCCGAAGGCAACGTGCATCGCATGGAGGCCGAGAAGCCGAACATGGGCCGCGCGGCCCACGAGTATGAGGAAGTCCTGCGAAAACATCTGGAACTTGACGATCGTGGTTTCCCGTGCTTCCATCTTATTTTTTTAGGCATGGGACCGGACGGCCACACGGCTTCGCTTTTTCCCGGAGCGCGTGTGACCCGTCAGACATCGCGCTGGGTCAGTACGCCGATGGTCGTGAAGCTCAATGCGCGCCGCATGACGCTGACGTTGCCCGTCCTGGACGCGGCTCTGCGCGTGGTTTTTCTAGTCGTGGGTCCGGAAAAAGCGGACATCTTGCGTGCGGTTCTGCTTGAAAAGGCCGATCCGCCGTATCCAACACAACTCGTTCAGCCCCGTGGCAATGGACAGAAGATCTTTCTGGTGGACGAAGCCGCAGCCGCGAAGCTCGAACCCAGCGATTCGCGAAAAGGCGTTCCGCAAGGAAAACCAGCGGCGACGATGCGTGGAAAACCGGGGAAAAGCTAGTGATTCTCGCCGGGGATATTGGCGGCACGAAGTGCAACTTGGCGCTCTACGATCTAACGGCAAATGTCTCTCGGAAAATTGTCGATCGGCGTTATGAAAGCCGCCAATTTGCGACGTTTGATGAAATCATCGAAAAATTTCTGATCGAAGCTCGGGGATTGGCGCAGAGCTCGCAAGCGTTGAAGATCGAGGCGGCAGGTTTTGGTGTTGCGGGCCCCGTCCTGGATCGTCGCGTCAAGACCACAAACCTGCCATGGGTTGTCGACGCCGAGGTGTTGAGCAAGCAGTTATCGACGAACCGTATCGTCTTGTTGAATGACCTCGAAGCGACCGGCTATGGTCTGGCGCACTTGCAACCATCGGAAATATCCACGCTCAATCGGGGAACATCTTCGCCGAAATCTCCTCAGGCTTTGATCGCAGCGGGAACGGGGTTGGGTGAGGCGACCCTGTTCTGGGATGGGGAACGCTATGTGGTCGGGAGTTCCGAAGGCGGACATGCCGATTTTGCCCCGAGAACTGAACGCGAAATCGAATTGTTGCGCTATCTAAAGAAGCGCAATGAGTTCGTCAGCGAGGAACTGATCCTGTCAGGCAGGGGTTTTCGCACCATACACGAGTTCCTCGATTCTTCCGTGAGGCATCCGTCTTTCGATGGCCCCGAGTCGGACGCAGCGCCTGAGATTACTCGTCTGGGGCTTGCCGGGAAGTGTCCTGTCTGCGTGCAGACTCTCGATTTATGGGTAGCCCTGTATGGGGCGGAAGCAGGGAATCTGGCACTGAAAGTTCTCGCGCGAGGGGGCGTTTGGGTTGCAGGCGGAATCGCCGTGAAAATCCGCGCGAAAATGGAGGATGGAACATTTTTTCGCGCCTTCTGCGAAAAAGAAAAGTTCGCGGAACTGATGGCGCAGATCCCCATCTATATGGTGCTGAACGAGGAAGCGCCATTACTTGGCGCCATGTCACAGGCCATACGCGCGGCCGAAGCAAGTCCGGCGAACTGATTCCCAGCGTGAACTTTTTGACTCGTTGCGATTTTACTCACTGATATAAGGTTAATTATTCTGCTGATTGATCCATTACTTGTGGTCATTCCTCGAACTCACACAACCTCTGGTAGTAGTTTAACGTCGAGTTCAATCTGTTAATTATCCGGTACACCGATGGCGAGTGCAGGAAAGGGAGGGACCGCGGGCTAGGCTACTATTGCATCTAGTCAGCCGGCGGCACCTCAAGTCACGGTGGATGGTTTGGGCGTAGCGTAGTGGAAATTTGTTTTCAGATTCGTTGATGTCGATGAGGTTGGGAGGACTGGATGAAAGTCCGGTTTGGGGTAAGAGTCCCGGTTTTACT
>JBEKCU010000305.1:0-12290 GCA_050014735.1 Candidatus Acidiferrales bacterium | reverse complement strand
ATCGTCAGTTGCGTGGCTGCGGTGATATGCAACAGAGCGCAAATCAGGAGCACAATCCGGACGATCCAGAGCAATTGCCCATTCGCCAGTTCCGGATAGGCGACTTCCCGCAAAAAACGTGAATAGGCATTTATCTCTTCGGGCCCGGAGAAAATTTTCAGGTTCCCGACCATGTGCATCAGCACGAAAAGAATCAGAACTGCGCCTGTCAGCGCCATCACTATTTTCTTGCCAATCACGCTGCCCCACAAAACCAGCAAACGGTTGGGAGCGGCCTTTGTTACTGCCAGCGATTCACTCATCGTGCGACTCCTGAATTCACTTCCCCGTCCCTTAAGCGGCGGCTACAAGCGATGCCGTGCACCGAATCGACACACACCTTACATTCCCACCAGGCCCTACAAGCCACACCCTAGCTCCTTCTAAATATGCAGGTGATTAACTTTTTGCTGGAAAAAGTGGCGATACTCTCGTAAACCAACATCAGTCGCAGGCATCCTGGCTCCGACTCATCTCTACTTGAAATTTGAGTATAGGTAATTCCTCTGTTTTTTTCAAGGCACCAAGCCAGCAATTTCAGACTACCGCTGGCAGACCTTTAGCTATAATAATTTTCATAATTGAATAACGGGGGGCGAGTTCATGATCGAACAGCAGGCGGTTACTGTCGGGTCTCTGGTTGATGAGTTAGAGCACGCCGGTACGACTCCCGATGCCAGCGCGCTTAGAACTTTCGCTAAGACTGTAGCCAAGCTATTCGGCGTGGATATGGACGAGGTGGCCATACTGGGCCTGAGCGCCAAGCACAAGAACCTGGCGTTTGTGATCCCCGAGAAACTCGCGGCGGTCGGGTCAATTCCTCTTAGCAGTGCCACGGCGCTCGCGGCCCGGACGGCTCGGGAACGCCGCCCGGAAATCGTTAACAATTTCAGTACCGCGCGTCATGCAACCGTCTTCGAAGGCGTTCCGATGGGGCGAGATCCGGGTGAAATGATCCAGAAGATTATGAGTGCCCCGATTTTGGAGGGACCCCGCGTGCGCGGCGTCGTGCAAATATCGAGGAAGGGCCGCTCCCCTGGCGATGCGGGTCCGGACTTCACACAAAAGGATTTGGCAGCACTGAATTCTCTCTCCCCCTTCCTGTCCCGTTTCCTGAAACTTTTTCAACCCGGCTAGCCAGATGGGACACGTTCGAACGCCTTGGCGGACGGCACTGCTGCTCTTATTTCTCGCAAGCGTTGGTTCGTTCAGCATTGAGTGCACGTTTGCCCATTCCCGCCGCGATTTAGGGGCATGGCACGCAGTGCCCCTGCAAGAGTCGAAGCCGCCGCAGACGAATCCTAACGTTCACATCACTGTTCTTGGTACTACGGATTTACACGGTCACATCGAACCTCTGGACTACTTCACAAACAAGCCCGCGCAATGGGGACTGGCTAAAATCGCGACGCTGGTTAAGCAAGTTCGCGCGGAACAGCCAAATGTGCTGTTACTCGATGGCGGAGACACAATTCAAGGCACCCCCCTGGCCTACTACTTCGCCCGCACGGACACCGACAAGCCGAATCCGATGATTGTCGCGATGAACGCTCTCGGATATGACGCAGCAGCCGTCGGCAACCACGAATTTAATTTCGGGCTCGACCTGCTGTGGAAGGTAAAGCGCGAAGCGCGGTTCCCCATCCTCGCGGCGAACGTCAAGCAGAAATACGCGAATGCGCCTCAGCGTTTCGAACCGTATATCGTCAAGGAAGTCGGGGGAGTACGTGTCGCCATAGTGGGGTTCGTCACGCCGGCCATTCCGCATGTGGAGATACCGGCAAATTACGCTGGCTATGAATTTGAGCCCATCGTGGACGCTGCGCGCCGTGTTATTTCGGAAGTCAGGAAGCGCGCCGATGTTGTTATTGTCGTTTCGCATTCCGGGCTTCCATCGGATCCTCCCTGGTCCGATGAGCTTCCCGGAGAAAATGCGATGTTGGAGTTGGCCCAGCAAGTTCCTGGCATTGATGTCATCTTATTTGGCCATACCCACGGAGAACTGGCGGAACGCACCATAAACGGAGTCTTGCTCACGCAACCGCGCTTGTGGGGCCGATCGCTGGCGCGTATCGATCTGGACGTTTCGCGCGACGCTGGAGGTCACTGGCGGATTGGCGCGAAGCACTCGACCGTGATACCCGTTACCGCGGAGGTGCCGGCCGATCCCGAGATCATTCGGCTTGCCGCACCTTATGAACTGGCCACCCAGAAATATCTCGATACTTCGATCGCTACAAGCGCAAAGGAAATGCGTGGAACGTACTCGCGCTTTGAAGATGAGCCCCTGTTAGACCTTCTGCACACCGTCCAGCGCAAAGTGGGACATGCTGATGTTTCGATGGCAACCATGCTCTTTACCGGAGCGCGAATACCCGCCGGACGCGTCACAATCCGCCAGATCGATTCACTTTACGTGTACGAGAATTTTCTTTACACCGTCGAAATGAACGGTGCTCGATTGCGTGCGGCTCTCGAACATTCGGCGAGTCTGTACCAATCCTGGCCGATACCATCTGGCCAGCAACTTCGTCTTCCCGATTTCAACGTCGATTCGGCGTCCGGGGTCGAGTACACAATTGATTTGCGTCAGCTAGCGGGCCATCGCATTATGGACCTCCGCTATAAGGGCAAACCGCTGGACGACGCCCAAACGTTGCGCGTTGCCATAAACAACTATCGCTACACCGGCGGCGGTGGCTATGACTTCACGGGCTTGCCAATCGTCTATCGCTCGACAGAAGAAATTCGCGATCTGATCGTCGAATACCTCACTCGCACCGCCGTGGTCCCCACTACGGCAAACAAAAACTGGCAAATCGAGCCACACGACGCGGTGGAGGCGCTCCGGCGTGCCGCGATGGAACAGGAAGCGCGCGCCGCATTTTTCGAACCGAAACTCTTTCCTGGCCCGGCGACTTTTGCAACGCCGGTTGTCCTCCGGCGGGTGATGCGGGAAATTGATTGACACACTAGAATGTTCTTGTTACTTTTCCGCACGCGCAAATTGTTCCTCGCGAGTTGTTTACAAACTTAGGAGGCACGGCACTCCGCACCCCTGATGGCATTCGTCGCGAAAAAGATTTTCCTAACAAAAGGCGTAGGAAAGCACCGGGAGCGTCTTTCGAGCTTCGAGCTGGCTTTGCGCAGCGCGGGCATCGCCGCGTGCAACATTGTGCGAGTTTCGTCCATCTTCCCTCCCAACTGCAAATTGATCTCCCGCAGCGAGGGACTGAAGCACATCAAGCCGGGCCAGGTCGCTTTCACAGTAATCAGTGAGAATTCCACGCGCGAGGCGCACCGGTTGATTGCCGCGGGAATTGGCCTTGCTCTTCCGGCCGACAAATCCATGTACGGCTATCTTTCCGAGCATCACTCTTTTGGGGAGACCGAGGAAGTCGCTGGGGAATACACCGAAGAACTCGCCGCCGAAATGCTCGCCACAACTCTTAATGTCGAGTTCGACCCCGACCTCTCCTGGGACGAGAAAAAAGAGGTCTACCGCATCTCCAACAAGATTGTCCGTACAATGAACATCACCCAGTCGGCCGTCGGCGATAAGCGAGGACTTTGGACCACGGTGTTGGCCGCCGCCATCATGATCGGCGAAGACGACTGATCTCTGCAATTTCGTTAACGCTTCCGAAAAAGCATTGACGCTTCAAGTATCGTTGGCATCTTAGAGACACAGCGTGTGTAGTTTTGGACTTCGCCGATTCACAAATGCAAACAGGCTGAAGCCTGTTCCGCTTAACACCTCGCCACCATGACAGTCGCCACCAAAATTTCACTTCCTGTTCTACTTCAATGGCATAATGATGCGCCAATCAGAACCCCACGAAATGAGGCGTGAATCGATGAAAATCCTCTTCCCGATCGACGAATCTCCATTTTCAATTCTCGCAGCGCAGACCGTGATCGAGCAGGCCCAACGCCAAAATGCGGAAGTGCTCGTCCTCCACATTATGGATGTTCTCGCCAACCTCACTATGTACGATTCCTACGGCACTGCGGCTGAGATTAAGAAAATCGAGGAGGATCGTGAGGCTCATGCCAACGAATTGGTGAAACGAGCGGCTAAGCTGATCCATGACGCGGGGATTCCGGTGACCAGCCGTGTGGAACGGGGCGAACCGAAGAGCGCCATCGTTGAGATTGCAAAGGAATGGGGAGCCGATATGATTATCGTCGGTTCTCACGGACGCAAGGGAGTGGACCGTTTTCTGCTAGGCAGCGTTTCGGAAGCCGTGGCTAAATACGCTTCTTGCTCGGTCCTGATCGAACGCAGCCAGCAATTGATCGACGAAACCGAGGAAACAAAAACCAGCGATAAATGTGCTCATCCAGCGTGCACTTGCATTCCAAGATCCGGAAAATATTGCAGCGCGCCTTGCGAAGCGACCGAAACAATGCCGGACATCGATTGCCGCTGCGGACATGCGGAATGCAAAGGCAGGGCGCACTGAGGTTTTAAAATTCCTGTCGGGTGAAGTAGAATACTGCCCTCTCCACTGGATTCCAATCGTCACGAATAAAAAGATAATGCTATGATTCGAGCATGGCGGAAAAATTCACCATTGGCTTGATTCAGATGAGCTGTTCTCCCGATCCGCGGGAGAATTTTTCCAAGGCGGAGGCCCGTATTCGCGAAGCCGCGTCGCGCGGGGCGCAAATTATTTGCCTGCAGGAATTATTTCGTTCGCAATACTTTTGCCGCGAGGAGGACGCGGATTTATTCGATCTTGCCGAGCCGATTCCCGGCCCGTCCACCGAAGCGCTATCGAACCTCGCCCACGGGCTCAACGTGGCGATTGTCAGCTCGCTCTTCGAGCGCCGCGCTGCCGGCGTCTACCACAACACCGCCGCGATTATGGACGCCGATGGTGTACTCCTCGGCAAATATCGCAAAATGCATATTCCGGACGATCCTCTTTACTACGAGAAATTTTATTTCACTCCGGGCGACCTTGGGTTTCCCAATTTCGACACGCGCTTTGGTCGCATCGGGGTACTCGTCTGCTGGGACCAGTGGTATCCCGAGGGCGCGCGCCTTTCCAGCCTCGCCGGCGCCAACGTTTTGTTCTATCCCACCGCAATCGGTTGGCATCCCGCCGAAAAAGACCGGTTCGGCGCCGCCCAGCTCGACGCGTGGCGAACCATCCAGCGGTCGCATGCGATCGCCAACGGTGTGTTCGTTGCCGCGGTAAATCGCGTCGGTTTCGAAGGCACTCCCGAAAGCGGCCTGGAGTTCTGGGGGCACTCGTTTGTTTGCGATCCTTTCGGGCAAGTCCTCGCGGAGGCGTCCGCCGACAAGGAGGAAATCCTGATCGTCGAGTGCGATCCATCCCGAATTGAGGAAGTTCGCCGCAACTGGCCGTTTCTGAGAGACCGCCGCATCGATGCCTACTCCCCCATTCTGAATCGATGGCTCGAGTGAAGTCCTCGCGCGCTAAATCATCCACTCCCTTCGATCTCGGCTTTCGCATGCCTGCCGAATGGGAACCGCACGCGGCCACGTGGCTCACGTGGCCCCATGAAAAGACGGACTGGCCGGGCAAATTCGCTCCGATTCCCTGGGTCTATGCGGACATCGTGCGGCACCTCTCGCAAGTAGAGCGCGTGCGAATTCTCGTCGAGAGTCCCTCGATGGAGCGAGCGGTTCGCCGCATACTAAAACCGGCCGGAGCAAATCTTGCCGCCGTGGATTTCTTCCATGTACCTACAAATCGGGGATGGATTCGCGATTTCGGGCCCATTTTTGTGCGCAATTCGGAGAACGAGACCGCCGCTACGAATTGGCATTTCAACGCGTGGGCAAAATATGACGACTGGAAAAAGGATGACGCGGCCAACGCAAAACTTGCGCCGAGACTGAAATGGACGATGTGGTCTCCTGAATTTCGGAGACGCCCCGTGGTTCTCGAAGGCGGCAGCATCGACGTCAACGGACTCGGAACCATGCTGACAACCGAGGAATGCCTGCTCAGTCCAATTCAGGCGCGAAATCCCGGATTGTCACGCAACGAACTGGCGGGAATCTTTCGCGATTATCTCGGCGTGACGAACATTTTGTGGCTCAAGAACGGCATTGCCGGCGACGATACGCACGGCCATGTGGACGACTTGGCTCGATTTGTAAATCCGGATACGGTCGTCGTCGTTACGGAGAATGATCCTTCGGAAGCCAACTACCAACCTTTGCAGGGAAACCTCGCCCTGCTCCGCGAGATGAAAGATCAGGACGATCGCGCTCTTCGCGTCGAAACCTTGCCGATGCCCGAGCCGGTCTATTTCGATGGCCAGCGTCTTCCAGCCAGTTACGCAAACTTCTATATCGCAAACCAAATCGTCCTGGTGCCGACATTCAACGATCCGAAGGACGCAATTGCCCTGACGAAACTCGCGGCTTTGTTTCCCGATCGCAAAGTCATAGGCATTGCGTGCCTCGATCTCGTTCTAGGCCTGGGTACGATACACTGCATGACGCAACAGGAACCGGGGCAGTAAGTAGAACAGGCTTGAAGCCTGTTCTACTTAAGCCCTCAAAAGGAGTCCCATGCACATTCTTTCCGTGTACATCCCGCAATCTGTGATCGCATGGATCGTTGTGGGCCTCATTGCCGGTTGGCTGGCAGGAAAAGTGTCGCGCGGCCACGGCTTCGGCTGTATCGCCAATATCCTGATTGGCATGGTGGGCGCAGTCATCGGCGGATGGATTTTCACGAAACTGAATATCCGAGGCGGAGGAATGCTCTATAGCATAGCTGCAGCGACGGTGGGAGCGGTTCTTCTCGTGGCCGTCGCGCGCTTCTTCTCGGGCGGAGGCGAGTGATCCCTTCCGCTCTTCTCTCTCGTCCATGTGTTACGATGGTGGGTCACACATAAGGACATGGACAACATTGGATAAACCTTCTCTTTTAGCAATTCCGCTCGGTGGACTCGGCGAGTTCGGCATGAACATGCTCGTCCTCCGCGTCGGGGACGACATGATTGTGATCGATTCAGGCATGATGTTTCCGGAGGCCGAGCTCCTTGGCGTCGACATCGTCATCCCGGACATCACGTACCTGAAGCAGAACCGGCAACACCTGCGCGCTATCGTGCTGACGCATGGCCACGAAGATCACATCGGCGCACTGCCGTACATCCTGCGCGAGCTGAATGTCCCGATCTACGGGACCCGCTTCACACTGGCTTTGGTACATAAGCGCCTGGAAGAACACGGCCTGCTCGAGAAGACCGACCTGCGCGAAGTGATCCCGGGACGCAAGGTGGAAATCGGCCCGTTCGAAGTGGAATTCATCAGTGTCACGCATAGCACGATTGACTGCGTCGCGCTTGCCATCCGTACGCCGGTAGGAGTCGTGATTCACACCGGCGACTTCAAGATGGATCCGACTCCGATCGACGGCCAACCGTTCGACCTGCACGCATTTGCGCGGTATGGAGCCGAGGGCGTGCTCGCGCTTTTCAGCGATAGCACAAACGTTGAGCGGCCCGGTTACACGCCGTCCGAACGCACGATCCGGCCGCGCATTGAGGAACTCACGCGCGCCGCTACGCGCAAAGTTATCGTTTCGTGTTTTGCTTCCTCGATACCGCGCATCCAGCAGATCGTAAATATCGCGGCCGCCGCGGGGCGCAAGATCGCCTTCATCGGGCGCAGCATGGTGGACAACGTCGAGATCGCCCATGGCATGAACCGTCTCAGCATTCCCGATGGGCTCGTCGTGCGCTCTCAGGACATCAACTCCTTCCCTTCGGAGAAGCTAGTCGTCATGGTCAGCGGCAGCCAGGCGGAGCCGATGTCATCGCTTTCCCGCGTGGCGGTGGACAATCATCGCTTGCTGACTCTGGACGAGCGCGACACGGTGATCCTCTCCGCGCGTATTATTCCCGGCAACGAAAAGGCCATCTTCCGCATGCTGGACCACATGTTCCGCAAGCGCGCCTTGATCTATTACGACAACGACGGAGGCACAATCCACGTTTCGGGCCATGCCAGCCAAGAAGAACAAAAACTCCTGCTGAATCTTGTGCGGCCCCGCTACTTCATTCCCATTCACGGCGAGTATCGTCAGCTTTTCCGCCACGCGGCCCTCCGCGATCGCAAGCACCTGTCCGAGGATGGCGTCGTGGTTCCCATAATTGCCATCAACAAACACACTGGGCAGATCGAATCCACGCCGGAAATCGTAACGCGCGGGTTCCTTGCCACCGACAACGGCAATGAACTGCTCGCTGGCGCGCGGGACGTTATTCTCCGCACCGTCGAGCAATCCAACGACGAGGAAAAGACCGACTGGAGCGTCATCAAGGAAAAAATTCGCGTGGACCTGCGCCGGTATCTCAAAAAGCAGACGTCCAAGCGTCCATTGATCCTGCCCGTCATACTCGAACTGTGAGTTTCCCTCGTGGAACTTCCCGAGATTCTTCTGCGCCCGTACCACCCTTCCGATCTCGATACCCTCTATCGAATTGATCAGGCCTGCTTCCCGCCAGGAATTGCGTACGGTCGCCTGGAGATGAAGTTTTATCTTCGCTCCAAAGGCGCGTATTGCCAACTTGCCGAAATTTCCGACGAAATTGCCGGCTTTGTCCTAACCGAGCGACCGAGAAAGGTCGCCCACATCATCACGCTGGATGTATTAGAGGCTTACCGGCGGCGCAAGATCGGCTCGCTACTTCTCGATACCGCCGAGCGGGAAGCTGCGATGCGCGGGGCTGAGCGCATGGTTCTAGAAACCGCAACAACCAACAAACCTGCAATTGCATTGTGGAATCGGCATGGCTATCGTCAGACTGTAACAATCAAGAATTACTATGGCGATGGGCTTGACGCTTTCGAGATGCAAAAGCAATTGCACGGACAAGCGGCTCGTTAACATCACAATCACGACAACGAGGTTAGAAATCTTTCATGTCATTCCTACACGTGATCATTCTCGCCATCGTTCAAGGCCTGGCGGAACTGCTTCCCGTCTCAAGCTCCGCACACGTCGTCGTTGCGGAGAAGCTCATGGGCATGGATCCATCCTCGCCCGAAATGACTTTGCTGCTGGTCATGCTTCATACCGGAACGATGTTCGCGGTGATTGTGTATTTTTGGAAGCGATGGCACCATGCGTTTCTTCAGAGTGCTGAAGCTTTCAAGAAATCTATTTTTCTATTGTTCCTGGCAACCGTATTGACGGGCGTCGTCGGCGAGGCGCTGATCAAAATCATCGAAAAGATTTTCCTTCGCGGCGGTCCAAAGGCCGAAATCGAGCAACTGTTCAGCCACCTGGAAATCATTGCGCCTTCGCTGGCTGTAGCGGGAATTCTGATTCTCGTATCAGGCATACTGGAGAGACGGCACCCTTCCACGATGAAAGTCGATGGTTCATCGCTCGACGCAACGCGTGCGGGAATCATCGGGATTGTCCAGGGATTGTGCTTGCCCTTTCGAGGGTTATCTCGATCCGGAGCGACAATATCAGCCGGGATGCTTGCAGGCGTGGACAAGATGACCGCGGAAGACTTCAGCTTCGCGCTCGCGGTGATCCTGACTCCCGCAGTGGATGTCCGCGAAGGCCTAAGACTGATCAAGGCGGAACACATTAGCGGAAGTCTGGGGCTGGCTTCCGCGTTTTTGCCCGGACTGCTCGGAGCGGCCTGCGCGTTCATTGCCGGACTGCTCGCGCTCAAGTGGCTCAGCCGGTGGCTAGAGAGTGGGAAGTGGTATCTGTTCGGGATTTATTGCCTCCTGGCTGCGGTCGCGGTCGGCTACCTTCACCATGCCGGTTACTGAACATGACGTTCGATTTCGGTAGCGCCGGCGTCTCGCCGGCGGTTTTTGCTCGTGGTGGCTGAAAACCCGCCGGCGAGACGCCGGCGCTACTAAACCGCGTTCAAGATTACCGTCCCACTACCGAATCCTCATATCTTGCTTGCCTGACGGTCGGTCTTTGATATAGTCATTACCGTTGCTCGTGCACTTCCAGATAGGATCCGCGCGCCAGCGCCCGCGCACCTAATCTCCGGACGAGCACCTTCCCCCATTGCAAGGAGAAACTTGTGCGCGTTCTGACTCCAACGGAAAATAATCGTTTGAACGAATTGATTGGATTTGTCGGCATTACGATTGCCGTCCTGATGGCGCTTGCGTTGATTTCTTATAGCCCTCACGACCCATCGTTTAACGTTTCTGCGCAATCCGCGGACATCCACTCGCCTCGTAATTGGATCGGTCCTGTGGGCGCCTACAGCGCGGACTTGCTGTTTCAGGGATTCGGCTACGCCGTGTTCCTTCTGCCGATCGGCATGTTTGTACTTGGGTCGCGATGGTTTCGCAGCGAAGCTTTGGAATCTCCCGCCATCAAGATCGTGGGATATTCGTTGCTTGTGCTGATGGTACCCGCGCTGCTGACACTCTGGCACGTGCCGGATGTACGCGGGGCGATCCCGCCCGGGGGCCTTCTGGGACATTTAGCCGCCGAGGGATTACGCGCCGCGTTCAATACGGTAGGCGCGAACGTCGTCGCGCTCGCCGCGCTTTTTGTTGCTCTGTTTTTGACAACGAAATTTTCCTTCATCGAAACGCACGAATGGATGCGCGGCCCCTTGAGCAAACTAGATTTCATCGGCCCACTCAAGGAACGCTATTACACTTGGCGCGAAGAGCGAGAACAGAAACGCATGGACAAGCGCCTCGAGCAAATCAAATCGCAGGGCCGTCCCCCGATCCCCGAGCAGTCCGTGGCTGAGGTGGACGCGAGCGCGGTCGCCGAACGCGAGGAACACGAAGGGTCTGAGCGCGAGGAATCCGAAAAGCCTCGCTCCATTATCTTCGGCCATTTTGAAGAAAAAAAGCCGCCCAAAGCGTCTGCATCGCCCCGCATCTCCAAGGGAGCAACGAGCTTCCGGCTTCCCTCCCCTGATTTGCTGCGCCCCGCCCCCAAGAGTGAAAAAATCGAGGAGGACGATCTCAAGGAATGCGCTCTAGCCATCGAACAGAAATGCCAGGAGTTCGACATCGGCGGTCGCATCACTCAGATTAATCCCGGCCCCGTGGTTACCACATATGAGCTCAAGCCCGAGCCAGGCGTCAAGTACAGCCGCATCACGGGCTTGGCTGACGATCTGTGCCTCGCGCTGAAAGCGGAATCGATCCTCATCGAGCGCATTCCGGGAAAATCCACGGTTGGCATCGAAGTGCCGAATGTCCACCGCCAGACGATCGCGCTCCGCGAGCAAATTGAATCGGGCGAATTCGTAAATTCACCCTCGAAGTTGACGCTGGCGCTTGGCAAGGACTTGATTGGGCGCAACCGCGTGTCCGATCTCGCTCAAATGCCGCACCTGCTGATTGCCGGATCGACTGGCACCGGGAAAAGCGTCTTCTTGAATTCGCTGATTCTGTCGATGCTTTACAAAGCCACGCCGGATGAATTGAAAATGGTGATGGTGGATCCAAAACGCCTGGAGTTGGGCCTCTACGAAGACATCCCGCACTTGCTCGCTCCCGTCGTCACGGATCCGAAGGTCGCCTCCAACGTGCTGCGCAACGCCACGCGCGAAATGGAATCGCGATTGAAACTGCTTGCCGCGCGTGGAGTCCGGAACATCGACCAGTACAACCGCACGTTTCAGAAAGGCGAGTCGCTCTCTCTATTTGAAGACGCTGAAAATTTAGAACACAAACCGCTGCCCTACATCGTCATTATCATCGACGAACTCGCCGACCTGATGATGGTCGATACCAGCAATGTCGAGGAATCGATCACTCGCCTGGCGCAGATGGCCCGGGCCGTTGGCATTCATTTGATTTTAGCCACGCAGCGCCCATCGGTGGACGTAATCACGGGCTTGATCAAGGCCAACTTCCCTGCCCGCATCTCCTTCCGTGTGGCCAGCAAAGTCGATTCGCGCACCATTCTCGATGCGAACGGTTCGGAATCGCTCCTGGGACGCGGCGACATGTTGTATTTACCCGCTGGCTCGTCGCGCCTGAACCGCATGCACGGTCCTTACGTCACCGAAGATGAGATCGCCGCAGTTTGCGACCACTGGCGTTCACAAGCAAAAGCCGTCTACAACGAGCGCCTGCTCGAAGCGCCGAAGGATGAAACCGCCACTGGCCCCGATGGCGAACCAGCCGGCGAGGATGTGAATGACGATCTCTACCAGGAAGCCGTGCGCGTCGTATGCGAAGCGGGCCGCGCATCCACGTCCACATTGCAGCGCCGCCTGCGTATCGGCTACGGCCGAGC
>JBEKCU010000304.1:0-5314 GCA_050014735.1 Candidatus Acidiferrales bacterium | reverse complement strand
ATGATTAGCGTGCTCCAAGCGGAGCATGCGTTTTCGAGCCGCTTCCTGTCCTACATCCTTACGCGGAATATCCGAATCGAGGAGGATTTGATCGATCAGCTTTTTAGCTCCAGCGAAAAACGGCTGGCACGCACTCTTCTTCTCGCTCACTACGGCAAGGAAAACCAGCCTCAGAAAGTGATCGCAAAAGTGTCGCAAGAAACTCTGGCGGAAATGGTGGGGACCACGCGCTCCCGAGTCAATTTCTTCATGAATAAATTCAAGAAACTCGGATTCATCAAGTACGATGACGGTCTCCAAGTCGACGCTTCCTTACTAAGTGTTCTTCTCTACGAGTAATCGCTGATTTTCGATGACCCCACCTGGACGACACAGAAGCGCAACTGTCCCATGGAAGCAGATAGCAATCTTTGGGGGCTAGCGCAGAACTTCGCTGCCGCAAACGCGTTGGGGTGCAAAACCAAATAAGTAAAGGTTGAATGACATAGCAACCCATTCCCGAGTCAGCTGTCGCAGTTCTCGCGGGAAACTCAGCTTGCTCGCTTGCGGGAGAGCAACCCGAAACACGGCCACCCTCCATCCTCTGGCATGTTCCTACTGTGATGAACTGGCTTTCTGATTTTTGATCTGCAGATTATTCACAACTTGCTGAACGTTTGGCACGCCCGTCGCCACTGTCCCAGCGCGCGCACGCTTGTTTTCCGAATTCACTTCTCCGGTCAGCGTGACTACGCCGCTCTTCACTTCGTAGCTCACGCTCTTATGCAGGTTGCTCTGAATCAGAGCAGCGTCCAGATTCTTTTCAATGCCTTCGTCAATATCCGAGTTCACAGCTTTTGCTTCCTTTTCGAGACCTGGAGGAATCACGACGATCTGATCAGCGACAACCTGTGCGCCCGCCAAAGACTTTGCAACTGTCTCGGCTTGCGCCTTGTCGCCCTCGCTTGCCACGTGTCCTCCAAGGGTCACGATGCCCTTGTCACGATCCTGACTGACTGAGACATCTTTGAGGCCCGCTTGGTCGAGCGATTTGTGAATGCTATCGGAAACATCGGGTGACGCGGCCGTCCCTGAACATGCGGCCAGGGTCCCGGCGGCGACCAGCGCGAGCACGGCTGCTGACAATTTAATCTTACTCATTTTTCTCCTTTACCGTTTTCGAGACGGCATCTTACACAGTGATGAAGCGATTTCTAGTGGGTGTGACCTGTACGTCCGTTCTGTCCGCATCGGCAATCGATGTCCGGCATCTTTTCCATTGCCTCGCATTGGGCGCTGCAATATTTGCCTGGCGCTGTCAGGCACGACCAAACACGGTGTGCACACTTCTCGCCTTTCGCAGTCGCCATTTCTTTTGTTCCAGTTTCGGCTCATTGATGATCTAAGGCGGTATTTTAGACACAAAGGAAAAGCGTTTCTGTCCAGAAAGGGACACATCCCGAGATTGCTTGCACAGCCGCAGCCATAGATGGCAATCCATTGGCTTCCGTGACGGGTCTCGCCGCTGCTCTCGGAATGGTTGTGACGGAATTCAAGCAGCTCAAAGGAGTCTTGAACTGTGGCGTATCCCACGGACCGGGGCCGAATACGAACCCATCCGGCCCCATCTTAATTTCGAGATTTTCCCACATGACGATAAGATGGAGTCCTGGGACTTGGCCGCAGCAGTCTTCTGCATAGCCGCTCTAATCTATGAACATCGCTTGAACGTTACAACCAAATGTTCAATATCGAACAGCTTCTAGAATCCGTATGGCATATAAACAAGTGCCGCTGATGTATAACTCGCGCTGCCTCGCATTACATCCCACCACACCGTTATCGGGCCGGGTTGAACACGATTCGGCCCTTTTCTCCGCACGTTGTAATCAATTGGAAGGACCTGGTTTCGAGAAAGAAGGGAATATTGAACTCCAATGAGCTAGCCCGCAACAAGTTTAACGCTCTGTTCACGGCTTACGATGCCACAAATATTCGTGTGACCGCAGAACAGCAAAAACCCGCATTGAAAACAACCAAGAAGGCATCTTTGGCACCTGTGCGAAATGGGACTGCATAGCCTCTATCTCGATGTCAGCATGAATGCCTGTCCCATAAAGTAGCGAAGAAAGAATCCAGCAGAGCGACGCCTGCCAGCATCAGGAAAGAAATGGCGGAGCCGCGCATGGCTATCGAAACCAGTTGAACTCAAAGGAGAACAACGAATGTCAGGTAAAAAAGTAGGAGTATTTGGAATCTACGCATCTCGTCTAGCCGTCGAAAACGCCACGGATTCACTCATCACGGCAGGTTTTCCGGCTTCAGATATTTCCGTACTAATGCCAGAAACCGTCGGCGGAGCCAAAGATATGGGAACGGTAAAGGCTACTAAGGCACCCGAAGGAACGGCAGCCGGCGTGACTGCGGGAGGCGTAATTGGCGGCACTCTCGGCGTACTGGCAGGTGTTGGTCTATTGGCGATCCCCGGTTTAGGCCCATTCATAGCCGCAGGCCCTATCATGGCAGGGCTGGCGGGACTTGGCGTTGGCGGAGCCGTGGGCGGGGTTACCGGCGCGTTGATCGGCCTCGGCATCCCTGAATTCGAAGCAAAGCGATACGAGGGTCACCTGCAAAAGGGCGGTATTCTTCTCTCCGTGCATTGCGATACGCCCGGGGAAATCATGCGTGCCAAGGAAGTTATCAAGTCCACGGGCGGCGAGGAAGTCTCCTCCACGGGAGAATCCTCTATTGATTCAAAAACAGCCGATCATAACATTTCTAGCAAGGCTGCTCGCGGAAACTAATTAGTCCGGAAGGAGAAAGTCTATTCGAGGCTTCCTCCTTTTCTTTCTGAAACTGACTTCGGGACTGTGTAAAACGAACGTGGGGTACGGGTGACCATCGCCGTGGATTCCGCATAGGAAGCGGACTTATAAAGACTCGGGACTAAGTGTCCTGGTGGGAATGTAAGGTTCGAGATTGTAAACTTTGGATGATTGTTCGTTCGCTACTTTTTCGGCAACATATTGTGAGAAAAGGCCCAGCCATGTTTAACTCTATCCAGCGAAGAAGCAGTCCTCGCAACAAGTTTGCCTGCTTCGCGCGGTTCTGCCCGCGGGACATGGGGACGGCTGGTCCTGAATGGCTATGTGTGACCAAGGACTTTTCGCACGACGGTATATATTTTCTCGCTGACGACCATGGTTTACGGGAAAGCATGCAGCTTCTGCTGAGTTTCCCTTACAACGGACATTCGTCGTTGAATGTTCGCGAATACTTGGTTGAAGTCATGAGGGTCAAGCCCTTATTTCAGGGGCGTTGCGGAGTCGGGGCCAGACTCATCCTTCGCATACCGATGAAGCGACATGATGGCCTC
Source organism: Candidatus Acidiferrales bacterium (assembly GCA_050014735.1). GTDB lineage: Bacteria > Acidobacteriota > Terriglobia > Acidiferrales > UBA7541 > Palsa-360. The sequence goes on along the minus strand of JBEKCU010000304.1, from coordinate 1,959 downwards.
TTCGTGCCGGAAATGGCCTCGTCGGAACACATGCTGCCGAACGCCGTCTTGCAGCATATTGATCTATACACCTGAAGCTTCCCCGCCTGCAGGCACCAATTCTCTTGCTGCCCGGTTGATACCGCCTATGGGAAAGTGTCGTCGCCACGCGGCTTGGCGGATTTTAGCGTTAATTTCTTTCAATTATACTGCAAGATTCCGTCTGAGAACGGCGTTCTCGTCATGTATGGTCCGCCGCAGAGTTGCAAGCGAAAAATGGAGAACGGCAGTTGGTCTGCGCCAATGTATTCGGCCTTGAGTGGAGTCAGTGACTCCGGGCCATGATGGATATCCGCTCGCTTTCGTCCTCATAAACTGGACGGCCTGGTAGTGACCTTTGACGAGATCGGGTTTCGAAAGCGTGGGAGAGACCCATTGCCATGTCTATTTTCCGCCAGCAGACCTGGCAGGAACTTTTTTCCTTAAACAGGGATTTTAGGTTGTGATCGCAAGAACCGGAGCGCGATAGTGTTGGTTTTTACATAAGACTGCCCAAGCCATGCGAACCAGTTTGTTTGCTAAAGCCACGACGACCACATTCTGATGAGTGCGTTCCAACAGTTGAGCTAACCAACGGCTGAGACCGAGAGCCTGCTTGTGTCGCTGCTGTAATACGCTGCGTGCACCTTGAACGAAGAGTCTTCGTAAGTACTTATTGCCCCGTTTACTGATACCCAGCAACTTCTGCTTGCCGCCAGTGGGGTACTCTCCCGGAACGATTCCCATCCAGGCCGCCAGATTTCGTCCTTTTCCAAAGGTGCTGGCATTGCCCACCGCACCGATCAGGGCCGTCGCGGTGACCGGACCGACGCCTGGGATTTCCGTGAGTCGCTGGCAGTCTTCATTCTCTTTCGCTGTTTTCTGGATCACCCGATCCATCTCCTCTATGCGTGCGGTGAGTTGTTCGAGTTCGATCTTCAGCTGCGCCAACAGAACACGAAAGGAACCCGACAACCTCAATTCGGCATCTTCCAGGATACGAGGGAGTTGTTCATCCAAATAACGTCGGCCTTTGGGTAGCGTGAGTCCACGTTCCAGCAGAAGGCTGCGGATCTGGTTGACCACCGCGGTACGCCGCATCACCCAACGCTCGCGCACGCGATGCAGCGCTTGTAGATCCAGCTGCTCTTCGGTCTTGATCGGCACAAATCACATCCTCGGACGTTGCACCGCTTCAGCAATGGCTTCGGCATCCAGGTAGTCGCTCTTGTTGGTCTGCACATAAGGCTTCACGTATTGCGCTGGCATCAAGCGCACTTCATGACCTTGTTCCCGCAGCGCCCGCCCCAGAAAGTGCGATCCGCTACAGGACTCCATGCCAATCAACTTCACTTCCAGGTTCGCAGTGAAGGCCAACAGTTGCTTGCGAGAACATCGCTTGCGGATCACCACCCTGCCAGTTGAATCCAGCCCAACCAAATGAAAGATCGTCTTGCCCAAATCGATTCCGAGCACGTGTAGTTTCATGAGATGCCTCCTTGCCCCGCACTCTACAACTTTTAGAGATCTGCGGCGGACCATCCCATTAACTGGAAATTAGGCACAGGCCATATGACGAGAACGTAAACTTATCGGGACTTGGTGGCAATCGATGCGCGCGAAACCAAACCGAATGAAATACTTTGTCGCCAAGCTTAGCGATTCGTGACCAGATTAGTGTGCAATATCGAACAGACAGCAAGACTCGGAGTTGCTGTACTATGAGCACCGAGGGAGTTGGTTCGTCCCCGCTCCCGCTTTCGTTGTTTTTCTTTCTTAGCAGTTACCTGGTAATTTACGCGTAATGTTCTGCCGCTGCGAGCCATGAATAGCTGTCGTGCCCATTGAACCGCGGTGCATTCGGTAATGGCGCCCCCTGGAAAACTTGAGAGAGCAAGCGAGTCCCATAGGAACATGCATACTCAGATAAGTGTACTCATT
>JBEKCU010000303.1:0-5337 GCA_050014735.1 Candidatus Acidiferrales bacterium | reverse complement strand
AGAAAGGAAAACAACGCTTCCTTTGGGAGGCGTTTCGGTCTACAAGAGCAGCGATGGGAAAATCATTAGTCATCGTCGAATCGCCCGCAAAGGCGAAGACGATCAACAAATATCTCGGCCGAAACTATACGGTCAAGGCTTCGTACGGGCACATCATGGACCTGCCTAAGAAGGTCCTAGGCATCGATGTTACCCACGGATTCGAGCCAACGTACGAAGTGAGCCCGAGCAAGACCGCTGTAGTGTCGACCTTGCAGAAAGCCGCCTCGACGGCGGACGCCGTCTATCTGGCTGGCGATCCTGACCGCGAGGGAGAGGCCATTTGCGCCCATCTGGCAGAAGTGCTAAGCGGGCCGAAACTGGAATTTCCCACGGAAGAAGAGTTGGAAAAAGAAAAGGAACTGGCGAAAGAGAACGGCAAAAAGGGAAAGAAGAAGGCGAAGAAGCCGGTGAAGAAAGTTGTCGCCAAGGGCAAGCCCGTGATTGCCCGCAAAAATATCTTCCGCGTGATGTTCAACGAAATCACGCCCAAGGCGATCAAGGCGGCGTTCGAGCATCCCGGCGAAATCAACGAAAATTTGGTGGACGCGCAACAGGCTCGCCGTGTGCTCGACCGCCTAGTGGGCTACAAAATTTCGCCGTTGCTGTGGGACAAGGTCCGCCGGGGACTTTCCGCCGGACGTGTGCAGACCGTCGCGCTGCGTCTGATTGTGGACCGCGAGGTCGAAATCCGCGCCTTCAAACCGGTGGAGTATTGGACCATCCACGCGCTTCTGGCCGCCGGGGCCCCGCCGATTTTCGAGGCGAAGCTTAACAAATATAAGGGCGAAGACATCGAGATCCGCACGCAGGCGGAGGCAGATGCGGTTGTCGCCGCGACGGGAACCGCCCAATGGAAGGTTGCCTGCGTCACGCAGAAAGAAAAGCGCCGCTTCGCGCCTCCTCCGTTCACAACTTCAAAGCTTCAACAGGCCGCCTACAACCGCCTGCGGTACACGGCGAAACGCACGATGGGTCTTGCCCAGCGTCTCTATGAAGGCATCGAGCTCGGACAGGAAGGCTCGGTCGCGCTGATCACATACATGCGTACGGATTCGGTGCGGGTCTCGAACGACGCGCTGGATCAAGTACGCGGCCTAATCGGTTCCAAATTCGGACAAACGTACCTGCCGGAAAAGCCGAATTTTTACAAGTCCAAGAAGGACGCGCAGGAAGCGCACGAAGCCATTCGCCCGACAGATGCTTCCCGAACCCCTGAGGATGTTAAGCCATTTTTAAGTGAAGACATGTTTAAGCTATACCAGCTCATCTGGCAGCGATTCGTCGCCTCGCAAATGGTGCCGGCCGTGTTCGACCAGACGACTGTCGATATCGCCGCAGGCGACTATACGTTTCGCGCGAGCGGCTCGGTGCAGAAGTTTGACGGCTACCTTGCCGTATATCAGATTTCCGCCGGAGATGACGAAGAAGGCGAGCCAGACGCGGTTAAGTCTCTATTACCGCCAGTGACCGAGGGCGAAGCGCTGAACCTTGAAAACGTGCGCCCCGAACAGCATTTCACCGAGCCGCCGCCCCGCTATAACGATGCGACGCTGGTGAAAGAACTGGAAGAGAAGGGAATCGGCCGCCCGTCGACGTACGCTTCCATTATCTCGACGATCGTTGAACGCGAATACGTCACCAAGGACCAGGGACGATTTTCACCGACCATGCTCGGCGAGAAGGTGAGCGTCCTGCTGGTCAAGAGTTTCGAGGACATCTTCGACGTCGGTTTTACGGCGCGGATGGAAGAGGAACTCGACGAAATTGAAGAGGGCAAGCTCGGCTGGAAGAAATCCGTAAAGGAATTTTACGGACGCTTCGAGAAGGACCTCGAAGTCGCTAAAGACGAGATGGATTCCTATAAAGCGGGCATCCCCACCGGGCAAAAATGCGAGAAATGCGGGGAAGGCGAACTTCTCGAGCGCATCAGCCGCCACGGATTTTTCCTGGGCTGTTCACGGTATCCCGATTGCGATTTCATCCGCGATCTTTCTCCCGAGCTGCCTCCCGAGGGAGCCGATGGGGAAGTCAAGGTGGAAACCTGCGATAACTGCGGGCGCGAAATGATCATCAAGCGCGGCCGGTGGGGAACGTTTCTGGCGTGCACGGGTTATCCCGATTGCAAAACGACGCGCCGTTTGAAGGCAGGCACGCGCCGAGCCCTCCAGCCCGATGAGTTGCTGGACGAGAAGTGTCCGGAGTGCGCATCGCAATTGGTGAAGAAGCACGGCCAATACGGTGAATTCATCGGTTGCACAGCATATCCGAAATGCAAATACATACGTTCCAAAACGCTCGGCATCAAGTGTCCGAAGTGCGAAACCGGCGAACTCACCGAGCGCGTGGCACGGAAAGGAAAACGGCGCGTTTTTTATGGGTGCAACAAATATCCCGATTGCGATTTCACCACGCCGCATCTTCCGATTCCCGAGCCTTGCCCGAAATGCGGGGCATCTTTCGTCGTGGAGAAGCGTGGAAAGTTCGGTGCCGTACGCGCCTGTTTGAAGGAGGGGTGCGACTGGGAAGCCACCGTTACGGAAACGCCGCCGGTGGCTATTCCCGAGCCGGTGGGTTCCGCCAAGGATTGATTTGTGGTCCGTTGATTTCCGACGCCTAGTCCGGGGTATTGCGGTCCGATAGGAATAGATGAAATCTGAGGTAAAGCAATTTCTCAATTATTTGCGGTCGGTGCGCAATGCCTCCCCGCATACGCTGCGCAGTTACGAAACCGATCTGACCCAGTTCGTCTCATTTTTGAGTCCCCCCGATATGGAACCTCCTCCGCCTCAAGAGATCACTCATTTGCTGATTCGCGAGTTTGTGGCGAACCTCCACGATCACAACCTGGAAAAGACTTCGATCGCGCGCAAACTGGCGGCGGTTCGGTCTTTTTTCAGATTTGCCGTGCGCGAAGGCATGGTGCAGCGAAACCCCGCGCGCATGATTGCGACCCCCAAACTTCCGAAACGAATTCCACCGGTCTTGAGCGCCGAGGATTTGAACACGTTCCTGGATGCCGTGGTGGCAGCACCAGCGGGCGCCTCCGCGCGGCGCAAGCGCCGGCCAGGTGAGGACGCTCGATTGCTGGTCAGGCGCGACCGCGCAATTCTAGAAATGCTGTACGCTTCCGGTCTCCGGGTGAGCGAACTCACCGGAATGAACCTTGCCGATATGGATCGAAAAGAGCTGATGCTGCGTGTGCGCGGCAAAGGCAGAAAAGAACGCATTGTTCCCTACGGCGGCAAAGCGCAGCAGGCGCTGGAAGCTTATGAGCCGCTGCGCGCGGAGATTCTGCGGAAAGCAGGAAGCCGGGGCGATTATCAGGCGGTATTTCTAAACCATTTCGGCACACGGCTGACGCCAAGGTCGGTAGCGCGCATCGTGAAAAAATACGCGCGTTTGGCGAACATCAACTGGGATTTGCACCCGCATTCGCTGAGGCACGCCTTCGCCACACACCTGCTTGCCGACGGCGCGGATCTCCGCGCGATTCAGGAATTGCTGGGCCACTCCTCGCTCTCCACCACGCAGCGTTATACACATGCTTCGATACGGCAACTTCTCGAAGTTTATGACAAGGCCCATCCCCGCGCGTAGCAACGCGGCGGCAGTGGTGAATGCGCTCTGTTCGGTCACTGCCTATCGGGCGGCGACCAGCTCCGATTCCTTGACTCGCCTCGGGCGGAAGAAAAAACCCAAATGCCGCTCACTACATTGGCGGCAACGATAAGGCCGCAAAAGCAACAGGAGCAGAACAGTCCACTCCAAAACGCCGTGCCGGTGGGATCGCAACACGTCCTTGCATCGGCATAGCGGACACCGCCGCGAACCTACCCAGAGCGAAATGACGTGCGTTCTGACCATGAACGCAATACGAAGACTTGACACTTCGATGGTAATCTGACGCTTTGCAATGTGGGAAGCGATTCGGTGCGCGAATGTTTCTAACTTGCTCTTACAGTCGCCACGAGTGCTAGTTGAGATCGCGGGAGAGCATCAGTTTAAGAGTTATTTTGTCAGCCCCGGCAGTCACGCCAAATCCTATTCCCGTTTCGATGCTTACGGTCTTGCTGGAGCGATCCATTACCGCCCAGACTTCGTGGAGTTGATCGTTCCCCGGGAGGAAGTGCCGCAACGGCCCGCAGTCGGCATATTCCTCCACGGCGGCAGCCCATTTGTCATTCACGTTGTAGGCAATTCGTGTTGCGGGGACGAATTCGAGGTTTTTAAAACCACCGGTATAGTCGGTGTCCACGATCGGATTAAAGACGATATCCACAGGATGTAGATGCAATCCTACGATAGGGCGCACTTCGGAGGTAATTCGCTTCGACTCCCAGTACTTGTAATTGACACTGAATTCGAAATTGACGCCGTAAAAAAATGTCTGATCGTGCGCGTGCGGCTTCACAAAAAGTTCGCGAATCTTAAACCCGTTCAGCGTACCACCCCGCCCGTCTGAGTATGCGGTGTAAACCGGGAAATACAACCCCTGTTCAAACCAATCCTTGACGCCATAGGCCCATTCAACTGCGCCGTTGTCGGAGTGGTTGGGAATAATCCCACCGGGGAAGTCGGCTATTTTTCGTCCGATCGGGGTAAAATTGTTGTGCACCATGACATTGAACTTACCCTGATCCTCAATCTCAGCGTCGTAGACTTGGATTTCGTCGGTTTGAGCGTGGGCCGCTTTCGGGAAGAGCGCCAGAGCTATCGCGACGAACATAAACGCGGGAGCCAATGTGCTTCGGATAGCATTCATAATTTCCTTTTGAAAGGCCTCGATCGGTCGTTTATGAATCGATCTTTTTTAGAAGGTGCAAAGTATATCAATCAATGAGTTTGACGCAACTTATTTGGTCAAAGTTTCTCGATCGGAAATCTAATTCCCGTGTTCTTATGCGCGATACGGGCGGTGGCCGACGGCGAAACTTTCAAGACCCGGTCCGTGCTAAGCTTTTTCGCGCTCGAATGCGGGTTCGTTCAGTTCCGGAAATCTCCACAAATTCCAAGGGGGTACGATGGCGACGATGCGCCTGATTGAGTATGCCGATGCTAGTCCGGAGGTGCGCGCAGTCTATGACGACATCATGGCCGCGCGCAAAACGGATTGGATCAATAATTTCTGGAAGGCCCTTGCGAACGATCCCGTGACACTCAAGCGCACGTGGGAATCGATAAAACATATCATGGCACCCGGCGCTTTAGATCCGCTGACTAAGGAGATGATCTATATCGCAGTAAGTGTCACCAATCAATGCCCCTACTGTATTGCGTCGCACACGGTTTCCGCCC
>JBEKCU010000302.1:0-5362 GCA_050014735.1 Candidatus Acidiferrales bacterium | reverse complement strand
GATTGGACTCTCGATGCCGGAGATTCGAGCAGTAGGGATGAGCAAGAATTGAGTGCCCCCTCTTGGGTCCCGTATGATCGCGAATCCGTTTTCGACCCCTCCGTTTAGATCGACTTGAAGGCAGGGCCTTGGGTTATGGTATTCGGACTGGCCCGGGACGCATAAATTGTGTACAACTTCCCACAAGGTGTTGGGAGGCAGTTCTCTTTGAGCGGCATCTGCTGCGAGCAACAGAAAAGCGGCACAACCGCAACTCACCGCAACAACAGCCGATGTACAAAAAAGGATGAGGCGGCCACCGAACCTGCCTTGTTTGGTGTCGTGGGATAGCCCGGCGTTCATCTCACACTACTCCCTAATGGATCGCACGCCCGGACAAGGCAAAAGTTCAGCTATGTTTGCCTTGGCTCAGTGTCTGTTCTGATAGCACGCAGGTAGGCTGGGTTCCTTTTCGCGGAGATGCTTTCTCCATCGTTTACATCCAACTGCGGCGATGATCGCCCCATGCGTTCGTATTTGGAACGATCAGAACTTTGGTGCGGACTCAAAATTAGCCTATCCCTCTGCCACCGTCTTAAACACGCTCAAGTAATTCGGCGCGGCGCGATCAATCGAATAGTAATGGCGGTTAGCGGCTAGTGCGGTCGCCAGCCCTTCATACCGCCTCCTTGCGCTCACAATTGTGCCAGGCAAGTCATTTTCGTCCAGTGCGATGCCGAATTTACCTCCCAATTCACTACCGCTTCCCAGTCCGGGATTATAGATTGCTGGTAAACCCGCGCATAATCCCTCCATAAGGCTGTTGGGACAGACGTCGCGGATCGCCGGATGCAGAAAATAATGGCCGCGCTCGTAAAGTTGCGCCATCTCGTCGTGCGAAAGAACGCCGGCGAGCTCGACCTTGCCCCGATCCAAATGTTCCGGCCACACGCCGGAGTGGATAACTTTAACTCCCGGAAGGAGTGAAAGTGCGGCGATGATATCCTGTCTCTTGACGCTGTTTGTCGACATTGCCGAGGAGACCAGAATCAAATCCTCTCTTGCCCCTAGGCGTTTGGCGCCGGCAGGTACGTTTAGAAAGGTGGGGGAGGCGCCGTTATGAATGACCGTGTGGTTTTTGCCTTGGTAGCCGAAGCGATCGAAAAACTTTTTTTGGAAGCTGCTTTGGAAAATTACGAAATCCGCCATATTAAGAAGATTGAGGGTGGATCTGTCACGCATGTAATGCCGCAAATAACTAACAGGATCTCTGTACCGGTAATTGCGACGTAGATTGATGGCCCGCACCACCATCTTCTTTTTCGTTAAGCCGCTCAGCGCTGCACGGATTTCTGAAAGGGCATAGGGACTGCCGGGCGACCTGCTTAGTTGATTCATGAATAGCACGTCATAATCGTCGTGCAGATCATCGGCGATGGTAAAACCTGGCACGCGTGACACGTATTCGCGCAAGACGCGTGTGAAATTGTTGCTACCGTCCAACGGAGCGTCAGTGTGCGTGTAGGAGAAACAGATCCTGACATCGGCCACGGTCGCGCGCTCCTCAGAGGAGTGGTTATTTGTAGGCGCACTTGTTGCCATTTTCATGAGTCCCTGCTCAGTCTTCGATGGACAAAGATTCCGGTCTCACGCTTAGGCGCCCCTAGAAGCCGTATCTCTCAAGTCCGCAGCTTAGAAGGTCTTCTGCATCGGATCTAGGGTAAATCACGGGCTCGATTTCCGCGCCTGGAGCATAACCGGAGCCCTCGACCTCGCCTGTTGTTAAAAGTTAAAATTTCCTTTTTGACGCCGCAGACCAGAATTATTCTAGACTTTTTTTGTGACCTGCGCGTTATTCGATCCTATTCCCGTTTCCATCCGGCGTGCCTTCCAAAAGCCGCAATCGACACTGTTCCCGCCGAATTTAGCCGATGTTCCGATCGATTGTTCCACGACTTTCCCCCGCCCTCTCTTTGCGCAGGCAGACGCCCCGTTGGCTCGGACATCATCTCGGTATCCCTTTCACGGCGTCAGGAGAACGGCGTGCTATCTGCGAATTCTGCGAAACGAACTCAGCTACAAATCATGAAAACCTTAGGTTGTCTTTTCCAATGCCAGCGGGAAATAACACGGCGACACCAAAAAGGGTGCGAAAGTTCTGTCGGAGTGCGACGAAGATCCACACCTCTCCGGTATCGGGCAGTGTCCGAATTTAGAGAAGTGCGTTCGAAGAAATTTGAGGCTGCGACTTCGGAGTCTAACCCTCGGAACGCCAATCTCCCGATTGGCGCTTCGTGCTTCTGTACTGTCGCCAATCGGGAGATTGGCGGTCCCAGGGCTCGCCAGCCGACACCCGAACTCAAATTTAATTTAGGACACTTCTCCATATCTCGTTTGATGTGTGGAGACGTGTCTCGCGGCTAGGCTGACGGTTTGGCCACATTCGACCTAGAACGTCATATTCGATAGGTGAAGGTCGTGCACATTGTAGACATTGCGCCGAGGGATAGACATCCTTTTTCGCCTGCGGCTAGTGGATCGACTGGCCGACAGGTTTCCGGTCACGCGAAGTCTTGTAAGGATGCGTCCAAGAGTTTCCTAATCCTGGCGGTACGGAGAGGATATAGCTCGTCATTAGAGAATTCCTCGCCGATCGCTTAAGGAACGACAATCGTATCGCCTGGCTCGAGATTTATGTTTTGCTCTGGCCTGTCGCCTTTGAGGACTTCGCGATAATTGAATGGGAGTTCAATTTGTTTTCCTTCATGCAGCCGAAGAACGTGGATTTTTTTGACGTCGGCAAAAGTTGTAAACCCGCCTGCGCTCGAAAGCGCCTGTAAGACCGTCATTCCCGGCAGCAAGGGAAACGCACCGGCACGAAGCACCTCACCAACAACGAACACACGTTGGCTGTTGATGGCTGTGACGATGACCGTCACCTTTGGGTCAGTCAAAAATTTCCGCAGCTTTTCCGTCACCGCTGCAGCCAATTGTTCCGGTGAAAGTCCAGATGCCTGCACATCGTTGATCAACGGCAGTGAAATTCGTCCGTCGGGGCGGACAGGGACGACAAGACTCACGTCCGGCTCCTTCCAAACCGACACGTCTAGCACGTCGTCCGGCCCAATCAGGTAAACTGAATTCGCCTCTGTTCGAAGCGATCCTCTTTTTTCGTCAGCCGCTGAACTTGCGCCGTTCTTGGGCGCGGCCACGGGCGTTTTGCTGCCACCATTTTTTTCGTCCGATTGCACGGCTTGCGCGATTCCAGTCCCCGCCAGCAGAATTGCAACCCCCAAGATCGCCGTTCGGTACATCGTAATTTTCATGTCGCTCCATCTATTTCGTCCGTCGATCTCCTATCCGATTGTGGCATAAAGAGGACCCGTCGGAGAATTTCCAATTTAATATTTCAAAAAAGGCGGTATCGTACGCCGTGCCAGTTGGCGTAGTATGTTCAATATTGAACTGTCTTACAAATGGAATAATTCTAGGCTATAGCCCCTACCAGGGATGGACAATCTTCATCTCCCTAAGCACAATCGTCAGGAGTGAAACGATTCATGAAACGCACGAAAAAGACGACCCCCCAACTTAAAGGCTTCTCTTCAGGAGCCGGTCTGGGCGGCAAGGTCTCGCGCTATCGAAACAAAGAGAACATCTACAAGCAGGGCGCGCCTGCCTACACGCTTTTTTACATTCAAGAAGGAGGGGTGCGGCTCAGCACCAAGACGAAACAACAACCAACGACAGTTACCGCAATCCTGGGGGTAGGTGATTTCTTTGGCGAGCTTTGCCTCGCAGGCTATCCCCTTCGAGTATCCACGGCCGTCACGCTCACCGCCAGCTCCATACGCACCATCCAGAAAAAACAGATGCTTCAAATGCTTCGCAAAAAGAATGAGGCATCGAATGCCCTCGTGGCCTATCTGCTCTCCAGCGTACAGAAGTACAAGCAGCATGTTTCGGAGTTACTGAATTCTTCCGCCGAGCAGCGTTTGGCGCGCGTGCTTTTGCGGCTGGCGCGCTTGGATAAGAAAGGCCCGGGAGTTGCCGAGATTCCCGTCCTAAGTCACCAGGTTCTGGCAGAGATGGTCGGGACCACGCGCCCACGAGTTAATCTGTTCATGAACAGGTTCCGGAAAAAAGGATACATCGACTACGATGGGGGATTGGAAGTGAAGCAGTCGTTGCGAAAAGTTCTGCGGAACCGCTAGCAGGCTGCAGAAAAGGTGGTTTATTTTGTCATTCCGAGCGAAGCGGGGAATCTCTTTTCGATTTACACCCCGAAAAGAGGGATTCCTCGGCACGCCGCGTGCCTGGGAATGACAAACTGTTGAGCTTTTCAGGAACTGCCAGGAGTCCGCAGCCATCACCGATCGCACAACTTTTCGCCGGGTCCACATGCGCAGACTTAGACCGTAGGATTGGCCATTCTTGGGTTAACGGTATCGCACTGTTCCCTATTGCACACCTGGGGGGGGGGCGTGGTACGCTATCGTACATTATGCTGCTTCCCTCACGACGGCGTGCACCTGCAAGGCATCCTCTCCCCGCGAAGAGAGTTCCGAGACGCATTGCTTTCGAAGCGCAATTATTTCTCGACTCGACCGGCCTGGGACGAACGGTGGCCAAGTTTGAAGCAAGGGAAGGAATCTTCTCGCAAGGGGCTCCGGGAACTCACGTCATATACATTCGAGAAGGCGGAGTGAAGCTTACCGTGGTCAATACGGCTGGGAAAGAGGCGGTTGTAGAGATTCTGGGAAAGGGGGATTTTTTTGGCGTAAGGTGTCTTACCGACCAGACCGTTTACACGGCGACTGCGACCGCGATTATGCCTACAACGTTACTCGTCATTGAGAAGGGCGAGATGATTCGCGTGCTTCACGCGGAACATGAGATGTCCGACCGCTTCATCGCAAATATGCTGGCGCGAAACGCTCGAGGAGAAGACGCTCTGATAGACCATCTCTTTAACTCCAGTGAAAAGCGGCTGGCGCGCACCCTGCTGCTCCTCGCGCGCTATGGCAAGCCGGGTCAACCTCGAAAAGTGCTTCCCAAAGTATCGCAAGAAATGCTGGCGGAGATGATTGGCACGACGCGGTCGCGTGTCAATTTTTTCATGAACAAATTCAGAAAACTGGGCTTCATTCAATACAACGGCGACATCCATGTCAACGATTCACTCCTGAACGTCGTCCTGCACGAAGAACGAAATTAAGCACTGCGTCATCTGACCTGATACAGGCGTCGAGTTTCAGATTTCACTTCACCGCCATAAGGCAATTGTCCTCTATTGAACAGCCCTTCTTGTGGACGCATTTGTGGGCCGGATTACATCCTCGCTGTGATGAGTGTCACAGACGCTGACAGGATCATGAATTAA
>JBEKCU010000301.1:0-5393 GCA_050014735.1 Candidatus Acidiferrales bacterium | reverse complement strand
ATCATTCCTTTGAACAGATAGGCCGTCCGCACGGCGTCGGCCCAGCGACTATGTCCCTGTACTCCCGAAATGCTCATTGACCGAGCCGACCCGCGCGCATCGGTGAATCGTACCCGATCTCCAGGTCTCAGCCGCGCCAGCCAGCGCTGCGGCACCGGCATGATCGCGTCCGCCGGCGCCAGGGGAGCTTCCGGAGAAGAAGTTGACGTCAGCCAAATCCGCGCGGGAGAAACGACGCAGCCGGATGTGTCCCGCTTCGGGCGATACTTCAACACCGTGAGGCCTGGTTCGATAGGCCCGGTCCGCAGTTTGGGACCGGCCAAATCCATCGCAATCTTGCAGTGTTTGTTGGTTTCCGTTTCCGCGCGGCGAAGATTCTGGATCATTCCTAACCAGGCTGCGGGACCATCATGCGCACAATTAATACGCATGCAATCCATCCCCTGGGCCAGAAGGTCGCGAACTAGCTCGTACTTCGTGGCGGCTTCCGGCGGCATGGTAACCATTATTCGAACCTGACGGGCTGTGGGAGCTTCGCCAAACAGAGCTTCGGCGTTCCTCGCAAGAAGCGTAGTGCTCTGTCCAGGTTGGGGAGTCGCCTTTGGGGCCGGCGTGATTGGATCGGAGTCGGCAAGTTTATGGAGAACATTCAACACCGCGTGCAAAGAGCTTAGTACATGCGGCTCGGCTCTACCCAGCGATGAGAGTCCCAGTCCCGCAAGCTTTGCCTGCAATTGGCGTATGTCATGCCGACGAAGCGCGAGGTAGTCGACGAGATTCCGGGCACTGGCTCGGTGATCGGGATGAATTTGTGGCTCACCGGCCAAGCAGGAACTTTCCAGCTCGTTCATCTCCGAAAGAAGAAGATTCAGACTCTGAATCAGTTCCTCGAGCTGTGCCGGATTGCCGTTCTGGATTGCGAAGGGGGCCTTCTTGGGCATCGCACCGTCGATATCGTTACCTGCGGGTGCTGCTGAGCTGGAAAGCAAGCGATCCCCCTCATGGCAATCGTGGAGCGCTTCCAGACCTGCAGTCCTCAGGCGATGGAGAGTTCATGTGCCACCGTTTTAGCCGTGTCAGCCACGAATTGTTTAACTTTGTCCTTGATCTCGTCTCGCACGTGGCGGAATACCTCTGTCTTCTGTTCCGGCAGACCGGTGGCGGAATTTGGGTCGACGATATTCCAGTGAACAATGCCGAGCGAGAAGGGAAAGATCGGACTTCTTTCCTTCGCCAAGTCACAAATGGCGATCACGTGGCCGAAATGCTGTTTCAATGAATAAGAGATGCTCTTCGACTTCTGGCCGGAGATATCGATGCCCGCTTCCTTCATCACTACACCTGCGAGAGGATCCAAAGTGTCGGCTTTGACGCTCGAACTCACAACATCGAATTGGTCGCCCGCCAGGGAGCGTAGAAAACCCTCGGCGATCAGTCCGCGCGCGGCGTCGCCAGTGGACAGGAATAGTACCTTTGACTTGTGTGTAGTCATTTACCCTCCGTATTGCCCTCCGCTTGAATCGCTTTACCAACTAATGCTGGGGTCTGGCATGGAGCAGGGCAGTCCCGTTTAGCACAGTCTTTGAAAATTAATATGATCCTGCCAGGAGCTGAAACGGCATGCCAGTATTGTTAACTCTTACGATTCTCTTGCCCGCGACGACAATCCTCTTTTTTGGGGCACAGTTTCGTGGCCGTCGCCAAAACTGAAGAGTCGGCTGTCGCAGGCGCTTTTTGCTGTTCTAGGAATATCGGTCTCGGCCCAGCAACGTTGACACTGAGTTCGAGTTTTTGTGGAGGGTGGCTCACTCAGGCGGATGGCTGGCGTTTTCTTGTCTTTGGCACACTATTGTTTCGGTTGTTTACGCTTGTGATGTCCGCCTACGACGGTACGTTTTTCGCTCTCCAGCTAACGACCTTGCTGCTGCCGATTTTTGCGAACTCCCGCTCCAGAGAAGTCGTACGCCGACACTGGTAACTGACCCTTGGGAATTGGCCACTGAGTAGCACACCGGATTTCCATCGCGATGGAAACGGCGGACGGTTTACTAGTTTCGCCTGCGTGCGCTCCAGGAAGCTCATTTATTTCCAATTTCGCTCCGAGTCTTCCCGCCAGTTCCTCCGCTCATTCGTGCGATTGTATTTCCCTTAGCGTCAAATACAACAATCTCCAGCACCGTACCCGCTGCCGTACCTGCTGCCGTATCGCTCATAGCCAATTTCACGCGTACATTGGCGTTGCTGTCCCTCAAGATGAATTCGTTCGCCTCGACGGTTTTCTTAGAAGGGGCTTGCCCCATAACCAGCAGTAACGCGGGGACGATTAACACCACGATTCCGAGTTGTTTGAGTCGTCGGTTCTGCTTTTCCAACTGTAAAAGCCTGCCCTGTATGTCTGCGAAGCTTTGCACGTGGGGATTCATGGCGTCTCCTACTCGCGTCGATCGCAGAGAGAACCTGAGAGAGATGGAAATATACCGCTAAAGAGCACTCATGCACCAGATTCGCCCGCAGGCTCGCTGTACGTAGCGAGCATTCCATCAACTACGTTCGCCACGTAGCGGCGATCGCTTAAGAATTGCATGACCGTTTTGTCAGACCGCGCTATTCGCGCCCACCGAGATTTCGTTTCGGGATTCTGCTCCAACCCTCGGACTTCGTTCCCGCCGAACGTGAAGTCAACTTCTCGCAGCTGGCGCTTGCAAGTTTGCCGAACGGGATAATGCTCTGCACCCAGCTCGATCACATCTGCGTTCTCGACGAGGACTTGCCAACAGACCTCAATCAGAACTTGCTCAAGGGAAAAGTCCATTGATCCTCTCAGTCGTGGTCCCGGGCTAGAAGTTCACTCACGCGGGCGACAATCTCGGCGATGAGAGCGGGACGGTAGAGAATGATAGGGGCCTCTGGAAGGGAAACCTTTAAGGTGCGCGAGGCTATAAGGACGGTGGGGACATGCTGGACCAGATCCTTAATTCTAGGGTTACTAAGAAGATCGGCTGTGGCCTCGACGACCATAACATTGGGAGGCCCGCCCGTTGCGATGGCGCGACGAGCATCGTCCGCCGAATCCATCCCGAGCGCGCCGATACCTATCTCGCGCAGTTCGGCGCGGACGGCGGTACGCATTGTCCAATCTGTTGCGATTACAAAAACAACTGACATTGGCTTCGGTCGGCACAGTAATACGTTCTGCCAGACCATAATTCTATGGCTTCCAGCGCAAGCGGGGTGGTTCCGCCATCGCTCAGCAACCTCAATCTCAATGAGGCCGCTCGGAAGCTGGAAAAGGCGATTCAGTGGGGGATAACTTGATGGTAGCAACGTGAATTGTCTTTTTGGAGTCGTCAAGAGTTCCCGTGACTGTGACCCTCGCCCCGGCGAATTGCGCGAGCTTGTTTTGATCGTCGAGTTGATAAGTGATTATGGTGATCGCATTAAACAGCACGAATTTGCCTCCTTCTTTCACGCAGACCAGAGTGCACTCCTCCGCAGTGTTAATGTTTTCGTGCGTCATCATCATCTCTGCGTGGCCGTTCATTTTGGCGCATTGGCTATCCATGATCTCCCCGGTAAACGTCTCATTTTTTGGAGAAGCCCAGGCTACGGCCAAGAACATGATTATTGCGGCGAATCCGAGCGCAAGTCGCTTCATTTCAGTATCCTCCTTTAATCACAGTTTCTTGTACCTATTGGCATCGCACTCGTCTGTTCAATACGGAACGTGAATCTGATACCCCTCCAACACTTAAATCGTGAATTAAGGAGTCTGTCAACGTCTATGGCATTCGCCACAGGTGACTGGCACTTCGTCGGGCCGTTCGCGAGTCCGTGTTTGTCGGCTGGGCGGTCAGCCGGGTGCTGCTCGGCCTTGGAGTCTTAATTGCCCGGTTACCGGGCATTTGGTTTTAGCCTTGGCCCCGCACCCGAGCAAGCTTGTCCAGTTTCCGGACAACCCGCCGTGCGCTTCAATTAATGAAGAGGAGACATGGGGGTTGTTGGTGGGTTATACGCCATCAGGGGACGACCGTTGCTCTCGCAGCAAGAGAAGGACGGCGGCGTGGTTGTGAGGGAATGGTCAGCGATGGGAAATTCCCAAATGAGATTACCTGGAAAGAGGTTAGTTTGTCCGAAACCGCACAGACAAGATCGTATAAACCAGTCTACAGTACAACTCGACGGTGCGTTCTAGAGAATTCACATTGCGAGCTTATGAAAGATAGGAGGCGACGATGTTTGGATATGGACTGATCGGTACCTTAGTGGTGATCTGCCTGATCGTTTGGCTCATACGGAGAGTGTGAGGACGAAGCTCAGGAGTGGAACAGCGAATCGCCTGTCCCGGATTCATCGAGAATTGAGGGCGACGGCGATTCGCAATGGTGTAAAAAGGGACGTGCAGCTTTTGTCTGAATGTCAGGGAGGAGCTAATGCTTAAGAAAGTGAGGAAAACAATCAGCAAATCGACTCATGCCAGCGTGAAGCGGGAAATGACGAAGCCTCGCATGGCCAAATCGGCAAGAATCGCGGAACGAAATCTAGATTCCACGCGAATTTCAGAACAGCCTAGTGTAACCATGCCCGGAACCGTCGATAAAATCATCCAATCTCCGCGTCCGAGCCAGCCGGAAAAGGCACATATCGCCGTGGACGGTGCCGATCGTCGGTATCGAAACCTGCGTATTGAAAATAATTTGATCGATGAGAATGGCGACGATCGGAAGCTCGAAAAGGGCGCACGCGTTGAGGTCACCGTCACAGCGGACCCAGATACCTCAGCCGCTGCCATTAACAAAGCCAGGCAACCGGCTCGGCGTGGAAGCGCCGGACTGGACCTCGGTCGCCCCAGGCCATAGGCTTTCCCCGCTTCCTTCTTCTGCTCTCTACCAGTTCGGTCTTCGTAGGCCCTTTTCGGCAGCAAATTCATTGTTTCAAGCGCCGGAGAAGGATACTATTCCAAGCGGTGGGTATTCGACTCGGACGTTCCGGCTTTCAGGATTCTGCCAGTATTTCAGTCCCAGACTGAATCTATGACTGCTATCGCGAGGTCAAGCAAAGTCAAATCCAGGGGAAAATCGAGCCAAAGAACGCGTTCAATGCCCAAGAGTTTCTCGATTCGGCTGGCGTGGCGAGAAGAATTTTGGAGTACGCCAACTCGCAGAAGATTTATTCTCAGGGCGATTCGGCTAAGAATGTCTACTACATTCAGAATGGCGAAATAAAGCTGTCCGTTATCAACGAGGCCGGCAAAGAAGCCGTCGTGGCAATTCTTTCCTCGGGCGACTTTTTTGGCGAGACATGTCTGGCCGGACAGAATCTCCGCATGGGAACGGCGACCGCTATCACACCCGCAACCCTGCTCGTCATTGAAAAACCGGAGATGATTAGCGTGC
>JBEKCU010000300.1:0-7461 GCA_050014735.1 Candidatus Acidiferrales bacterium | reverse complement strand
CACTACGGCACAATGGCCCTGTATCTGCGAATGAACGGGATTGTACCACCGTCAGCGAAGCCCAGGTCTTAGCGAAAGAAAACGGCGAACGCAATCTCCGCGTTAAGGGCACGGCGTGCCGTGCCCTTGCGGACTATACAATTTCTTGGAATCTTAAGCCGATTACGACGATTTAGCTGGTGCCGCCCGCTGCCACGCGAGCTGCCGCTGTGGCGCCTGCCTTCTTGCTGCGGCGACGGGGTTTAGTGGGCTTTTCAGGAGCCTCTCCCACCAATTCCATGGTCATTAGGCTAGTAACAAATTTCTTGAGGCCAACGCTGTCGAAATCGATTGTGGTACGCTCGGTATCGGACTCGGCCACGATCCCGAATCCATACTGGTCGTGCTTGATGCATTGCCCTTCGGAAAGAACCTGCACATCTGCCTCCTTAATTGCTGCTGGCCACTACGGAGCACCCCTGCGAGGAGTGAGTCCGTTTCGCGCTGCTGAAACGGACTCACCGATTCGGACTAGACACCGGTAACGTTTTCCGCCTGCAATCCCTTAGGCCCTTTGCGCACCTCGAACTCAACGGCCTGTCCTTCATTGAGCGACTTGTATCCGTCCATCTGAATGGCTGAAAAATGAACGAAAACGTCCTCGCCCGACTGGCGCTGAATAAATCCATAGCCTTTGCTGGCGTTGAACCACTTTACTGTTCCTTGTTCTTTCACTTCTACTACCTCGTTTTGAGCTATTTGTGCTTCTCGTTCCGACCGGCGCGCCGCGCAGCGTGCAGGCTACTGCCTATAGCCCGTAGAAACAAATGACTGCAACGATTGACTTTGCAGCCCCGTTGAACGAGTCAAAAGGAATCACAAGAGCAACAAACGCAACCTTATTTTACCAAAAAGGTGCATTCATTGTCTAGATTGATCGCATTTGCAAAAAATGAACCTTCAACGTCACGAGTAACCATTAACATGCTTTATTTACAGTGCTTTAAAAGGAGTAGTCCTCTATCTCTGCCGGCGATGCGGCACGGAATCGTGTTCCCAAGTTGGTGTTTTGGGATGACGACCTCTGCGCAGCACTTTTCACAGGACTGTAATGGGGGTACTCTTCCTTCGAGATACGATTGCGCAAGGAGTATAAGCGCCCTGGTCATGCCTCGCCACTCCCTCATCGAGTACCTTAACCAGCGACCTAGAAATGGCAGCGACATAGCCTTCGGCGAGCCATCCGGATACAGGGTGGTTCGATGGTCCTATCGCGACGTCGCAGTCGCTACGGCTCAGTGCGCCAGGGAGCTTGAGGCGCGCGGAATCGGGCTCGGCGACCGGGTCGTGCTCTGGGGACACAATTCCGCAGAATGGGTTGCGGCGTTTCGAGGCTGCATCTTGCGCGGGGCAGTCGCCGTCCCCATCGACCAGGGTGCGACCTCCGGCTTCGCCTGCCGCGTAGCGCAAGAAGTCGATGCAAAGCTTATCATTGCGGCTAGAGAGAATGACTTGGCGGGAGATCCGAGGCCAAGGCTGATCCTCGAGTCCCTGCGGGAGGATGTAGCGCACAATTCCGCCGAGCCATATCCTTCGCCTCCGCTGGATCGCAAAGCCATTGCGCAGATCATTTTCACTTCGGGGTCAACGGCTGAGCCGAAAGGTGTGGTCATCTCCCACGGGAACATCCTTGCCAATCTCGAGCCGCTCGAAGCGGTCATGCAGCCGTACCTCAGATGGGAGCGCGTCGTCCATCCGTTGCGCTTCCTTGATCTTGTGCCGCTGAGTCACGTCTTCGGCCAGTTCATGGGCGCCTGGGTGCCGCCACTGCTGGGCGCAACGGTTTTTTTTCAAGATACGCTGAATCCCAGTGAAACTATCTCCACCATCAAACGCGAGCGAATATCGGTCTTGATTGCCGTACCGCGGATTCTTGAGGCGCTGCAGCACAAAATCGAACGCGATCTTGAAACTGCAGGAGCCCTGGAAACATTTCGCGCTGATTTTACCGCCGCGGCGAACGAAAAGCCGCTTCAGCGCATGTGGCGTTTCAGGGCCGTTTCAAATTGGCCGGGGATCGATTGGCAAGGTGCTCGAAGGGCGCGAAGTGAAACTGGATGCAAACGGTGAGATTCTGGTGCGCGGGGCTAACATTGCTTCGGGGTATTGGAAAGGCGGGGAAATTTGTCCGGTTGCAATCGATAGAGACGATGCGGAAACTGCCGAAGGTTGGTTTCACACGGGCGATCTGGGCGCGCTCGATGCCGAGGGAAATCTGTATTTCAAAGGGCGCAAGAAAAATGTCATCGTCACATCGGCCGGCATGAACGTTTACCCGGAAGATCTGGAAGTCTGCTTGCGGCGAGAGCCCGAAATAAAGGATTGCGTCGTGGTGGGTCTCGATCGGGGAGGAAACTCCGAACCGTGCGCGGTTCTGTTATTGCACGACGAAAGACGCGTGAAACAGCCGCGCCACGCCGCCGGCATGCTTACCCGCGTGAACGAATCGCTGGCTGAATATCAGAGAATGCGTACGTGGTTTCTTTGGCCTGAGGCGGATTTTCCCCGCACGTCCACGGGCAAACCGAATGTCGCCGCAATTCGCGCGGCCGTCGAAGCGCAGTGGGGAACCGGTGAAGATGCCTGCGATTTGCCCCAGGACAACGGCGGCGTCGCGCAGTTGATTGCCCGGATGACGGGCGGCCGGAGTTTCGATTCGAACGTAAATCTCGAGGGCGACTTGCGTTTAAGTTCGCTGGATCGAGTCGAGTTGTTAGGAGCGCTCGAAGACCGTTATCAGGTCGATCTCAACGAGGACTGGTTCACCTTGGCAAGGACTGTCGGAGACATCGAAAACCTTGTGCGCGGTTCGGCCACCCTAGTCAGAGAGTCGCAGTCGGAATTCGTTTTTCCTCGCTGGGCGCAGCGCTGGCCGATCACATGGATTCGCACGTTCGCGTATTACTTGCTGACGTGGCCTGCAACACAACTAATGGCCCGCCTGCGCGTATTCGGCCGCGAAAATCTGCGCGGCGTGAAGGGCCCCGTGCTGGTCATTTCAAATCACGTAATCTACCTGGATGTGGGATTTGTGCTGGCCGCGCTGCCGCCGCGATTACGGCATCGCCTGGCGGTGGCGATGGGTGGCGAGCGCCTGGCCGAAATGCGGAATCCTCCCAAGGATTGGCCACTTCTCCGGCGCTGGTTTCATCGCATGAACTATTTTCTCGTCGTGTCGCTCTTTAATGTATTTCCACTGCCCAAAACGTCCGGCTTCCGCGATAGCTTTCGCTTCGCGGGAGAACTGGCCGATGCCGGCTGGAACATTCTAGTATTCCCCGAGGGTGAGTTGACTCCTGATGGAAAATTGCAGCCGTTCCGGGCCGGCATCGGCATGCTCGCCGACAAGTTAAACCTGCCGGTGGTCCCGATGCGCATCGACGGCGCCTACGAAATCCGCAAAGCCGGCAAGATATTTAACCGGCCCGGTTGCATCCGCGTGCAAATCGGCAAACCCGTGGAATTTCCCGCGGAGGCGGACCCGCAAGAAATTGCGAAATGCCTCGAGCATCGTGTCGCGGAGCTGGGCAAAGAACCCGAACGAAATGAAATTGCGAAGGCTCACGCCGCGGGCCAATAAATTCACAAGAAAGATTTTGGCGTTGAGGCAATTGCAAAAGCACGCATTGTTGTGCCCCCACGGTTGAGCTTCGACACCTTCCGGCGCTGAAAGCGCCGATGCATGCCAGCCCAGGGCAACGCCGTGGGTTCAGGTTTCAACCGATCATTGGGTGCCCCGAAGGGGCGCAGGGTCCTCCGCCTTGGAGCGGACGTTCTTCCTTGGACAATATACCCGAGGCGATGCCCCGGGCTGGCATCCCGCGCGCAGTTGGCGCGAAATCGTCACCATGTCTCCATTCGCGTTTTCAAGAGCAAGAACAGGAACGAGCCGATGGGCATTTATGAGATCGGTTGTAATTCACGGCAATCGCTACGCTCGCTACTGCGCGGTTTCGGCAGCGGCGCGAATCTGCTGCCAGCGCTTGGGGCGTTTCTTTGCGTCGAGAATTTTCTTGCGCAAGCGGATGGATTTCGGCGTGACTTCGACGAACTCATCGTCGGCGATGAACTCGATGGCTTGCTCGAGGCTCAATTGGCGGTGCGGGATCAGGCGAATTGCTTCGTCGGCGCTGGATGCGCGCATGTTGGTCTGTTTTTTCTCTTTCGTGACGTTGACGTCCATGTCCGCGTCGCGCGAATTTTCCCCAACGATCATACCTTCGTAGACTTCCTCCACCGGGCCCACAAACAACTCTCCGCGTTCCTGCAAATTCCACAACGCAAACGCGGTTGTGTGTCCCGCGCGATCGGCGACCAGGACGCCGGTCGGGCGCGTGGCCATTTCGCCCCCATATTCGGTCCAGCCTTCAAACAGGGTGTGCAGGAGGGCCGTGCCGCGTGTATCGGTGAGCAATTGCCCGCGCAGCCCGATCAGGCCTCGCGACGGCACGGTGAATTCCATGCGCACCCAACCCGAGCCATGATTCACCATTTTGCCAAGTTCGCCGCGCCGCTTGCCGAGCGACTCCATCACCACGCCCACAAAAGATTCCGGACAGTCGACAAACAGTCGTTCGAGCGGCTCGAGTTTCCTGCCGTTCTCCTCGCGCACCACGATTTCCGGCTTGCCGACCATCAGTTCGTAGCCCTCGCGGCGCATCGTTTCAATCAAAATCGCAAGCTGCAATTCGCCGCGAGCGAGCACGCGGAATACGTCGGTCGTATCGGAATCGGTGATCCGCAGGGAAACATTGGTCAGTAGTTCCTTCTGCAAGCGCGCTCGCAGGTCGCGCGAGGTCACCCACTGGCCTTCGCGGCCGGATAGCGGGCTGGTATTCACCGTGAAATTCATCGCCAGAGTGGGCTCGTCCACCACAAGCGGCTCAAGCGGCGCTGGATTCTCCAGCTCCGTCAAGCTCTCTCCAATTTGGATTCCCTCGACACCGGCAACGGCGACAAGGTCACCGCAGGGAACCTCTTCAGCTTCATCGCGTTCGAGTCCCCGGAACGTGAACAGCTTCGTTATCTTTGTGGGGACAATCTCACCGGAAATCTTTGCAATGCCCACTTCTGCGCCGCGGCGGAGCGTGCCGTTAAATACGCGGCCTATGGCGATACGCCCCAGGAAATCGCTGTAGTCCAGATTCATCACCTGCGCTTGCAGCACGCCATTCGGATCGCCCTTCGGTTCCGGAATCGCGGAGACAATCGTCTCAAATAGCGGCTGCAAATTGGTCGATCCATCGTCCAGCTTCCGGTGCGCGACTCCGGTCTTCGCATTTGAGTAAAGCACCGGGAAATCCAGCTGATCTTCGGTAGCTTCCAAATCGATAAACAGGTCGTAGATTTCGTCCAGAACCTCGGCGGGTCGCGCGTCCGAACGGTCAATCTTATTGAGTACGATGATAGGGAGCAGCTTCGCGTGTAGCGCCTTCTGCAAAACGTAGCGCGTCTGCGGCAACGGGCCTTCGCTCGCATCCACCAGGAGGAGCACGCCATCCACCATCTTCAGGGCGCGCTCGACTTCTCCACCGAAATCGCTGTGGCCGGGAGTGTCCACGATGTTGATTTTCGTATCGTGATAGAAAAGCGCGGTGTTTTTCGCCAAAATGGTGATACCGCGCTCGCGCTCGAGATCGTTCGAGTCCATCACGCGCGTCACCATGACCTGATTGGCGCGAAATACCCCGCTTTGCTGGAGCATGGCGTCCACTAGAGTGGTCTTTCCGTGGTCGACGTGTGCGATGATAGCGATATTGCGAATCTGTGGCATGGAATCCTAGCTTTCTCTTTTTTCTCTTCGATTGTCGGTTCGGTGCAGCGGCGGTAACCAGAATGGCTGCAAAAGTGCGACCTTGCAGCCCTCGCGTTCTATTCCGAGAGGAATTACAAGTGCATCCGAGGGGTTAAGAATAGCATAGGAGTGGGGTTGGCGTCATCGTTGATGCGACAAGGGTTCGTATAATTGCAACTGGAAGACACTTAGCGACTGCGATTCTCACTTTCCAAAGGGCTTCAGAATGAGTGCTTTAGCCTCTTCCAGCGCTGCGATGGTTTTTTTTCGGCTGACCCCAGGGTATTGCCTCAGAAATTCGTCGAGCGTTTCTCCGCCTTCCAAGTAATCGAGCAGGGTCTGGAAAGGGACGCGTGTCCCGCGGAAAACAGGTTCCCCGCTGTGGATTTCCGGATCTTGGACAATTACCCTGTCTGACATAGACGCCACAGCGAAGTTTCTACACGCATCCCGATTCTCTGATCCATCCGCATGAACTGCTCCGAAAAGTGTAAGCCTGCCGACGTCCGGTTGGGTCTAAAGCAGCCAAAGGCAACTATGTTGCGGCACACAAAAAATTAAGAGTACAATGTGTTTGAGAAGGTTTAATCCCCACGTAGTAATCTTCGATGCTCAAAATCAATTGCCATAGGAGATCCGAAATGCCGATCGAAAATGAGATTAGACTATGTATTCATGCTGGTTGCGCGGGCAGACAGACCTATCGCAAGAACGCCGCGCCACCGGGTTGGCACACTTGGACCACAAACAAAGAACGTCAGAGCGCTTGGGTCTGTGGAAGCAATCCCGAGCACTTCGACCGAGAGTAAGTTTAGACTGGCCTACCTAAAATATGTCAATTCCTCAAGAACCTGGCGAAACGGCATAAGCCCAGGGACTAAAGGAGCCTTGGCAGCCGCAAAGGTATTCCCCTATGACAGATGATTCTAAAGATCCAGATATCCAGAACGCAATGAGGGAAGAAAAGAGCCGGGGAAAACGCAGGGTTGACACGAAGGCCTCCAGGTGAAGCAAAAGCGCTTAAAAGCGCTCCGGGATGCCCTAAATTCGGAAACGGAGAGTGAGTTCGTCCAAGCTATCCGTGCGCTTGGGCTCGCCGACGACCCCGAGCAATTGCGCGAGGCTTTGAAGATTTGGCGCGCTTCCTCTTGAGTTCAGCGACCTTCAACTCGAATGCACGCCACCTGCGCTCCTGTTCTTCGACAGGAAAAGTCTTCAAGTGGTCCTCGACGAGTCGGAGGAGCGCGAGTGCGGCCTTCTCTTTGCGAGGAATCTTCTTTTCCACGAAGCCATTTTACGGCTATTTCCAAGTGGCTGCAAACGGTTTGATTTGAGCTGTTTTGTTGCTCCGGTGTAACCCTCTTTGACTTCTGGCCAACGCAGCAGAGTATTCTCATGTTAAATTCCCACTGGTATGGGGAATCGAAATGTTCGTACTGGCGTGAAATTCGCGGCTGTTATGGCGCTGGCGTTTGCGCTCGTCTGGGCGGTGGCTGCGCAAACGGACTGGTCCGCGCCCGATCCTGCCGCAATCGCCAAGTTCGAAGAAGAGGGCCTCCAGCATTCGCACGTCATGGAAACGATGAGCTACCTGACGGACGTCTACGGTCCGCGGCTCACGAATTCTC
>JBEKCU010000299.1:0-5456 GCA_050014735.1 Candidatus Acidiferrales bacterium | reverse complement strand
AAACGGATATGGACCGGTCTACGGCGCCGAGTGGTCGGCAGGCTCGCTTGCTCTAGTGGATCCTGTCGAGAATTCGAAAGTACTGATTCCCGTCCCGCTGCCCAACGAAGCAGAACGAGGGAAGCAGGTGACCTGGACGCCACAGCGACAAATGGAGCCCTCGCTCATCTTCGGTGATGAATTGGTCTGGGACGATCCAATTAACCCCGGCCCGATCACCATGGACGGCAAGGGACGAGTTTGGTTCAACGTGGAAAATCAACTTGAGAATAAACCCTTCTGCCGCGCGGGTTCCAAGAATATTTATGCGAAGAATTCGCCGAGGGAGGAAGGCGGCAAAGGCGTCGATGTCTACGATCCCAAGACCGGCAAATTCGACTTCGTATATCTTTGCTTCGAGGCCGAGCGCATCGTATTTTCCGACGACAAGGACAATACCCTGTATTTTTCCGTTGCCAGCAATCCCGGCGGAATTGGCTGGGTCAATACCCGGTTGTGGGATGAAACCCACGATTCAGAGAAGTCCGAAGGCTGGTGCCCGGCGGCGTCTGGGATTGAAAAGCCCGGCGCCTATGGCGTCGCATACGATCCCGTTGACGGCAGTGTTTGGTACTCCGATGTGCAGACCATGCCTGGAAGGATGATCCGCATGACGCGGGGTTCGAATCCACCCGCCACATGCACGACGGAAGTCTATGAAGTGCCCAACGATCCAAAAGGCGGCGGACCGGTGGCCAATGGGGCCCGCGGTATCGATCTCGATACCAACGGCGTGGTGTGGACGCCGTTAACGGCCGAGGGCTTTCTCGCCAGCTTCGACCGCAGTAAGTGCAAAACCATTCCAACCGGCAAAGATGCCATCTCGGGCAAGGCATGCCCCGAGGGATGGAGTTTCTATCCGGTGCCCGGCCCCACCTTCAAGATAGACGCGAATGGGAATACCCCCAACATAAAGGTCGACGAAAACTATTACCTGTGGGTAGACCGGTACAACTCATCCGGCCTGGGCAATAACGCGGTGATCCTGGACGGACAAAACTCCGACTCGCTGGTCGCGTTTCAGCAGGACACCAAGACCTGGGTCAGAATGACCTCGCCCTATCCCATGGGCGGCCTGTTCTCACGCTTTTTCGATGCCCGTGTTGACGATCCTAACGGTGGCTGGAAAGGACGCGGCATTTACGCAGCGAACCAGTCGAGAGGCACACAACTGACCGAGGGGTACGGCGGGAAATCGCCGAGCCAACTGTTTCATATCCAGGTTCGGCCCGACCCACTTGCAAAGTAACATGGTGGTTTCGGCGTAAACCAGCACTTCCCTGTGGGCCAGCAGAGAAACTGGCCCACTTTCAATTTTTTTGCATCTCGCGTCGGAATGGCGAGAGTGTGCTCGCCTTCACTTTCAGTCATCCTTGAAACCTAAACCCGACGCTTTGAAACCCGCAAAGGGTCGGCCACCCGCTCTTCGGATGACGCTTACTAACGGCCTTCGGGTGGGCCAAATGAAAGTATCAAACGTGGGCCAAATCAGGTTGTCAAACGCAGTCGTCTACCGCTACCAAGTCTACTCGCCCGGGAGGAGCCGACAACGCCATCTAATCAGTCTCATTTCTTCTCAGCGACAGGAGGTACGTCCGGCACTCGCCGAGTGAACGCCAGTCCAATTCGAGGCATCAGTAGATACCCCAGGATTGCGGCGTAAAGTAAGAACTCGAGGAGGACAATCAATGAACCCAGCGAACGCAAATGCCGAAGGCGAGTCAACTTCACTCCGAAGACGCCAACGTCCAGCACTGAGAGAGCGATAGTCACTGTGCGTGCCCATTGGTCGAGATTCAGCAATCCGATTGCTATCACTATGTACAAGGCGCCGCCGACCGCGCCCCACGTTTCCGGGGTATAGATTAAGCGCCATACAGCATTGGCAAATATTAGCGTTGCAATAAGGTACACTCCAGAAGGACATTTAGGACTAAACAGATTATCTATGCCCATGGGTCGCGCCTCTCCTGCCCCTCTTGCTTGTTTCCCGGGGATTGGCCCAGGTACACGATAACCGGGTCAATCCTGTTTCTACACAGACGGCACTTGAATTTCGTGCATGCCAAGTTCCATAAGCTGCCTATGAAAACCGATGCAATCACTTGCCTTATGCTCTATGCGGCAGGAAAGGCATGCAGCTAGTGTGCACAACTAGAGACATCTTGGGCGGGTGGCGCACCCTTTCGCATTTTTCTTGTTGCGTGCAAGCATAAGTGAATGATACCACTCCATTACGTCAACGCTGAGGAACTGGTTTAGCTCTTCCGGGTGCCCGGCCCTTTTCGGGTTTCAAAGGGTCGGAGGTTTGTTTTCTCTTGCACTCCATGGCCAACAAACTCATTCGCCACTACGGGCACGGCCATCTCCATTTCATTACGTTCACCTGTTATCGGCGATTGCCTCTGCTCCGTACTGTTCGCGCCAGGAACGTCTTTGTCCATATTCTTGCAGACGTGCGGGACCGTTACCAGTTTTCTCTTGTCGGCTACGACGTCATGCCCGAGCACATTCATCTTCTCATTTCCGAGCCGGCCAAAGGTACGCCCTCCATCGTGGTTCAAGTCTTGAAACAGCGCGTCTCGCGCCGCTTGCGACGCAAAAAGCGGAAGCCACCCGCACAGTTCAAGTTGAATTTTTCGAACGCCGAGGACACGCTGCCGCGTTTCTGGCAGCGTCGCTTCCATGATTTCAACGTGTAGCGGCTGAAGAAGCGAGTCGAAAAGCTTCACGACATGCACATGAATCCGCTGAAACGGAAACTGGCCGGTCATCCCAGGGACTGGCCCTGGAGCAGTTTCTCCGCCTACTCGAATCTCAAAGGCGGATTGATTCGCGTCGATCCCGTGACTTGAATTGCGGAAATAGAGGAAAAATCAAAACCCCCGACCCTTCGAAGCCCACGAAGGGTCGGCCCGGAAATTCAAAATCAAAGGCTGGCGCACCCGTCTGTCCACTCTTGGACTTTTACGGCGCAGGAATTGTTGCGGAGATCGAATTCGAAAATACACTCTCGAGGGTATTCGAATCGACGGAAGTCACCCAGTAGAGGTAAGTCTCGCCGGGCTGGACGGCGACGTCCGTGTATTGAGCGATCATGGTGGGGGTGGAATTCAATCTTGTGTACGGACCGTAAAGGTCCGTCGCCCTGTACACGTAGTAGCCGAACACTGGAGAGGTGCTCGGATCCCACGCAATGCTCACTAAATGCGGCGGTTCAATACCTAAACCCGACAGCGGAATGACAATGGGCGAGCCTGCCGCATCGCTGCTGACGGTCACGCTGCCCGGCACAGCACCCGTTGCCTCCGGCGTGAAGGCGACATTCAAGTTCACCACCTCTCCCGGAGCGAGAATAATTCTGGGCGGCACGCCGCTGACACTAAACCCGGGACCGGAAACGCTGACGTTGGAGATCGTGACGTAGTCACTGCTGGTGTTGGTGAGGGTCACGCTGGCGGTGATCGAGGTCCCGATAGTTACGGATCCAAAATTCAAGCTCGTTGGGTTGGGGGTTAGCTGGCCGGGAGTCAGGTTGACCGAAAGTATGGCGGGACTGCTGATTGCACTGCCCACAGAGTTACTAACAACGACGGTGATGGATGTTCCGTCATCCGACGCCGTGGTGGCCAGCGACGTGTAGGTTGACGACGTCGCCCCTAAGATTGCCGTCCCGTTCTTTTGCCATTGGTAGTTGAGCGGTGTGGCCCCCGCCGCGATCACGCTGAACGTTGCCGTCTGCCCTGCTGCCACGGATTGGCGAACCGGCTGCATGGTGATGACGGGTGCGATGCTGCCGGCGATGGTTTGATACTGATACGCACCCGCGTCCCACGCCGCCGACCCGCCAGGGCGGACCACCCCAAGTAGATCGCTGCACAGAGACGCGCCGACGGTCACGCAGTTTGAAACGAGGTTCAGCCCAACAGCAACCGTCGCGCCACTCGGAGACGATGGCTGGAAACTGTTGGACAGCGTATAGCCCTGGGAGGCTGCTGCCTCAGTTGTCATCAGAATGTTGTTTCCGAACGTCAGATTGGCCACTGGGCCGCAGGCGAAACTGCCGCCGGCATTGTTCCAACACCACGCTTGGGAACTCGGCTGTTCGGAAATACACTGGTTGTTCTGAACCGCAAGATTTGCCGGCGAGAAAAAGCTCGGATCGACCGTGACGCACCCGGAAGTGGCTCCACCCGAGAGCGTGTTGTTGTAGATGAACTGATTCGACGTGACCAGGGAACCGACTTTGTCCGATGCGATTGTAATCGGTGAAGTGTCGCCAGCGTTCCAGACCAGGTTGTTGTAAACGTACTGCGTATTGCCCAGCGCGCTCGTGCCGGACTCCAGATCGATGGCGGAAGCTCCTGGTACCAGATCATGAACGATGTTGTTGTAGAGATTCGCGTTCGCATAGGCGGAGATTGCCCCGCTGCCCATGGAAGGATCAACGGAGTAAGCTACGTTGAACACTTGATTTCCACCGGCGTCCGCGTCTGGATCGGCGAGCACAATTCCATTCGGAACATTCTCGACGATGTTTCCCTGAATGCTTGTACCGCCATAGATTCCGATTCCGGAGTCGCTCTCCGGACTTCCGTCGAGGACGCAGTTCTGAACGACACTTCCCACCGATCCGTTGTAGAAAGCGATGCCGCCGGTAGGATTGAAATCGCTGCCAGCAATCGGATCCTGAATGCTCCAGCCATGAATGTAACAGTTTTGAATTGTGATGTTCGAGCCGCCATTCACTGAAATGCTGCTTCGCGGAGGCCAGCTCCCAGAATTATCGGCTGCTTCGTTCGCGATTTCCAGGTTGTCGAATGTGACGAAATTCGAGGAACTCGCAAGAACAGGAGCTGTGAACCAAGTCGAATTCTCCAAATCGAAGACAGGGCGGCTCCAGCTATCTCCGGCGAACCAAGTCTGATCCACTCCGAAATAGATGGGGTTGCCGCTTGCTCCGGACGCGCTTATGATCATCGGGAAAGAGCTTGCATCCCACGTTACTCCGCCTTTGAAGATAATCCGATCACCTGCTTGCAATCCGATCGAGGCGCATTGGAATGCGCACCGATTCATCCCTGGCGCGTGTTGCCACGGTGAGTCTGTTGACGTTCCTGTGTTCGTGTCCGATCCGAAAATGAAATCCACGTAGTAGGTTCCCGGCGCGCCGGCTTGCACAACCGTTAGTGTTGCGGCATTGCTGGCTGCGGTCCCCACGGAATTTGTCACTATCACACTGACCTGTTCGCCGCTATCGGTTATCATCGTCGCCGGCGTAGTGTAAATGGGCGAGTTCGTGCCAACACTTACGCCGTTGTTCTGCCATTGGTAGGTCAGCGGGGCGGTGCCGATTGCCGCAACCACGAACGTCGCGGGTTGGCCGGCGATTACCGTTTGATTCAAGGGTTGCGCGG
>JBEKCU010000298.1:0-6062 GCA_050014735.1 Candidatus Acidiferrales bacterium | reverse complement strand
TTTCGTGGCAAACTGACTCTGATCACATGAAGAAAGCCGCCAAATTTGCTTCTGGCCTAGGGTGCTTGGTTTCAGTCATAGCACCATTGCTAGCTATCTTGTTTTACCCTAGGGCTAATTGGCTGTTTGCGTTCATGCTAATCGGAGTCGCAGTTGTTGCCTTTAATGCCCTATGGGCCAAAGACCCAACACCGCAAGATCTAGCCGATGAAATCGAGCGACTGTTGACCGGACACTACGGTGGATGGGACGTTGATAATTTCGAACATCGGCGAATTCGGAATCCGCAACTGAAAGAATTTTGGCATAGAAGTATGGAGATCGGCGGCCTTCCGGAAGAATGGGTGCGATTGGATGAAGGACGGAAGCGCCAGATGCAAGAGGTCATCCAGAGCCTGAGAGAATTAAGCAAAGCCCAAGATGCTGGAGCAAGCCCGAGAACCATCAGCGGTACAGAACGTTGAAAGGGACCTTATGACCACCGAACTAATAGATAAGACCACGCACACCGATTACTTCGTAGAACTAGAAAACCAATATGGAGCGCACAACTATCATCCGCTAGATGTAGTAGTAATCGAGCGCGCCGAAGGCGTGTGGGTCTACGACGTCGAAGGCAAGCGTTACCTCGATTGCCTGGCCGCCTACTCCGCGGTAAATCAAGGGCACTGCCATCCCAAGATTCTGCAAACTCTAATCGAGCAAGCAAGAAAAGTCACCCTAACCTCGCGCGCCTTCCGCAACGAGCAACTCCCGCTGCTCTACAAAGAGCTCCACGACCTGACCGGCTTCGACCAAGCGCTCCCCATGAACTCCGGAGCCGAAGCCGTAGAAACGGCAATCAAAACCGCGCGCAAGTGGGGCTACAAAATCAAAGGCATCCCCGAGGACAAAGCCGAAATAATAGTTTGCGCCAACAATTTCCACGGCCGCACCGTGACCCTGGTCAGCTTCTCCAGCGACGAACAATATCGCGACGGTTTCGGCCCCTTCACTCCCGGCTTCAAAGTGATTCCTTTCGGCGATGCGCGAGCCCTCCGCGAAGCCATCACTCCCAACACCTGCGCCTTTCTGGTCGAGCCCATTCAAGGCGAGGCCGGAGTCGTAATTCCGCCCGAAGGATTTCTAAAAGAAGCCGCCGAAATCTGCCGCCAGAATCGCGTCCTCCTGATGACCGACGAAATTCAATCCGGCCTGGGACGAACCGGCAAACTCTTTGCCTACATGCACGAAGGCATCAAGCCCGATGTCTTGATCATAGGCAAAGCCCTGGCCGGAGGCTTCTACCCCGTCTCCGCAATCCTGGCGTCCCGAGAGATTCTCGGCGTCTACAAACCCGGCGACCACGGCAGCACCTTCGGAGGCAACCCCATGGGTTGTGCCATCGCCCGCACCGCCCTACGCGTCCTGATCGAAGAGAAAATGGTAGAGCGCAGCGCCGAACTAGGCGCCTATTTCCTGACTCTGCTAAAAACGCTCCGCAGCTCTGATTTGAAAGAAGTGCGCGGCAAAGGCCTCTGGATCGCCATCGAACTAAACAGTCCCGCGCGCCCCTACTGCGAAGCGCTGAAAGAAGAAGGAATTCTGTGCAAGGAGACGCACGATAGAGTAATTCGCATCGCGCCACCGCTCGTAATCACCCGTCAGGAAATCGACTGGGCCTTCGAGCGCATAGCAAGAGTGATTCAGAAGCGGTAAGGCGGTATCTACTTCGGAGTTCCCGGCGCGGGCTTGTTGAGGTTACTCCCGGTATTCGCTGCGACCACGCGGCCGTGCTTGTGCGAAGTCGGATGTTGGCCAGCAAAATCGTCCGCTGGTTTTGCTTTCGGCGCTGGCCGGTAGCGCTCATCGAGATACGTCACGGTGTCGCGAGCAATCAAGCCGTCACCGTGCTCATGCGTCGCCGCAGAGCTGCGCAATGTTTTAGCCGCAGCGGCGGTCGCAGTTCGTCTTTTCGCGACCCGCGATTCCCCCGGCACCTTGGCGGAACCTTTTCCTGACTCGATGGCTGGCGCCGCCGCCGAAGCCGGAACAACTCCCGAATCCTTTTCGTCCTCTTTCGCAGGACCCGCGGCGCTCGACAAGCTCACACCAGTGGACGCTGCCGCAACGTTCTCGCCTGGCGCCGCTCCAGAATTCTGCACCGGAGTTTTGACGCCCGAGCGCATGCCGAATCCGAGAACCAAAGCCACCAGCACCACGCCGGCAAAAGTCAGAGCAGCCGGCGAGAACCATCCCACCGATTGATCGCGCCGTTGTGCCGCACGCTTCGGCAGTTGGGCCATGGACGGCACAATCGTTGGCAGTCCAATCGTCGAACCCTCGACGACAAAAAGATTGGGTGGCGCTATCGAAGCCGATGGCAACGGATCTATAGGCAAAATCACACGCGCGCTCGGTCCCATATCGAACTCGCGGAAATCGGGTTTGGGGAGATTGCTTCCAGGATCGGGTAAAAGCTCGACTGCCGGAGACGCAGTCTTGGCCGCAGTTTGCCGCGCTGGCGAAGGCATCTTCGCCTCCTCGGTTCCCGGTTGGGCCTCGAAGCTGTCAGCTCCCGGCACGTGGACCGCTTCGTCAGCCTCCGGCGTCCTGCGCATGAAGTCCACCATCGGCGCTTTCAAATGATGCAAGAACTCCAGAGAAGCTGTACGCCCGCCCTCGTGCGCTTCCACGCTCGCAATCAACTGATTCGCGGGAGTTGTGTCGACCCGCAATTCCAGGTCGGCAATGTTGTCCGGGATCGATTCGGGAGAAACAATCTCGACTGTGTAACCGCGGGCCAGCAAATCCAGCGCTAGTTCTCGCGAGCACGCATGAGAGCGCGTTATGATTCTTGCCAGTGCCATAACTCGTGTCGCCTCGGCATCTAACTTGCCGCACGGTTGAGGCGTTGCCTTGAGACCGAAGTTAGCGAGCTTGTTCCAGTACCTGAACGGCCCGGTTTAGAGCCGCCGCCAGCGCTGCGATTTGTTGTTCGGCCCGGCGTTGATCACCCCGATCAATCGCCTCGTTTACCCCAGGTATCACCACCGCCGCGTACCCGGTGTACTGCCCCGGTGCATAAATCGCATGGCGAAACCACGGACGGTTCGGTAAACCCTCTGGAATCAGCAGCGCCCGCTCTGCTTCCCGCAGTTTAACATTCATACGTTCCGACGCCCCAGATATTTTCCGTTGCTTTTGAAGTACCTTCGCGCCCGCTTCCTGCAGATGACGCGCGCCTTCGAATGCCGCGGAAAAATCCGGCCCCTTGTCTCCAAAGCGGTCTTTGCTCTTGGTCCTGGCAGCCTCCAGGTAAACCAGAATTTCCTTACCGTAATTCTCATAATCGTAGGGCAGCACGTCAGCGTTCGACATGCGCAGCACTTCCAGGCCGTAAATGCGGGCCATCTCCTGCTCGTACAGGAAGTCGGGATCGCCGAATTTCTTGAACCAGGTGAAGTCATCGAACGTCGAGTGATACACGCCATAGTCGCCGCTCGAACTGATGTCGGTAGAAGGCACGCCAAGATGCTGCAGAAACACCGTGTAGTCGGAGCCGCTGCCCAGATCGCCCACCGGTACGTCATTCTGCATTGCGTTCGCCCGGAAGTTGGCTACTTCCTGCGGATGGTTGCTCTCCGGACCCGCCGCGTTCGACTTTTTCCACGCGTCATATACCGTCCCGCCTTGCGGCGAGGGCACCGACTTTGCGATCTCGCGGATAAATTCTTTCAAAGTGGGAACGCCTGACGCGCCAAATTTCTTGCCCGACACGGCTACATCCATGTTGAAGTAAGCGTCAGCGCTTCCCAGTTCCTGCGCATGATCTTCGCCCCACTCGGTCGAACCGATCAGCCCTTCTTCTTCCGCGTCCCAGCTTCCAATCACAATCGTGCGCTTCGGCTTCCAACCCGATTTCAGCAGTTCGCCCAGACCATGTACCGTCTCCAGCATCGCTGCCGTGCCACTGTTCGGATCCACCGCCCCATACACCCAGGCATCCCGATGATTGCCCGCCACCACCCACTCATCCGGCGAAGCCGTTCCGCGAATCTTGCCGACCACGTCCCAAATCGTTCGGAACTGGTAATCCTGCTTGAGGTGCATCTTGATCCTCGCGGGGCCCGGTCCAACGTGATACGTAAACGGCAGCGCGCCCTGCCACTCGCGCGGCGACTGCGGGCCGCCCAGATGCTCGAGAATCGGCGAGGCATCCGCGTAAGACAGCGGAGTCACGGGAATCTTAGGCAACTGTTCTGATTCCGCGGGAGACACGCGCTTCGAATCCGGCAGCCCCGGAGTAGACGCCACTCCCGGTGTCGTCGGATCGCCGGGAAACTGAAACATAAATCCGACCGACCCGCGCTGCACCCCGCTAGCCGGACGCCACGGCCCTTTCGGATAAGCGTCGCCCCGGTAGTAGCCATCATCTTTCGGGTCCGAATAAATGATTACTCCGGCCGCGCCCCGCTCCTGTGCCACGAACACTTTTACGCCACGAAAATTCTCTCCATAGCGAACGATCACGATTTTTCCGCGTACATCCACGTTCATCTGCTTCAGTTTGTCAAAGTCGGCTGGAGAACCGTAGTTCGCGTAGACCACATCCGCCTCCGCGTCCCCCGAAGGCGCCATCCCGTTATAAGGAGTCACCACTCGCGGATCGTCCTGGCCCGGATCGTTGTCAACGTGCTCGCGACGCGGTCCGTGCATCGCGACTCCGGGCGGCGCAATCAGGTCGACCCGAATCTCCTCGGGATAGTTCAGCCACACTTTGTACTCCACGATTTCGGTATCCAAACCGGCCTCGCGAAATTTCTGCGCCACGTATTCCGCGGTCGCTTTGTCCTCGGGAGAGCCCGCAATGTGCGGCGCTTGCGTCAGAATCCGCAGATGCTCTTCGGCCAGCTTAGGATCGGGCACCGCCATGAACTTCTTCTCAACTTCGCGCTCGCCAGCCGCATTGTGGAACCCGCTAATCGACCAGTTATCCACTGGCTCTTTCTCGTTGCCGGTCGCACCCTTGCCGGTCCCATCAAATGCCTGCAGGCTCGATCCAATCAGCCCGAGGAACAGAACTACACCCGAAAGAAGTTTCATGAAGCTCCTTGTAGAGACCACGGATTGCCTCAACAAAAAATAACGCGGCCCAAAATCCCAAGCACAAAATGAAGATTGTACAGTGGGAGAGACCCGCGAGGGACGCGTTACACTAAAGAGATGACCAACTCGTCAACAGCTCGTTTTTCCGATCGGGTGAAGAATTACGTCCGCTACCGCCCCGGATATCCCCCTGAAGTTCTCGACCTCCTACGTGCCGACTGCGGATTGCAGCCTAGTCACACCGTCGCCGATATCGCTTCCGGCACCGGCGTATTCACACGCATTCTTCTCGAAAACGGCAATCCCGTCTTCGCCGTGGAACCCAACACAGAAATGCGCGAGGCGGGTGTCCGTCAACTCGAATCCTTTCCCAGGCTGGTATCCGTTACCGGAACTGCCGAAGAGACAACGCTGCGCTCCGCGTCAGTCGATTTCGTCACCGCCGCCCAGGCCGCACATTGGTTCGACCTGCCCCGTGCCCGAGCCGAATTCGTCCGCATCCTGACGCCCGACGGCTGGTGCGTCCTGATCTGGAATGAGCGCCGCACCGCAACCACGCCGTTCCTGCGCGACTACGAGCAACTCCTGCTGACCTACGCCACGGACTATAAGGAAGTTCGTCACGAACGCACAACCGCCATAATTCACGAGTTTTTTGCCCCCGCGCGATGCGAAGAGCGCGTCTTCGACCTGCGCCAGCAATTCGACTACGAAGGTACCGCCGGACGCCTGTTGTCTTCTTCCTACGCGCCGCTAGAAGGTCATCCCAACTACAAGCCGATGATGCAGGAACTCGAGAGGATCTTTCGCGCCCACGCCGCAGACAACAAAGTAGAATTCGAATACAACACAAGAGTGTTTTACGGACATTTGTAATTGAGGATTTGTAATTGGTAATTTAAAGGGCTTTAAGGTTTCAATTACCAATTACAAATTAGCAATCACAAATTCCATGCCTGACTCAAAGTCCTTTC
>JBEKCU010000297.1:0-5498 GCA_050014735.1 Candidatus Acidiferrales bacterium | reverse complement strand
CCGCTGCTGCCAATATTTTGGGGCAGGTTTACAAGCAGAATCCCCAATCCACCGACGTCTTGCGCGATTTGGCGAACGCTCTTTTCTTGAGTGAGGATTACCCGGCCGCGCTTAGTGCCATGGACAGTCTTGCCAAGATGGAACCATCGAATGCCGGGTCGTGGTTTGTTCGCGGCATCTGTTACGATAAACTTTCTCGTAAGGTCGAGGCCATCGAAGCGTACCAAAAGTTTCTCGACCTGGACAACGAGCAGCACAACAATCAGGATATCGAGGCGCGCCACCGAATGGCTGCCCTCCAGCGGGAACTCAAGCAAGAGGGGAAAAAACGTTAGGGGACAGTTTGTAAGAGGGCGAGATTGGCAGAACTTTGGGTGGAATCTGGCTTTAGGACGCTCTAAACCTGGGGTGACGCGCCCGTGGGATCTTCAAGGGTGCGGGTTTTTGGTTCCCGGTCTCTAAAGATGGTGCAAACAAGAAAACCCACACCTTTCACAGAAATCGTGAAGAGTGCGGCAGCCAATTTTCGGGAGTGGGTCGACACGTACAGCGGTTAAATCTTGAAAACTGACCCATTGCCGATGACGCAGAAGAATTGACGCGGTGAGTTTCCTTGCCATGACGAAGATTTGGATTGCCACCGCCTTAATTCTGTCCTTCTGCGCATCGCTTAGCGCTCAGGATCGCCTGGCAGCGGCGCTGGCGCAGTATCAGCATGAAGCCGATCCGGTTCGCAAAGCGCGGCTACTTGCTAAATTCGGGGACGACCAAGTGGGACTGGCCAGAAAGCAACTGAAGTCCGAGGACGAAGTCACTTCGCTTCATACCCTCGAAGTTTACCGGGACGAAGTACACGACACCGTTGCCGCGCTGAAAGCTACGGGAATCGATGCGGAAAGAAAAACCGCGGGATTCAAGGAACTTCAGATTAGCCTACGGGAAACGATCCGTCACATCGACGATTTGATTTTTACGCTTCCCGTCGACAAACGCCCATTTTTCCGCGTTGTCCGCGATGATCTAACAAAAGACCATAATGACTTGATCGACGCCCTTTTCCCCCGGAAACCAGATCAGAATTCGAAGAAGCCAAATCCGTGAGGCGTTTCATGCGAACGATCAACAAATCGGGCGCGATATTCGTTCTTGCGACGATTCTGGCCGCTGCGGCTCTCGCGACTCCCGCGCCAAATCCGGCGTCGCCCCAGAAGAAGGAGTACCTGAGCGACGCGGAGGCGGATAAGATTCGCGAGGCCGGGGCAACAGGCCCGAGGATCGTCCTCTACACGACATTCGCATCGGATCGCATCAAGAAACTCCAATATGAATTTGCCCATTTGGATCCGAAAGACGATAAGCGCACCGAGCGCTTCAACATTTTGATCAATGGCTACACCGGATGCATCGACGACGCCGCGGACTCGCTCGACGTTGGCATCGAGAAGCAGGAAGACATTCGAGACGGAGTAAAATTGCTCCAAGCGCAGATCAAGGGATTTCTCTCGTACCTGCAGGAACTCGCCGAGAAAGGCCCAGAAAAGGAAACATATAAGGACAATCTCGACGACGCCATCGAAGCCACAATGGACGCGGCCAAGGATGTTGAAAAAGCGGCGAAAGAGATGGCTCCCCCGCCGGTGCGGCGCAAACCATCGTGATCGGATTCGGCTTAGCCAAGCAAGAACGCCCCCGCGCCAATACTCTTCCGGGGGGCGACCGCATTTTTCAGCGCATTTTTACACGCCTGGGATGCCAAGGGCGGCCGCCTCATTTTGTGGTTGAGTTATATCCCTACGCAAATCTCGCTCATACACTGCGCCTAAAAGACGATGTAGCCCGTGCGCGGCTCTCCGATATCTTGCTTCACGCTCCCGTGCCGGTGGTCGAAGCTGCAGCCGCTATCCTGCTCGGGCAAATGTACCGCCGGCGCGTGCCCAGCGATTTGCGGGAGCTCTATCGCGAGTTTGCGCTGGCGCACTCGACGAGGCGTCACATCGCTAGAGTTCGGCGCAAGCGCGCGCGTCGCATTAAGCACCAGCCGAACGGGGCGGCCCACGATTTAGCGCCCATGTTTGCCGCGCTCAATAATGAGTATTTCGGCGGACGCCTGCGCCGGCCGCGCCTGGGCTGGAGCGCGCGTCCTTGGCGCTCACAATTCGGATGCTTCGATCCGTCTCTCAATCAGATTGTCATGAACAGGCGCCTGGATCACCCCGAGGTGCCTTCGTTTGCGGTTGAATTTATTCTGTATCATGAAATGCTTCACGTGAAGCATCCGTTGCGAGCCGCCGCGTGCGGGCTTCAGGCCCATTCTCCTGAATTTCGCGCCGAGGAAAAGCGATTTGCGGAGTATGCACGCGCCCGGAAGTTTCTGGAGCAACTGCGGTAAGTATCACTTCTAGATGTTGGATTTTGGATGTTAGCCTCAATTTCCAAATGGCCCAGGCCGAAAATGCGAACGAAAGCGCATTGAAGGAAGGTGGATATGTATTTGGTGTGAGCGTACCCTAGGATCGGCCGACTTCGACTTCACGGGACCAACTTGGCGATGCACAAGATACTGATTGTCTGCTTAGTTAGGGACGCGTAGCGAGATTACTTGTTCCATCTACGGTGGGTTTAACCGGCAAGCCTGCTGCAATCGGCGTGATCACAGGCGTGGCGGCGCCAATGAGTTCGATGACCGCTTTGTTTGCGCCACCATAAAGCTGAGAGTAGCCATTTCCATTTGCTATCCATATATTTCCAGAACCATCGACTGCGATCGCAGAGGGGAAAGCCACTAATCCTCCGCTGGTGTACCCACTGGACCCTGTAAGGGGGAAACCAGAACTGGAGAACTCGCTAATGCTTGCAGGCCCCTGTATGGGGGAATCGGGACCATTCGCTATCCAAACATTTCCCGCGCCGTCAAGAGCGATGGCCGCTGGAGAGTTGAGGCCGCCGCCGGTGTATTGCTCGAGCAGGATGCCAGAATTAGAGTATTCCTCAAGCATGGAGGACCCACCTCCGGTGTCGCCAGGGACCCATACGTTTCCAGAGCTGTCAATGGCAATTCCTACCGGATAAAGGAGTGCAGTATAGTACCCATACGCACTGGAGACAGCAGCCCCGGACTTAGATAGCTCATCAACTGTCAAGTGGTCGGAGTTTATGACCCAGGAGTTGCCAGTACCGTCTATAGCGATGCCCGTGGGCTGGTAGATATCGTTGGTTACGTAGCCGCTAGAGGCTGAAAGAACCGACCCGGAACTCGAGAATTCGGCGACGCTCGCGCACAATGATCCGGTGCTCGTCAGACCGATGCTCGTGACCCAGGCATTGCCGGATGCGTCGGTTGCAATCGCGTCGTTTTCACAGTTAAGCATGTTGGGACTTATGAATCCTCCCAATGTTCCATACGGGAAGCTCCCTGATAGTGGTGCACCTAAGTTGGATAACTCCGTGACGGACCCACCGTTCGCGATCCAGGCATTACCGTAGATGTCGAGGGCGACCCCGTCGGGCCCTATGATTCCATTTCCAGTGTAGCCTTGAGCCCCGGACAGAATCGCACCAGAGCTCGAAAGCTTTGTAACGGCCCAGTTCGGATGGTTTGTAATCCAGGCGTTGCCGGAGCCGTCGATGGCAATAGCGTATGGTTGCTGTAAGCCTCCACCACTGTAGCTGAGCGCGACGGTAAAGTCGTTTGGTTGGTTGGCGAGCGCCGGTGCGAATGGGGAGGTATACCCCGTATTGCCATACAGAGCGCCGATGTTTGCGCCTGGATTATGGGCGATATTGATGGCGGCGCTAGCCGTATTGTCGGGTACCATCCCCATCGATCCGGAGGATTTCGCGTTGGAGAACAGAGTCGAGCACAGCGTTGAGCCGGGTCCGGCCGAGTTGACGCACGCGCTGAGGATGTCTGCCAAGGTGTTGATAGTCGTTTGGGGGACTGTGCCGCTGCCACTAGGCGTGGTCGCAAGCGCCGCACCACTCGAAATGCTGGCCAGATTCGCGGCATTCGTGAATGCGTTAGTCACACCAGTTTGCGCGAGGGCCGTGCCGGAACTGGAGATGTGAGTGGCATCCGTTGCAAAACCAGCAATGGCGTAAGCAGTGGCAATCGTCGTGACCTCGTTGATCCAGACGGGGGCGCTTAGGTTTTTATTATCACACGTACCGAGCACGCCGAGCAGCCCCGCAGCGGGGTTGGTGAACGTACCAATAGTTCCACCGGCGGCGTAAATATACAGTTCGGCGTTTATAGGGCATATGTAACCCGCAGGTAGGGTAAAGCTGCCGCTAGAATCCGTGAGAATGTATGCACCAACGCTGTCGGAGTAGCCGGTCACAGATCCGTCGAGCAGCGAGAGGGAAGGCTGCCCGTAGCCACTATTGTTCGCAGCCATCAGGTACACATGGGCGTCCGAGATTGTCTGACCACCACTGTGGACGGTCCCGCTCCACGCGGGACCGTTGATACCAATATTGACTGTGGTCGTGGACGTCGAAATTAGATTTGAGGTATTCACGACGCTGAGCGATACGGAATAGACTCCGACCGCTGCATAAGCGTGAGTTGGACTAATGCCTGTCCCAGCCGCACCGTCGCCGAAGTTCCATGCATAAGTGAGCATTTCACCCTGGGGATCGGTCGAGTTGTTTCCGTTAAAGTTTAGAGCAATGCCCGGCAGACTGATGTATGGGCCACCGACGTTCGCAACGGGAGGTTGGGGCGGGCTACCGACCGTGGCCGTGGTCGTGGATTTCGAGGTTAAATTGGAAGCGTTCGTGACGGTAAGCGAAATGGTATAGGTTCCAACCGCCGCGTAGGTGTGAGTCGGACTAACACCCGTCCCAGTGGCACCGTCGCCGAAGCTCCATGCATACGCGAGCGTTTCGCCCTGGGGATCGGTCGACTTGCCTCCGCTAAAGTTCATAGGCACACCCGGTAGCCCAGTGTACGGGCCACCGACGTTCGCGACAGGAGGGCGCGGCGGAGTTGTCACGGTAACCGTGGCGGTGGACGTCGAAGTCAAATTGGAGGTGTCAGTAACGGTAAGAGATGCGTCGTATGTTGCAACCACTGTGTAGACGTGAGTTGGATTAACACCCTTCCCAGTGGTTCCGTCACCGAAGCTCCAAGAGTAAGCGAGCGTACCTCCCTTGGGATCGGTTGATTTGCTTCCGTCGAAGCTTAGAGGAACGTCCGGCACGCCAATATATGGGCCACCGGGAATCGCAACGGGAGGTTGTGGCGCCTGGGACACGGTACCGGCGCCGGACGAACACCCGGCAAGAAGAGCGATCAGACAGATTGCTGGCGCGAGCACGGCACGCATCAGGAACTTCTCGACTTGAGCTGAGCGGCCTCGACGTGACCTTATATCATGTTGCATCGTTAGTGAAGAAGGATAAAGGACTCCGGCCAAATTCACGTCTTCCCGTTACGCTAACACGGAGGCTGGTGAGATTATATCACAAATGATCATTGTCAAGTTTTTCTGTAATAG
>JBEKCU010000296.1:0-5557 GCA_050014735.1 Candidatus Acidiferrales bacterium | reverse complement strand
ACGATGAACGCGCAGGTCCAGGCCCAGAACAGGGCACTGAGTTTATCTTCCGATCTGCTCACCGGCACGGAATGGAATGCCGCGCACGTGAGGGAATTGTTTCGTCTGGCCACGGACGTCAAGGCGCATCCGGATCGCTACAAGACCGCGCTTGCGGGCCGCTCTCTCGCGATGATTTTTGAAAAGCCGTCACTGCGCACACGCGTGACATTCGAGGTTGGAATTTCCACCATGGGCGGCACAGCGATTTATCTCGATCACGCCGATACGCATTTGGGCGATCGGGAATCGATTCCGGATGTTGGACGCTGCCTTTCGCGCTGGGTCCAGGGAATTGTGGCGCGGGTATTTTCTCAGGAGGGACTGGAAATTCTGGCGTCGCATGCAAGCGTTCCGGTGATCAATGCGCTTTCGGATGTCTATCATCCTTGCCAGACGCTCTGCGATTTCTTCACGCTCGAGGAAAAATTCGGTTCGGCGCGCGGATTGAAGCTTGCTTACATTGGAGACGGAAACAACGTTTGCCATTCCCTGATGATTGCCGGGGCGCGCGTCGGCGCGCATTTGCGGATCGCAACGCCGGAGCGTTACGAGCCGGACGCGGAGATTCTTGCGGCGGCACGTCGCGATGCAGCCGCCAGCCAAGGCGCCATCGAATTGTTTCGCTCTCCGGAAGAAGCGGTTTCGGGCGCGCAAGCCGTTTACACCGACGTGTGGGCCAGCATGGGCCAGGAAGCTGAAACCGAGGCGCGCGCCGCAGTTTTTGCGCCGTTTCAGGTGAACAGTGCGCTGATGTCCCACGCCGCCTCCGACGCTGTTTTTCTCCACTGCCTTCCCGCGCATCGCGGCTCCGAAGTGACCGATGAGGTCATGGAGTCGCCGCGTTCCATCGTGTTCGATCAGGCTGAAAACCGATTGCACGTACAGAAAGCCATCCTGTTAATGCTCCTACGCTGAAAGGACAACCGGTGCCAAAGAAAGTAGTTCTCGCCTATTCAGGCGGACTCGATACGTCAATTATTATTCCGTGGCTC
Organism: Candidatus Acidiferrales bacterium; assembly: GCA_050014735.1. Classification (GTDB taxonomy): domain Bacteria; phylum Acidobacteriota; class Terriglobia; order Acidiferrales; family UBA7541; genus Palsa-360. Next base: position 4,523 of record JBEKCU010000296.1, on the reverse strand, counting down.
AAGGAAACGTACGGCTGCGAAGTGATCGCGATGGTCGGCGACGTCGGCCAGCAGGAAGACCTAAAAGCCGCTAAGAAGAAGGCTCTGGCCACGGGCGCTTCTTCTGCAACCATCGAAGACCTGCGCGAAGAATTTCTTACCGAATATATTTGGCCGACGCTGCGCGCAGGCGCGGTATACGAACACAAGTATCTGCTGGGTACCTCGATGGCCCGGCCGGTACTGGCCAAGCGCCAGGCGGAAATCGCTTTGAAAACCGGCGCCGATGCCGTCGCACACGGCTGCACGGGCAAGGGCAATGATCAGGTGCGTTTCGAGCTGGCCTACAAAGCGATCGCGCCCAAAGTAAAAATCATCGCGCCGTGGCGCGAGTGGAAAATCAATTCGCGCGAGGATGCCATAGCCTACGCGGAAGCGCACAACGTGCCGATTGAACAAACCAAAGCGAACATTTATTCGCGCGACCGCAATATCTGGCACTTGAGCCATGAAGGCGGAGTGCTCGAAGATCCAGCGAACGAGCCCGACGAAGCGATGTGGCAGTGGATCGTCTCGCCGGAGAAAGCGCCGGACAAGCCGGCGGCCGTCGAAATCGGATTCGAGGGCGGCACGCCCGTATCGGTAAATGGCAGGAAGCGTTCAGCGATCAAGCTGCTCGATGAACTCAACGAAATCGCGGCAGCGCACGGCGTTGGGCGCATCGATCTGGTGGAAAATCGCCTCGTGGGAATCAAATCGCGCGGCGCGTACGAAACGCCCGGCGGCACCCTGCTGGTCGCCGCGCATCGCGAGCTCGAAACGCTATGCCTGGACCGCGAAACGGCGCACTACTCAGAGACGCTCTCACTGCGTTATGCCGAACTTGTGTATTACGGCGCATGGTTTACTCCGCAGCGTGAAGCACTCGATGCGTATTTCACCGAGGCGCAGAAGCGCGTGACTGGGACCGTCGGTCTAAAACTTTACAAAGGCAACGTCACCATCACCAAGCGGGTCTCGCCCTATTCGCTGTACCGCAAGGGTCTGGCGAGTTTTGCGATGACCGGCTACAACCCGAAGGATGCCGAAGGCTTCATCAATTTGTTTGCATTGCCGGTAACAATTCCGGAGGAAGCGAAAGTGAAGTGACCGCCGCGCCAAAAGAGCAGCCGTCGGGAAAATTGTGGGGTGGGCGATTCGATCGTGCCCCCGACGAACTGTTCTACCAGTTTCAACGCTCGTTCTCGTTCGATCGTCGCTTGCTGCCGTACGAACTGGCGGTGGACCGGGTGTGGGCCGGCGCGCTCGTATCGGCCGGCATTCTTTCCATGGAGGAAATGTGCGACACGCTGACGGCGCTCGACAAAATTGCCGAGCGCGCGGCCAGCGATCCCGCATGGCTGGATCACTCTCCCGCGGAGGACGTGCACCACTTCGTCGAGACTGCTCTGGTCGAATACCTTGGGCCGCTCGGTTACAAACTGCATACTGGCCGCAGCCGCAACGAACTTGTGGCTACCGATTTCCGCATGTTCGTAAAGGAAGCTGCCGGAGAGGCGCGCGCTGCTGTTGCTCGCTTGGCCGGCGCTCTTGTGGGCCAGGCGGAAAAAGTGTTTGGTATTCCCATGCCGGGCATGACGCACATGCAGCACGCCCAGCCAATTCTGTTTTCGCATTTCCTGCTCGCACATGCGGAAGCGTTTTTGCGGGATACAGTTCGGCTCGAAGCAGCAGCCGCAACGGCGGATGCTTGTCCGATGGGCTCGGGCGCGCTCGCTGGCTGCGCTCTGGACGTCGATCGCGGGGCTATCGCGCGTGAACTGGGCTTCGCCCGTCCGACGGCAAACAGCCTCGATGCGGCGAGCGACCGCGACTTCGCGCTGGATTATCTTTATGCGCTGGCCGTAATTGCGACGCACCTTTCCCGCTTGTCCGAGGATTTTGTTTTGTTCGCGTCTCAGGAATTCGGTTTCATTATTCTTCCCGACGAATTTTCAACGGGAAGCAGCCTGATGCCGCAGAAAAAAAATCCCGACTGCTGGGAATTGCTGCGCGGCAAGACAGGGCGTGTCACCGCTTCGCTGCACACACTGCTGACAACACTAAAAGGATTGCCTTCGAGTTATCAGCGCGACTTGCAGGAAGACAAAGAGCCCGTGTTCGCGGCGCACGATCAGGCTGTCGCCATGCTGACCGTAGCCGCCGGCGCGGTCGCGGCGACACGTCCGAATGAGGCCCGCATGGCCGAAGCGGCATCCGATCCGGCGCTGCTGGCCACCGAAGCCGCGCACTATCTGGTTCGCCGCGGCGCGCCATTCCGGCAGGCTCATGAAATTGTCGGTCAAATTGTGCGTGAGGGCGAGCGCAGCCGGACATCGTTTTCAAAATTGTCGCTTGAAACGCTGCGCAACTTTTCATCGCTATTCGCGGCTGATTTCTACGACGCTCTGAAGCTCGATGCAGCGCTCGCTGGCCCGGATGTCGACGGCGGCACTGCGCCATCCCGCGTCCGCGACGCGATTGCGGCGGCAAAGCTGCGCCTGGCGGAGCTTGAGGCGAAATCATGAGAGCGCGCACGGCTCGAATCGGCGATGCGTCCGCGGTGCACCGCGTGATCGCGCACTACGCCGGCGAGGGACTGCTGCTCCCGCGCACAGAGTCCGAAATTCGCGAGCATATCGGGCGCTTCATCGTACTGGTCGAAAAACGCAGCGGCGAGGAAAGAGTGCTCGGCTGCGTTGCTCTGGAACCGTACGGTTCCGATCTGGCTGAAGTCCGTTCGCTCGCCGTCGCTCCGGACGCGCGCGGGAGAGGCCTGAACGTCGGGGACCGTTTGATAAAGGCGGCGATGGACACAGCGCGGCGGCGCAAGATCGCGCGCCTGTTTGCCGTGACGCACCGGCCCGAATTTTTCTCGCGCCACGGGTTCACGCCCGGACCGCGCCAGATGGTGCCCGAAAAAATCAACCGCGATTGCGTTACTTGTCCAAAGGAACGCCGGTGTGATTTGATCGCCACCGTCGCCGTTGTATGCCCGGAACGCCAATTACTGCCCGTGCTGAATGGAGCAGAAAAGGCACTGTCGATGTCGTGAGTGTATGCTCCTAAGGAAGCCGTCTTCGGGGGATTTCATGATTGGAACCTCAACGGCTAAACAGGTTGCAGAAAAAGTACACTGTACTACTAGTGCCGCGATTCGTTGCGCGGCGCGAAGAAATGTTGTCGCTGGCGATAATGACCGCCGGCGTCCGATCTGTACACTTTGGCTTTTTTCGCGGCCTGTAAAGCCGCTGCGAAAAATGGCGTTTGCGGGCATCAGGGGTTAAAACCTCTGATGAATCCAAGGCGCTTACGTCGTGGCTAAAGCCACGACCCACAAGAATTATTTGAGTTCCGGAGGGACTCTCAAATGTTTGTGAGTTTCCGGATTGTCGAATTTTCGGACGGACCTTTTATATCTGGAAGGGTTCTCGAATCCTTGGGGCCACAACAGGAGTTTGGCGATTTTGAAGAGTTCGCGGACTGCGGAGTTCTCCACAGGACTATCGCATTCTTGGCGACTTCTCGTGAAGAAATTCTTTGTGGGTCACGGCTTCAGCCGTGACATAAAGCTCATGTGCTCGATGCGGCTTTAGCCGCTGGCGTGTTGGACTACAGGATCTCACGCAAAGCTTGTGGGAGATGTGCTACTTAGCAAGTGCAAACAGCCTCGGGTCTGAAGACCCGAGCTCCAGCAAATCTTGAAGACATGCCCAGTGATGCAAGATTGGTGATCGAAAAATGAGCGAACCCCCATCCTTACGCGCTTTGCCGCGCGGCTTTCGTTTTGCTTCTGCGTCTTGCGGTTTGAAGAAGCGCGGCCACACGGGCTCACTCGATGTCGCGCTGATTGCTTCAGATACGCCCGCGTCGGCTGCGGCCGTATTCACCCAGAATCTAGTGCAGGCTCCGCCCGTGGTTCTCTCCCGCGAACACGTTCGGGCCTCCGCGGACGCCATGCGCGCGGTCATCGTTAATTCCGGAAATGCAAATTGTTCGGTCGGCCCAGGTGGCATGGTTGCATCGCGGGCTACTGCCGACCGAATGGCCGGACTGCTTGGTTGCCGCGCAAATCAAATCGTCGTCTGCTCGACGGGAGTGATCGGCGTCCCTTTGCCGGTCGAGCGCATTCTGGACGCTGCTCCCGGCCTCGCGAGTTCTCTGGAATTTTCGCCTAAAGCCTTTGACGGGCTGATGCGCGCCATCATGACCACGGACACTCGCCCAAAACAAGCGACCGCAAATTGCAATATAGGGGGAAAGACAGTTCGCACAGCCGGCTGCGCCAAGGGCGCCGGGATGATTCATCCAAACATGGCGACGATGCTCGCGTTTGTCGTCACCGACGCAGCCGTCGCGCCGCCTGTCCTCGATCGTGCCTTGCGTGAAGTCGTCGGGCGCACATTCAATTGCATTACCGTCGACGGTGACTCCTCGACCAACGACACGCTGCTCGTGCTCGCGAATGGCGCGAGTGGCGCGAAAGAAATTACGGAACCCAAGGG
>JBEKCU010000295.1:0-5569 GCA_050014735.1 Candidatus Acidiferrales bacterium | reverse complement strand
CGAAATGTTCAAACTTAAGTTAAGCAGGGCAGTTCCCTGCCCGGGTACGTTGTATGCGAGTTGGGGCGGCCCACTTGGAGCGCTTATTGTTTGCGATGCAATTTGAGAATTCAGATTTGTCGAATTCTCGATTTTAGATTTTCTATGCTGGGGCAGGCATTGGAGTCTCATCGAATCGCTGGCTAAGAGCCTCGCTTGTGGAACAGGCTGTTCAGCCTGTTTGGGCTTCGAGTCCTAAGCTTTCAAAAGCAAACAGGCTGTCCCTCGGCCGGCCTCGGGATAAAAAAGCCTGTGCCACTGGATTCCGCGATGGGCTTGATCCCTTGGAATTTCTAAGTCTGCTTCGAGGAGTAATTGCGCGTGCGCGCCAGGACCTCGACCGGATAGTTTGTATTGGAGCCGCCGTTCCAGGCGAGCAGCGCGACGGCCACGTCTCCCTTTGCTTTGGCTAGGCGCACGGCCAGGATGCGGCACCCGAATTCGATGCCGGTCGCGGCATCGCAGAGTTCCGCCAGCGACGGTTCATCGAATCCGAATTCGCGCGCGACTTGCCCCATCACTTGCATCAATCCCCACGACATCGAGCGTGTGTAGGCTTCGGTGGCGCTCAATTTTCCCGTTGTGTATAGCGGAGCAACGTAGCGCGAGAGAAATCCGGGCTCGTAGCGCACCGCCCAGGGGTTCCACGCGGATTCCTGCTCGATCACAGCACAGGCGAGGGGTGGATCGATCCCGTGCTCGGCGGCGATGCGGCGCGCGAGATCGATAATTTCGGGATGGACGGGGGCGGGCATGAGTTGGTGAACGGCGACTGGTGACCGGTGATTAGCGACTCGTGGTTTGTGAATCGTGGTTGGTGGAGTGGCGCGGGCTTGAGCCGGTGTGGGTTTGGTTTTCGTACTGTCAGCGAGAGTCAAAAGCAAACAGGCTGTCCCTCGACGGTCCTCGGGATAAAAAGCCTGTTCAACTTAAATTCGGCGCGATCTCTCGATGTGTGTGGACTATTGGAGCATTCAATTCCTACCCGCACGAATTGTCTCGTGATACCGTGTCGATGCGGCATCGCCAGTCACGAATTGCCCTTCACAATTCACCAGTCACGAATTACCAGTCACAAGTCACCGTTTCCGGTCATGGCCGTTGAATTCCAGAAACTGCACTGGTGGTGGCTCCTTGAGTTCGAGGCCCAGGCGTCCTGCGATTTGCCGAAGCGCGTGATAGAGGTGCGGCAAATGATTGACGGCCATGTCACGCACGAAGGCGCGGCGTATTTCGTCATCGCGCGTGCGACGGTGCAGCCAGCGCAGAAAGATGAAAAATTGGACGCATGAAGTGAAGCCTACGACGATCCAGTATGGATTCATGGGAGTGAGGGCGCGCGAAGGTTTTACAAGTACTATCCGTTAAAACCGAACGATAAGCCGCCGGGGCCGAATCCGAGTTTGAAATTATTTTGCGCCGCGTTTTGGACGCTGGAACCGATCAACTGCGCCGGAATTCCGAGCGTCCGGCCCAGCAGAGTCGAGTCCGTCCCGTACAGTCCGGAGAGGCCGGAGAGGGCCGAGAGCGTGTCGGATTTTGCCGCGTTGGCGAAAGCGATTTGGTTCTGTTGCGCGAGGTTGGCGGACTGCTGTCCCTGTGTGCGCGCAAGACTATCGAGCAATTCCCCGTATCCGGCGGAATTGCGAGTGCGCGCGGCTTGATTGGCCGCGTTCTGGGCCAACGCGTCGAAAGATGAGGAGAGCGCCGATTGCGAAAGATTCGTGATCGCCGATTGCTGGGCGCGGGAATAACCGGGATTGGCAAGCAAATTCTGGTAGCCTGCCGCAGCCTGCGAGCCGTACGACTGGGCTGTCGAGTAAAGCTGCTGATTCATTGAGTTTTGCTGCGCGAGTTGCTGGTCGATCATCTGTTGCGTTTGTGCTTGTGCGCCGCGTCCCATGGGGACCTCCTGGGGAATGTGACTGGTGATTTGTGACTGGTGACTGGTGTTTTGTGACTCGAGACTGGTGACTTGTGATTTGTGATTTGTGAATTGTGATTCGTGACTTGAGACTGGTGACTTGTGATTTGTGATTTGTGACTGCCAATTATGACCTGTTTCACTTAGTAGCTGTTGTGGGTCGCGGCTTCAGCCGCGACATTCAGATGCGCGAAAGACAAGGGCTTTAGCCCCTGCGGTCCTATCGAGTTTGTCTGGTTGGTGGCAGACATGGGTTTGGATTTCGCGAGCGCGATAAACCATGCAACATGTCCTTCGGCTCTCCTCGGGATAAGAAGCCGGTGCCAACTGTTTCTGCTTCTGTATCGACACGCTTAACTACGGAACCCGCCTCGAAAAACACGGCCACGGATCGCGCGTCCAACCGAGACGCGCCAGGCGGCGTCCGAATGCTCGTGCAATGCGAGGCGGAAGAAATGCCTGCACGTCATCCAGACCTCGCGCAGCGGCGTGGAGCCGCGCGGCATCGTGCAGAGCGAGAAAGCGTTGCCAGCGCTGACGCGGCGTGCCCGCACCGGGATCGTGGAGCAAGTAGGTCTCCGCGGTAAGCCGCTGCAGGATGGCCATTGTGACGCGTGAAGCGCTACGCGATGAAGTGCGACACGAAGCCGCTCTTGAAGAAACGGCGCGAGACGACGTTGCGCGGGACAGATCCTCCAGAGGGGAATCGGCGTCCATCAATTCCCTGCCCTCATCGCCCCGATGTTCGCGGCCCGGCTCGGCGCCCGTATCGTCATCGTCTTCGAGGACAAGTTTCGACACAAACAATGGGCTGTCGAGATCGGGAAACGGATAGCCGAACCCTTGCGCCGCGTGCATGCGCCGCAGCGCATCCAAATCGGTGGAATTGTATTCGCGGATTCGCAAAGGGGGGTGAGTAGAGCAGGCTTTTTATCCCGAGGCCAGCCGAGGGACGGCCTGTTAGCTTTTGACTTTGTTTCTTCCAAGGTTCAACGATGTCCTGAACGTGGCGCCCGTCTTGGTTTCTTCGTGTTGCATTTGTGCTGATACGACAAGATTCAAAATCAAACAGGGTGTCCCTCCGCTGGCCTCGGGATAAAAAGCCTGTTCCACTTAAAGCAGCCTTACCGCAAAATCGCCGGCCCCGAGCTGCTCACCGTGCTCTGGCCGAATCCCGATCCGCCCTGCGATCCCGAAGCCGTGCCGCTTCCCGTCGATGTCTGTAGCTGCGGCCCTGTGGCTGTCCCGCCGCCGGTGACTGCGGTTGCCGGCGTGCCGAACGTGACCGGCGCGGACGGGTCCGACCCCAGGTATTGCGAATAGGCGCGCCAGTAGAGCGTCTGGTTGCCCAGCGAAAGGCGCAGGTTGCGCGAGCTGCCCAGGAAATGCACGTAGGGATGGCTGAATGCTGGATCCGTATCCGACTCGGCAAAATAAAAGATGCCGCGATTGAGCACGGAATTGTCCGTGATCGCAATGTCGAAAATGCCGTCCGCGGCTGCGACATTTACGCCACCGATCGGCGAGGGCGCTGCAATGCTCCCCGATGGATCGACGCCGGTCGCGCGGCCCACGGCATTCACTCCATTTACAATTTGCGTGAGCGCCTCGTACACGTAGGGCGAGTCACTCTTGATCTGCGCGAGTTGTCCAATTTTTAGCATGATGATTGAATGACCATCGGTAGGACAGGCTTCAGCCTGTCTGTTTTTGACTTTCTCTGCAGCGCCGAAAATTCAAAAGAAAATAGGCTGTCCCTCGGCTGGCCTCGGGATAAAAAGCCCGTTCTACTAAAGCCCTAATTCCCTCCCCGCACAGGCGCCCACGGATCGGGCAGCAGCGAGGGAATAAATCTCTCCAACTTGAACCACGCTCCCACGGCATTCGTGCCCACTTGAAACGCCACACGCTCCCCCAATAAATTGATCGGCATCTCAAGATCCTTCGCCCCTGGCGAAGAAAGCGGCAGCGGGGTAAGCGCCGTCGGAAACGCTTCGTTGTCGACGAACGCGGAGAGGTTCAAATCCCCCGCCCCTTCCACGTACGTTGTTAGATATGCAAATAGTTTCCGGTGAGAACGCACCTGGAGCGACTGCTCCAGCGTATGCGTCAGAAAAAAGTACGTCGTGTAGTAGGAATTTATCGCCGCGCCGTCGTCGGAATACTGTGTGTCCGAGAGCTGATAGATTTTCCCGTTTCCAGCGCCGCTCACGAGTCCGTTTCCAAGGAACACTTGTGCGGTACCGTCGGAGCGCTCGGCGAGAGTGCAGGAATTCGCAGTGATGTTCCACGGGCACCATTTGCGCGAACGGCCCACGGCATACAATTTTCCTGAGAGCGTTGAGAACAGAACGGAGCCAAGCGTTTCAATTTCGCTGGCGTCCAGCAGGCTGCGATAATCCAGCACCAGGATCCGATTCGGCGACGTCGCCGTGCCCAGCGGCACTCCGCACAGGATGCGCCTGTTCCGCGTGTCCACACGCACCCAAATTGTGTTTCCCGCGGCCCAATTGATCTGATCCCAGGTCGGCTGAATTTCCTGCGAGATTTTTACGGGCTCGCCTCCGTCGAAGATATATACGCCCGCGCGCCCGGCGATCACGGCCCAATCCTCGCCGGTGTCCACGCCGGTCACCGACGACGTCCCGACGGTGTACGAAACTTGATTGATCGTCCAGGAAGCCGGCTCGTTCACGCCGTCGTCCTGTGTCACATAGAGCGCACGATCCTTCACCAGATAGAGCCTCTCGCGCAGCAGAAACGCCGCGCGCACGGTTTGCCCGTCGTCTTCGGAGATGCCCATGTAGCCGCTGACGCCGTCATAACTTTCCGGATCGTCCGCAAAAGACGCGCGCACCAGCGACGTGTTGTAGGGTTCGTCCGTGGGAAAAATCTCAATATTCTCCACCAGGAAACCCGCTCCGCTCGTCGGGGTGCCGTCCGCATACACGCGCAACTGCAAGTCACTCGGAATTTGAGTGAAGCCCGAGGAAGTTGCCGTGATCGGCGCGATAAATTCCTGCCACGCTGTTGACCTGATCTGCGCGGCCGGCACGGCTACGCCCGTAGTCCAAACTCCCAGTGACGCGCTGTACAAGTGAACATGCAGCGTGCCCTGCGTGAGCGCTCCGGTCATGCGGACGCGAACGCGCGCCGAATATCCCGTGTTTGGCAGCAATCGCGGCACGCCGTTGTAGTCGGCTACCGCCGATTGCGTCATCAGCCCGCGCATCGCAGTCACACCGTCGCCGAGGATCGCGTACGCCCCGCCCCAGATCGCTTTTCCAGTGGTGTCCGCGGCGCCCCCAGCGAAGTAGGTCGCATCCGGCGTCCACCCAAGCGGAATCGTGTTCGCGGAACCGAAACCGCCGTCGAACGTGAGGTTATCCCAGTTATTTTGCTTGTTCCGCTCGCCCCACCAAAACAAGCGGTCCGCGTAACCGATCACGCCCGCGCAATCGCCCAACTCCACCAAATTAAACAGCGAATCCGCCGAAATTCCAGCAAGCAGCGCGGTGTCTGAAAAATCCACCACAAATGAAGACGCCGAATTGTCGTTCACCTGCAATTGCGGAGCGCCGTCGAGACCCGTGGTGTAATAAAAAT
>JBEKCU010000294.1:0-5573 GCA_050014735.1 Candidatus Acidiferrales bacterium | reverse complement strand
GCAGCCCAACTTGCAGAAGAAGCAAAACCAAGAGAATTCCCGTTCATCTTTCCCTTTTTCTTTCTCGCCCTGCTCATTAATTAAGAGTACTAAAACGGTCTCAGAGATGTTGGCACGGAGGGCTGTTGCGCATCCTTCGTTCTGTACTGACGGCCTGCCAGAGCGCTACTTTTCTGCGCGATTTTCAGTAACTGCGATCCAAATTTGACGTAAGATCTCCAAAACATTGCTATTACTTGCGTAATCCGGGAAGTCCGGTTGCGATGAACTGGAGTGTTGCGAAACGGATGACAAACATGCGTTCACGGGTCGCGGTTGTCGCGATTGTGATTGGATCCCTAGGTCTCTTCCTGAGATTGCTTGCGCAGACGCAGGTGAATTTGCGCCAGCCCGCAGCCAGGGAATGGACGACTGTCGGCGGCGATTGGAATAATTCACGCTATTCAACTCTGGAGCAGATCACTCCCGCCAATGTAAAGGACCTCAAAGCCGCGTGGGTAACGCATCTTGGTTCCGGCCTGGGCAGCAAGTACTCGCTGGAAGTCACGCCGCTGGTCAAGGACGGAGTGATGTATGTGGCCAGCGGGAATGACGACGTTTTTGCGCTGGACGCGAAAACCGGCGCGATTATCTGGGAGCACCGGTCCAACATCGATCAGAGCATCAATACGGTCTGCTGCGGCTGGGACAATCGCGGCGTTGCCTTGGGCGAAGGGAAAGTGTTTCTCGGCTACCTCGACGGCACGTTCGTCGCGCTGGACTCCGAGACCGGGAAATTGGTGTGGCAAACGAGAATCGGACAATGGCAGGATGGCTACACCATCACGTCCGCGCCGCTCTACTATAACGGCGTAGTGTACACCGGCGTGTCCGGCGGTGACATGGGCGCGCGCGGCAAGGTCACAGCGCTCGACGGCAAGTCCGGCAAAGAACTCTGGCATTTCTGGACAGCGGCGGGCCCTGGTGAACTTGGCGGCGACACTTGGCCTCAGCCGACCGATGCCGATCCAAGCCGCGCGAGCGCCTACCAGCACGGCGGCGCCAGCGTGTGGCAAACGCCCGCGATCGATCCCGATCTGGGGCTCATCTACTTCAGCACAGGCAATCCCGTTCTCCCCAGCGGGGCTACCGACAACCGGCCAGGAAATAATTTATTCAGTTCGTCGATCATGGCGCTGCATCTGGACGGCACGTATGCGTGGCATTTCCAGGTGGTGCATCACGACATTTGGGACTTCGATTGTCCCAGCCCCGTCGTTCTTTTCGATCAGACTTACGATGGCGTGAAGCGTAAAGGCATCGCCGAAGCCTGCAAAACGGGCTGGATCTACATGCTGGATCGTTCCACTGGAAAACCGCTGATCGGTATCGACGAGAAACCGGTGGAGCAGGAACCGCACATGGCTCTCTCGCCGACGCAGCCATTTCCTCGCGGCGATGCGTTAATGCCGCAGTGCCCGCAGCCGCTGGCGGGATGGGTCACGAAATGTATTTTCGCGGCGTTCTACGATCACCCCATTTTGATCTCGCCGGGCGGGAATGGCGGCGTGAACTGGGCGCCGATGGCGTACAGTCCCAAAACCGGGTACTTCTACGCGACTGCCGCGGACCGGCCGTCGCCCCGGATCGTTCGCGGTACTGGATTGGCGCTGGGTCCACCGATCGGAGCACGCTATTCCGGTACTTTCACTGCCATCGACTCGCGTACCAATAAAATTGTGTGGCAGAAGAAGACGCCCTATTCCATTGGGCAAGGCAGCGGAGCGCTGGCAACCGCCAGCGGCCTGGTGTTTCACGGTGAGCCCGATGGCAATTTCCAGGCGATTGACGGGAAGACCGGCGATCTGCTCTGGCAGTGGCAGACAGGCGCAGGCGCGGATGCCCCTGCGATCACCTACGAAATTGACGGCACGCAATACGTAGCCATCGCCGCCGGCGGTGTTTCCATCCAGACGTCATCGGCCAACGGCGACATGATTTGGGTGTTTTCGTTGAAGGGATCGCCTGGCAACCGCCTGCAACCTTTCGAAGCGCCGCGACCGCCCAGAACCGTCGTTGAAGTCGAGGGCCCCCTGGTGCATACAAATGCCGTGAAGCTGGTCGATTATTCCTTCACGCCGGGCCGCATCACTGTGGCTGCCGGAACGAAGGTAGTGTTCACAAATGACGGCAAGCAGATTCACAATGCATCCTCGGCCGATGCCGGCGGATGGGACACGGGAATGCTCCGAGGCGGACAATCGGCCTCGATAACATTTAATCGACCGGGAACGTATTCGTACGCCTGCCTGCCGCACTCCTTCATGATCGGCCAGATTGTGGTGACAGGAACGGCAATCGATTCCGCGCCGCCAACCGTCGTGGAACGCGGGGCGTCGCCGGACGGGAATGCCCCGGCGAATAATCCGGAATCAATGCCTGGAATGCCCGTTCACAATGAGCGCGGTGAATAATCTTTTCAACTGGGTGGTGCAGCTGCATTCCAATAAAGCACTAACGTTTCTCAAGATTGAGCGTAAGGGGGAGATGCTTTTGGCAGCCACGCTGGAATCAGTTCTTCCCCGTAGGAACTTTCTGCTTTAATTCTTCAAACCAGTTCAACACGACGTTGATTTGCGTAGGTGCCGCTCCTGCCGGATCACTGAGCTTGACCATCAGAAAGCGCTGGCCATCGGGGGAAATGTCATACCAAGGGACTGTTCCTTCAGACAGCACATACGGTCCTTGAAAGAGAATACGCGGCGTGCCCGGAGTGAAACCAGGCTGAGCGGTAATGTCCACGGCCATCATCTTCTCGCCGCTCCGATAGAAAAGCTCCCGTCCGTTCGGGTTCCAGGCGGGCTCGGTGCCACCTTCCGTTGAAATCTGCCACTTCCCTCCGGGACCTGGATAGGGCTGCACGTACACTTCATAACGCCCGGATTCATCCGAGATATAGGCCAGCCAGTGCCCGTCGGGAGAAAATCGGGGGACCGATTCGTTGAAGGGTGTCCGGAGGAACAACCGTGGCTTGCGAACTTGCCCAGAACCCGGTAAGGGGTCGCTGAGCCGCAAAATCCATATGTCAGTCCCGGTGGTGGGATCGAGTTCAACGTATGCCAGTTGCTCCCCATCGGAAGAAAACGACGTCGGAGCATTCAGGTGCTCACTGGTGGTCAGCCGTTCCAATCCGCCACTTCCGTCGGCAAGTTGCCAGAAAATATTCAGTGGCCCTTCCTTGTTCGATTGATATGCGATCCGCTTGCCATCCGCTGTCCAAGCTGAGGCACCGTTTCTGCTCCCGCCAAACGTCAATCGGGTTAACGTTTCCCTAGAGAGATCGTAAAGCCAAACTTGTTCTTCCTCATCCCCAATGCTCACTGCAACCCGCCTCCCATCTGGTGATATCCGAGGAACACCGTAGGTGCGCGCAGGTGCGCCCAAGGGCTGCTCCGTCCCATTGCGGGCGACCCACACCAACCTGCGTTCGGTCGATTCTCGCCCCGGAATGTAGACTAGCGACCCTGTGGAGGAAAGACTGTACTGAGTCGCTCCGCTAAAGACGGATTGCAGCACTCCTGCTTGCACAGGAACAGCGGTGCCCGCGATAATTTGTCGCTTAGGATCGAAAGGAATTGCCATTAGGCTTCCCCCTTGGGCATAAATCAGGTGCCCGGAGGGGGCGTAATGTGGTTGTGTTCCCCCTTGAACGACGTCCCGCCGTTCGCCCGTCGCTAACGACTGCACTGCAACGCGCGAGTTTACCCAACGCCCCGCCTGGGTCGCGGCAGCAAAGAGCACTGCCTCGCCACCAGGCAAGAATTCGGGCCAGTGGTGGCTGTTTTCCCCTTTCTCAACACGAGTCAATGCCTGAGGAGCGCCTCCCCCGTCCGGCACTTGTTCAAGAGCAGAGACGTTCGCAGGCGAGAACGCAATTGTCCCTTGGCTATCCCAACTAGCTCCCCGGAGTTGGCGAGTATCGCCGAGGATCACCGCGGTTCCCCCGTTCACGGAAATCTTCTTCAACTTTCCATCGGCGAAGAACCCAAGCCATTGGCCGTCCGGTGAGAAGAATGGCTCTACAGCTCCCTCCGTGCCGGGAACGGGTCTTGTCTCAAAACTGTCCATCGCCCGTAGATAAATCTGCTGCACGCCGCCTTGTGTGGCGACATACGCCAGATGAGTTCCGTCAGGGGAGAGGGCCACGGCGGGGCCGGAATCCATTCCTGCCAACTGTTGACCCGGAGGCAGATTTATCACGACGCGGGTGACGGGCTGCGATGGCGACGGTTTAAGATTCCAGACGGCAAACCCCGCAACGGCAGCCGTAACCAGAACCGCCAGACCCACTACCACCGCCTGCCGCCACTTATGCAGCCGTGGCTTAACTTCGCTGACCGCCGCCTTTGAAGTTTCCGCACCTCCCTCGGAGATCCATTTCAGTTCCCCGCACAGATCGCTGGCTGTCTGCCACCTTCGATCCGGTTCCTTGGCTAGACATTTCTTCACCACGCGGTCCAGCGCCGGCGGCGTCATCGGCTGAAGCGAAGCCATCGGCGGCGGATCGACTTCCAGGATTTTCGCCATCACGCTGGCGGAAGTTTTGCCCTCGAACGCCTTCCTGCCCGTGGCCATCTCGTAGACCAGCGCACCGAAGGCGAAAATGTCCGTGCGGGCATCGATCTCGTCCGTCTTTCCCTCCACCTGTTCGGGAGCCATGTATTGCAGCGTGCCCAGGATCGTTCCTGTGCCCGTGATTGGATTCGTCATCGTTGGAAGGTCAGCGACGGGAGTGGCGGGCGCTGCCTCTTGTTGAAGCTTCGCCAAGCCGAAATCGAGCAGCTTCGTGCCTGACTTGGTTAGCATGATGTTGCCGGGCTTTAGGTCACGGTGCGTGATGCCTTTGCGGTGGGCCTTGTCGAGCGCATCGGAAATCTCGATGGCGTAAAGCAAAACCTGCTCCAGCGGCAACGGGCCCTTCAGCAGACGCTGTGCGAGCGTCTCGCCTTCCAGATATTCCATCACCAGAAAATCTATTCCGTCCTGGTGACCGATATCGTGGAGAGTGCAGATGTGCGGGTGATTCAGGCTGGCAATGGTCTTTGCTTCGCGCTCGAATCGCTCACGCAATTCGGTACGATCCGCAAGATGCAGGGGCAAAACCTTGATGGCAACAATGCGATCCAGGCGAGTATCGCGGGCGCGATAAACCTCTCCCATCCCGCCCGCACCGATAGCGGAGAGGATTTCATAGGGCCCTAGACGTGCGCCGGGAAGAATCGCCATGGGCTCCCGCCAACATGGAATCGATAGAGTATAGCTCTGTCGGGTACTAACACATCCCTAAATTCTTGCTCGTTCACACATCCTGTGAGGGCTTATCGGAAATTGCCCCACTACCATATTCAACGTCGGCCGATTGACGCCTCTCCAAAAATCGTGATAGCTTGCTCGAAATCAATGCTCGCCAAACTTGTAGTTCGTGATTGCGTTTCCACGCGCGCCTGCTTCGCATTCATTTTGGCGGCAGCGTTCGTGATGTATGGAGCTGCGCCCACCCAAGCGCGCATCAAGAAAATTCAAATCACCGTGAA
>JBEKCU010000293.1:0-9177 GCA_050014735.1 Candidatus Acidiferrales bacterium | reverse complement strand
CAGGATCAACTCGCGTCCGTTCGCGACCAGTTCAGTCCGGACCTTAAGGACTCCCTTACAGAAAACGAAATGCGAGTTGAGATCACTGAGCTGACGAGAGTGGCCGGAGCATTCCAAAAGCAAATTTCGCAAACGACCAGGACCATGCAGGGCAAGCCGATTTACATCTCGAGGTGCCAGTTCGAGAAGTTCAAGGTCGAATTGAAACTGGTATTCAACGATAGCAACCAAATCACGGATGTATGGTTGTTGCCAGTATCCGATCTGACGGCTGAGAACATGGAAGCAATGGCTAAGGAGATCCCGTCCCTTTTGCGGCAAGAACGCTTCGACGAAGTGAATGCCCAATTCGACGATCGAATGAAAGCGACGATGCCAACGGAGCGCTTGCACGAGTCATGGCTGCACGTTGTCGCGCACCTCGGCCCGTTCAAGAGCATAAGGGTCGTGCGGAAGGATCCCGAATTTGACGCTGTGGATGTGCGATGCGAATTTGAAAATGGTCCGATGATCGTTCGCATCGCATTCGACCCCGCTGGGAAAATCGGCGGCCTGTGGATGTTGCCGGCCGAGCCGGAAAGAGATTCACAAATATAGCCGGTGGCCCGCGACCTTTGCTGTAAGTGCCCTCATGCCAGTACCTCTGAGGGCGGATGTAATATGCGTCCGCTCTTACATCCCTCATTCAAGAATTCCAGAGTCCCAATCGCGAAAATGCATCCAGAAGTTCACCGGCGGAAGTGAAATGAAAGGCTGTGATGCCGAGGGCGGCTGCGGCGGCGACGTTCTCGTGCATGTCATCGATGAACATGGCCTCTTCCGGTACTGCTTCGATTTCCCGGAGCGTATGGTAGTAGATCGCCGGAGCTGGCTTGCTCGATCCGACGCGGCAGGAATACACGCGCGTGGGAAAATGGCGGACAAAAGAGAAAGTAGCCTCGAAGTGAGCTACGTGGATGGGGTCGGTGTTCGATAGCAGTGCGAGGCGGCACTGCGTGCCAAGGCGCTCGAACAACGACTCCGGCAAAATTGGGTTTGGATCGAGTACGCCGTTCCAAATCGTGCAGAATTCCTCGAATGTATGCGAAAGCCCGAATTTCCTATCGAGGTGCGCGTGCCAATCGCGCGGCGACATGCGTCCCTCCTGCCAGTCAGGCCAGTGAGCGTCGGCTTCCAGTTCCCGTAAGACCTGCAAATGCGATAATCCCTCGCGCCTTCCGAAAGCCGCAAACGAGCGAGACAAGTCGACGCGAATGATCACGCGTCCGACGTCGAAGATCATGGCTCGCGGCGCTTCGTTGATGGGAGGACCTAGAAACGGCACGGCTAGTCACGCTCGGAAGAAGCGGGTTGTGGGATGGCGGAGGTTTTTGACGTCCCCGACAATTTGGCACGCAGCACGCTGACGATGGCGGGCAGCACGGAAAGAAAAATCACGACGCCGATAACATAGTGGATGTTTTCGCTGACATTGGGGATTTTCCGGCCAAGAAAATATCCCCCCAGAAGCATGCTCCCGACCCACAACAGTCCGCCGGCCACATCGAAGGCGAAGTAGCGCCCGTACGGCATCCTGGCCGCGCCGGCCACTGGGGGACAAAACGTCCGAACAATCGGAACAAACCGGGCCAGGATCACGGTCTTGCCGCCGTATTTTTCGTAGAACTGATGTGCCCGTTCCAGATGCTGCTTGCGAAAGACCAGGGAATCCGGGCGCCGATAAAGGGCTTGCCCGGCTTTACGGCCAATCCAGTAGCCGATCTGATCGCCGACTATCGCACAGAGCGGGACGAGCAGGAGCAATTCCGAGATGTTGAGCTGGCCCGTTCCGGCGAACACGCCCGCGGTAACCAGCAGCGAATCACCGGGAAGAAAAAATCCAACGAAGAAGCCCGTCTCGATGAAAACGATAGCGCAGACGAGCAGCGTGCCGCCCCACTCGATCAGGCCTTTAACGTTGAATAGAAAATGTATTAGGTTCTCGATCGATCCGACCATGAGTTCCAATCACTGGGGCTGGCTGTATTTTCCTAATAGGGCCCGCACAGGCTCCACCCCCATACGGTAACAGAAAATGAACGGGTCCTCACTGCAGAGTTCCCACTCCATCGCGAAGGTGACAACGAGGGTTCGCACCAGGTGTGACATGCTCACAGCGCCAACTCCCTTTGCGCCACGCCCGACGTTTGCTCAGGCATGGTCAATCGATTTTGCCGGGCCAGTAATTCGCGCACGTGGGGAAGGGCGCGGCGCATGGCTTCCGCCCCCGCTGCGCGAGCTTCCTCCGCGCGAGAAAAATCGTTCCACTCGATGTGGTGAACGGCGGGTTCGAGGAGGATGTCGGCGCGCCGGGACCAGGATGGTTCGTCCGCGTTCCCGAGC
Source organism: Candidatus Acidiferrales bacterium (assembly GCA_050014735.1). Lineage (GTDB taxonomy): Bacteria > Acidobacteriota > Terriglobia > Acidiferrales > UBA7541 > Palsa-360. Next base: position 6,795 of record JBEKCU010000293.1, on the reverse strand, counting down.
GACCGCCGGCCAGTTCGCTCAAGTAACTTCACAATATTTTCGGGTGTTACTGCACTCGAAGAATTCGAACCGACAGCGACTCCAAGTACGCAGCCACGATTCATTCGAGCGGCAACCGCCGATGGCACCGGAGCCACGATGCATCCGTCGGCGAGCATCATGCCTTCATATTCGACAGGTTGGAAAAGACCTGGAAAGGCGCAGCTTGCGCGGATCGCCAGTTCGATCGGACCGCGAGTGAAAACGTGGGCTGCGCAGGTGTCCAGATTGGTCGTGACGATCGCCGTTGGAATGGACAGCTCTTCGATTCTGCTGGCATGGAACCACTCACGTACGAACTCGCCTATACGGTCAGGCCTGTGAGTCTTCGGACCTGCCCCGCTGTCTCCAGACTTTTGGAAACGGATAAAGTCGCGAAGTTGCACGCGGGAGCCGAGCTGACAAAGCTCGTCAACCGATATTCCGTCGGAGTACGCTGCGCCGAGCAGTCCTCCAATACTCGTCCCGACAATCAAAGATATAGGGATTCGCTCCTGCTCCAGCACTTCCAGCACGCCGAGGTGCGCGAACCCGCGAGAGAAGCCGCCTCCCAAGGCCAGCGCGATTCCCGCTTCTATTGCTCCTGCCGAAACCGCTTGAGCGCGCGGCCCGTGATTCGACCGAGGCGTCAGGCTTAGCGCAGGATCGTGACGGCTGGTCATGAGCCACAGTCTGGCGGGTTCGCACGATGGCAACAATGACGCAGAGGGCCTACAGGTCAGGTACCCACGTACCTGGTACTTCGAGGAGCTGGAAACTTGTGACGCAACCGCTAACAGTACTTTCCTACTACGAATTTGACGCCTCGGTACCATTGTGACGATCGCCGCCAAAATGAAGAATGGCAATTGTTCGAACGGAACTTAATGAAGCTGAGGGAGTCGATGACATGCCAAGCGCTTACGCATCATGGGTGGGACAGGCGGTTGTCCTTCAGGTTGCTGCCGGAGATCTGCGCGTACCGCTCCGAGGGATCATTATCGGCGAGTCGGAAGGCACGATACGGTTTCGTGTCGGCGAAACCTGGGACATCGATATCTATAAGCCAATGATTCTGGCAGTCGAGCAGGATAATTGGGCCAGCATTGTCATGAACTAGAGCAGCCATTTCGGCTCCGTCACGGGGCCCGTTTGCCGAGCCCAATGATGAGAGAGCCGATGCGAAAAGAGATGGTGGATGAAGGCAGGGCGGCGTTCCTGCTCGGCCTGCCGCGAGAGCAACTGCGGCAAATATGCGAAATGTCCGGCCTGGGGCACCAAGACCCGCGGACCAGTGACTCGCATCTGCTTTTTACGTACGAGGAACTGTACAAGCTATGCCGCATCGTCGTGGGACCTGTGTCATAGCGCGATAAAACATTGAGATCTAAAAAAGCGGTGCGCCTTAAAAAGGCGTTGAGTCCTAAAAATTATTGCACTTCAAAATATTGAATTTACTCCGGCCCTGCCTCTGTCTCAACCCCCCGGCCCCGGGTTTGCATCCCCCTGACGAACCCGGGGCCTTTCCTCTCTGAGGAGTGAATGCCCATCGGTGATGCGCGGCTAGTGATTGGTGACTGGTAGTTGGTGACTAGTGACTCGTAAATCGTGACTCATGACTTATGATATGTGATTCGTGCCTGGTGAAACGCGATTTGTTCCTTCGATGATGTGCATTATGCTGGTTCGTGACTGTAGCTTTCCAACTATCCAAATCTTGAATCTGAAATTTCAAATTTTAGATCTTAACTGGAGGTCAGCCACTCCTTCGGAACATCCACATACGATTGATTTAGGTCGTTGATTGAGGAGCAGCCCAGAAGCCTCATCGTTCGCTCCAGGTCCGCCCGCAGGATGGCAAGGGCTTTGGACACTCCATTTTCTCCGGCGGCGGCCAGGCCATAAGCGTACGCGCGCCCAATCAGGACTGCGCGAGCTCCCAAACAGATTGCCTTTGCGATGTCGCCGCCGCGACGCACGCCTCCGTCGACGATCACCTCAAGTTGACCGTTCACAGCCTTTACAATTTCCGGCAGCGCTCGCAGCGTTGCGGCAACTCCGTCGAGTTGGCGGCCGCCATGATTGGAAACGACGATGCCCGCAGCCCCCGCATCGATCGAACGACGTGCATCCTCGCCTGTCAGGACGCCCTTGACCACAACGGGGCCCGGCCACGCTTTGCGCAGCCATTTAAAATCCTGCCAAGTCACCACAGATTCGGCCAAGGCGGCGGCCACGTTGATCAATGCCATCGGCCCTTGGCCGGGAACGACAACGTTCGGAAGTTTGTGGATGCCGCCATCCATCAAAAAAGCCGCCAGCCATCCCGGACGGGAAAGAATCGAAGGAAGATACGGAAGCATTTTCAGGATGTTTCGGCTCATGAGCTCCGCAGTGCCGTTGCGGATATCGCGTTCGCGCATTCCGGCAGTTCCTGTATCGATCGTGACGAACAACGCGGAGAAGCCGGCGCGCTTTGCACGGTCCAGTGCGGCTTCGGCCGCAGGGCGTCCCCCGACCAGGTAAAGCTGGTACCACACCGGCCCGGAGGATGCCGCTTTGACGTCTTCGAGTTTGTACCCGGAAACCGTGGATAGAATGTACGCGGTGCCAGCCGAGCCTGCGCAGCGCGCGGCAGCACACTCGCCTCCTGCATGCATCATCCGGCTATAGCCCACAGGCGCAAGAATCGCTGGAAAAGAAAGGCCGGCTCCCAAAACTCGGGTACGCAGATCGACCTGGGGTAGAGCGATTGCATTGCGCGGACGGAACGTCACCGTTTCGAAAGCGCGGACATTTTCGCGTAAAGTGATTTCGCCCTCAGCCCCGCCATCGAGGTAATCGAAGATCGGCTTCGGCACACGTTTTTGGGCTTTGAGGCGCAAGTCGTCAATGTTGACGACGCGGGAGATGGACATGGCAGCAGGCATTGTACTCTAGGATTTCACCGTGCAAGAATCTTGACTCGAAATTCGTTTGACAAGGGCATTGCAGGGAATTGGCTGTGGTGGAGCTTTTTGCCTTCGGGGATGATGACTGTTTTCTTGTTTGCGCGCCTGTGGCGGCGTTCAGGCTTGCTCACCGACGTGCAGTTTGCGGAAATGCGCTACGCTGGGAAACCGGCGGCATTTCTGCGCGGCTTTCGCGCGGTTTATTTGGGCCTACTGATGAATTGCCTGATCCTTGGCTGGGTGACCAAGGCAATGACGAGCATCGTTGGGACGGCGCTTGGCAAAAGTGAGACTGCGAGCCTGGCGATCTGCGTTTTCTTCCTGATTCCGTTCACGGGATTTTATGTTTCGCTTGGCGGGCTCTGGGGCGTATTGTGGACGGACCTTTTTCAGTTTGTGCTGAAGATGGCGATCGTGATTGCAGTCGCCTATTACGGCGTGAAAGCCGCGGGAGGAATGCACGGCATGCTCGCGACGCTCGCCTCCATGCGCAGAGCGGCAGGTCCAAACGCGGCGAATATCACCGCGATCTTTCCGGATTTTTCGCGAGGGCTTACGGCGGAAGCCCTCTGGACGCTGCCCGTGCTGACCTTTCTTGTCCATTTGGGAGTGCAGTGGTGGGCATTCTGGTATCCGGGCGCCGAACCGGGAGGGGGCGGCTATATCGCGCAGCGAATTTTCAGCGCGCGCGATGAACGGCATGGTCTGCTCGCCGTGCTGTGGTTTAATATCGCACACTATGCCATGCGCCCATGGCCGTGGATTCTGACGGCGCTCGCCGCCGCGGCATTGTATCCAGGCTTGGCGCATCCGGAATCGGGCTACATGCTCATTGCGACCACCTACATGCCGCCCGCGCTGCGCGGAATTTTGATCGCTGGATTCATGGCTGCCTTTATGTCGACGATTGCGACGCAGCTCAACTGGGGAAGTTCTTATTTGATTGAAGATTTTTACCGGCGATTCATCCGGCGCGACGCTTCTGAAAAGCATTACGTGAACATGTCGCGGCTCGCGACACTGCTGCTCGTGGCTGCTTCTGCCTACGTATCGGCGCAACTTGCGACGATCAGCCAGGGCTGGGAAGTCGTGCTCGAGGTCGGCGCGGGCACCGGAGGCGTGTATCTGCTGCGCTGGTATTGGTGGCGCATCAATGCGTGGAGCGAGATTTCCGCGATGGCCACGGCGCTGGCGATGACTTTGCTACTTCATCGATGGCCGGTCTTCAGCGGAAGCGCTCCGGTGATTTTCGCAAAGACGACGCTTGTGACGACCGGAGTAACGACAATCGTGTGGGTTTTGGCGACGGTGCTTACCCCAGCTGAGCCCGATGAAATCCTGCTGCGCTTCTACAGGAAAGTACGGCCACACGCGGCCGGATGGCGCCGCATCGCGGAGCTCGCGCCGGAGCTGCCGCAAACGCGCGACCTGGGGCAGAACCTGCTCGCGTGGCTGCTGGGATGCGCGATGGTGTACGCGGCACTGTTTGGGATCGGGAAATTGTGCTTCGGTCAGATTGGCGTGGGAATCGGGCTTCTCGGAGCGGCCTCATTGTGTGCGATCCTGCTCTACCGCGATATTGCGAATCGTGTCGGAACAATTTCCGAAGGAGGCGCCAATGCTTAGCACGGAGCGTGAGATCGGGCAAGGCAGCGGCGTTCCAGGACTTTCGCGATCCGGCCAGGCTCATGCGGTAACGGCTTCATTTTTGGGGTGGACGCTCGACGCGTTCGACTATTTTGTCGTCGTCTTCATGCTGGACACGCTCGCTACGGCATTTCATGTGGGAAAAGGCAAGATCGTGCTCACTCTGACGATGACGCTGGTCATGCGTCCGGTGGGCGCGGTGATTTTCGGGATGCTTGCGGACCGCTACGGACGGCGCACCCCGCTGATGGCGAACGTCGTGTTCTTCTCGGTGATCGAACTGGCTTGCGGATTTGCGCCCAATTATGCGGTGTTTTTTATTTTGCGCACGCTCTACGGGATTGGCATGGGAGGCGAGTGGGGCGTGGGTGCCTCGCTGGCGATGGAGTCGGTGCCGCCTCGCTGGCGCGGAATTTTCTCCGGCATTTTACAAAGCGGCTACGTCGTGGGGAATTTGCTCGCGGCCGTAGTGGCGAGATTCGTGCTGCCAACGTGGGGTTGGAGGCCTATGTTTTGGCTGGGAGGAGTTCCGGCGCTGCTGGCGCTTTACATTCGCGCTCGCGTGCCTGAATCGGAGGCCTGGAAACAACATCGTGCGCCAAGTGTGGCGGAAATTCTGAGGACCGTGGCCGCGCAATGGAAGACGTTTCTCTATCTCATCCTGCTCACCACGTTCATGATTTTTCTCTCGCACGGAACGCAGGATTTGTACCCGGATTTTCTTACCACCATCCATCATGTGACGAAGTCCGTTACCGCGGAAATTTCAATGATCTATAACGTCGGCGCGGTCCTGGGCGCGATCATGTTCGGCATGCTTTCGGAAAGAATGGGTCGGAGACGGGCAATGATCTCGGCGATGATTTTGGCCTTGCTGGTGATTCCTTTTTGGGCATTCGGAGGATCGTTGGGTGTGCTCATAGCGGGAGCATTTTTGATGCAGGCTGGCGTGCAGGGCGCGTGGGGAATCATTCCCGTTCATCTGACCGAAATGGTTCCGAATGAGGCGCGCGGCCTGGTTTCCGGACTGGCCTATCAAATGGGTACGTTGTTTGGGGCGCCCGCTCCCAGAGTGGAATTTGCGCTGAGCAACAGCTTCGGCTATCAATGGGCGATTGCCGGATTTGAAATTTTCACAATTGCGGCGCTGATTGTGATTCTGGCGCTCGGGAAGGAACGCAAGGGGCGAAGTTTTCAGCAGTCAGCGGAACAGGCTGCGCCATAATATTGGCGATGTGTACCAAGGCCTGCGCCACGGCATTTTCTTCCAAATAAAAGAAGCCCCCCGACTTTGCCATGGTAGCCCTCGTGGACAATGACACCTCCAACAGTAATTTTGCGGGCTTGCGCGTGCTCTCGCTCGAAAGCCGGCGCGGTACGGAAATGGCAAAGCTGATTGCGTCGAGCGGCGGCGTTGCAGTGATAGCGCCATCGATGCGCGAGATTCCCCTGGAAACAAATACGGAAGCGCTGTCGTTCGGGCGAGAGCTCGCGGATGGCGGATTTGACGTCATCATTTTCCTGACGGGAGTTGGAACGCGCGCGCTGGCCCGTGTTGTCGAGACAATTTACCCACTCGAAAGGTATCTCGCGCAGCTGCGAAAAGTTTCGGTTGTCGCCCGAGGGCCGAAACCAGCGGCCGCGTTGAGAGAATGGAATATCCCGATTGCGGTAACCGCGCCCGAGCCCAATACGTGGCGCGAGCTTCTGCGCGCGCTCGATGTAAATACCGCTTCGGTGCCGTTGAAGGGACGCAGCGTCGCTGTCCAGGAATATGGCGTTTCCAATCCCGATCTGCTGGCAGGTCTAGCGGAACGAGGCGCGAAAGTCACTTCCATTCCCGTATACGAATGGGGCTTGCCGGATGATGTCGGTCCATTGCGCGCCGCCGTTGCTGCCATTGCGAACGGTGAAATCGACGTGATTCTGTTTACGACGGCGATGCAGGTGAATCACCTGTTACAGATTGCGGTGGAGATGAAGCTCGAAGATTCGTTGCGCCAGGCGCTGCCCCGGATGCTGGTGGCGTCGATCGGTCCAACTACTTCGGAGAGGCTTCGCGAATATGGAATTGTTCCGGACATGGAACCCACTCATCCCAAGATGTGTTACTTGGTGAGCGAAGCCGCTCTGCGCATCGCAGAGATCTTGCGGGAAAAACGAAAATAGACGGTCGTTG
>JBEKCU010000292.1:0-5632 GCA_050014735.1 Candidatus Acidiferrales bacterium | reverse complement strand
ACCGGGCTGAATCTGGAAGCGCCGGCGCCACGTCGGTGCGCCGCCGATTCGCGCGATGGGAGTTCTCGCCCGAGGAACTCGGCGGGTTTAGTCTTGGGAAATTAGCGCTGGTAAGCGTTCTGGGGCTATTCCTCGAACTGCTGATGATCCGTTGGGTCTCGTCTGAAGTCCAGATCTTTGCGTACTTCAAGAATTTCGTCTTGATTGCATGCTTTCTGGGATTTGGATTGGGGTGCTATCTGGTGCGGCGCCGGATCAGTTTGTTGTCCCTGCTCGTGCCCCTGGTGACTCTGGCGGTGATCGTGAAACTTCCGTGGCCGGCGTTGCGCCAGCTCATCATTGACCTGCCGGGCTTTATCGGCGTGTCTTCCGAGGTGGACGTGTGGGGCGTGCCTCATATTCCGGTGGGCTCGACTTCGTTGCTGCTTTTAGGGATGGCCATGCTTGTAGTGGTGCCGCTTTTTGCCTTGGTTTCTTTCGTATTTGTACCGCTCGGTCAATTAGTCGGATGGTATTTGGAGAAGGCTCCCAACGGAATTTTTGGTTATACCGTCAATATCGTTGGCAGCCTGGTTGGGATCGGCCTTTATACGCTGCTCTGTCTGTTATTTCAGCCTCCTCCGGCATGGTTCCTTCTGGCGGGGGTGATGCTCGCATGGTTTGTGTGGCCGCTAGCCCGATTGCGATGGGCATCCATCGCGGTTCTGGCGATCTGCGTCGGCTTGACGATGATCGGCCCGCGCGACGGAAGCAAGGTGTACTGGTCGCCCTATCAGAAGCTGATTGTGACGCCGGTGCGCCAAGGCAACGAAGTGGTGAGCTACCAGCTCGTAACCAACGGCAACTGGTATCAACAGATCGTCAATCTCTCGCCTTCTTTTGTCAGCGCGCACCCGGACCCGGAGCTACCTCAACCACAGGCCGTCCAGTGGAATCCCTATAATCTGCCCTATCATTTTTACCCAAATCCGCCGTCCGTTTTAATTTTGGGGGCTGGGACGGGTAACGATGTCGCCGGTGCGATTCGTAACGGCGCTGGGCACGTTTCCGCGGTGGAAATCGATCCCCTGATCCTGCATCTCGGGAAGACGCTACATTTTGAAAAGCCCTATGACTCACCGCGAGTCAATGTTGTTGTCAACGACGCGCGCAGCTACGTGGAGACCACAAACGATCGCTTCGATCTGGTGGTTTTCTCGCTCCTGGACTCCCACACCACCAGCTCGTATTACTCCAACATTCGCATCGACAACTACGTCTACACTCTTGAAGCCCTGCAAGCGACCAAGCGATTGCTCAAACCGGACGGCATTATGGTCATCAAGTTTCAGGTGGATTCTCCATGGATTGCAGGCCGGCTGTATGGATTGCTACAAACCGCGTTCGGACGGGCGCCGGTTGAAGTGCTGGGTACCGCTACTGCCTCGATGTACACCGTGCCCGGCCGATTCTTTATTTCCGGTTCCCAGGAACGCATCGAGCGCGCCTTGGCTGAACCGTCCCTAGGCGCGTACGTTCGATCGCACCAGGATTTCTCGATGACAAAGGCTTCGCTCACAACCGACGATTGGCCGTACTTTTATCAGCATGAGCCTGGATTGTCGGGATCGGTGGTCGTCCTTTCGGTCGTGCTGATTCTGCTTTGTTGGTCGTTTCTCCATCGGACGGGCGCGGTTGTCGGCTCACTTCGTTGGCATTTCTTTTTCCTCGGCGCCGGCTTCCTTTTGCTGGAGGCCCAAATCATCAGCAAGATGGCCCTGTTATTCGGAACGACGTGGATGGTGAACTCGATTGTAATCGCCGGACTCCTGCTGCTGATTGTCGCCTCCAACTTCGTGGTGCAATGGAAGCCGCAAACGCCTCTCGTCTTCGGTTATGCCGGCACGTTGATCACGATTGCGGTAGGATATTTTGTTCCCCTTGAACGGCTCTTTTTCCACTCCTTCTGGGCAAAGGCGCTGTCGGCATCCGCCGTGCTTTGCCTACCTGTGTTCTTTGCGGGAATCGTGTTTATCCGGAGCTTCGCCCTGGAAGGATTCCGCGGCGAGGCGCTCGGGTCGAACCTTCTGGGGGCACTGACAGGCGGAATGCTCGAATCGCTTTCCATGTGGACCGGAATCAAGTCGCTGCTGATCGTTGCGGGCTTGCTGTATCTGGCGGCGTGGTGGGCGCTCGGCGCGCAGAATTCTGTCGAACGATTCTTGCCGGCGCGCGATGCGCTAGAGATCTCCCCCGTGGGCTTTCGTGCGCAAAAACGCAATCCGATTGCGTGACATGCCATTGTCGTTCTTAGGTCGCCGGTGCGTCACGTGTCTCCACCCGCTCAGGGAGACAAGTGAGTTGGAACAAACCAGTCCGCGCGTCTAAACACCACTCGCCCGAGACGACATATTGCAAGAACTTTCCGCGCACCGACAAATGCGCCCAATCGGCGGTCAAGCTCACAGGCTGTCGCTGGCCGATTACCATTGTCAAACGTTCCCTCCGCACGTTCTTGCCGGTTCGCTCCCGGCTAAATTTCGCAGCCTCTTGATTTTTCTTGACGACCTGGGGCTAGAATGAGAGCGTTCCGGTGTAATTCGGGCGCCCGAACGTCAAACATCCGGCATGAGTTCTACTTCTTTTTACAGAGTTTCGAAGTGGATCCCGCCGAAAAAAAAAGGAGCAACAATGAAACTAAAGCTAACAAGTCTCTTTGCTGTGTCGGCCCTTGCACTAGCGCTCTTTATGTCAGTCGGAACCCCGGCAGCGCCGAAGACAGCCGCCGCCACAGTTTCAGCAGCAGCCTCCCAGCCCGCAGCCGAACCGGCAGCTTCGCCTGAACCACATCCGGAAATTCGGGAAGCAATCGCTTCGCTTCGCAGGGCCAAGGATCACTTGGAGCACGCCGCGCACGATTTCGGCGGACACCGCGTGGAAGCGATCAAGGCAACCGATGAAGCACTTCGCCAGCTACAGGATTGTTTGAAATTCGACAAGTAGAATAATCGGCATCGCGAAAACGGTGACCCGCCGTCAATCACGACCGGGTCACCATTCGCGAAGTATCAAATTCCTTCTTTACCGGCACCGTCATTTCATTACGATTTCCGCGCGGAATTACAACGAAGGGAATTTTCCGGCACATTTAACAACTCCGCGATCCGTTGACTCATGGCAACGGTGAAAACTCCACCCGGCGCCGAATCGGATCGATTCGTTCAGCACGCACTCGGATGCGGTCGCCAAGTTTCCACACTTGTCCGCCGCGAGGCGTCCCACGGCCGGATTTTTTCCTTTGATTGGCCCCGCCGCCGGATGTTTTCTCGCGGCTGGCGTCATGCGAGCCCGGATGTTGTCCGCCGCTGCCGGAAACGATGGCGTGATCCTGCTCGCGATAGAAGACGTGTTCGCCGGTTAGCTCTTCGATGCGATCGATTGGCACGATGCCTTCGACAAAGATTTCCGTCAGCTCGACGAAAAAGCCGAATTTCTGCACGGAAATAATCAGCGCTTCGTACTCCTCCCCCAGGTGCTGCTCCATGAACTGGGCTGTTTTCCAAGCCATCAGTTCGCGCTCGGCCGTTTCGGCGCGGCGTTCAGTCTCGGACGTTTCCACGGCAACGGCTTCGAGTTCGCCGAGACGATATGGACCGAAGGTGGATTCTTCCTTTTTGTACACGAGTGCGTGAGGTGTTTTCTGCGCGAGCCCGTGCGGCAAGCCTTCGCCCCTTATTTTTTCGGGGTTCATTGCAGGCGTTGGCGGTTTCGGTACAGGTTTCGATTCGGGATGATCGAGCGCCCATTTCAAAACACGGTGCACAATGAGATCGGGATAGCGGCGTATAGGCGAAGTGAAATGCGTATACTGGTCGAAGGCCAGGGCAAAATGGCCGAGAGCCTCGGCGGCATAGCGCGCCTGCTTGAGCGAGCGCAACATTAAGTACGAGACGATGCGCTCCTCGGGCTTGCCCGCAATTTTTTCGGCCAAGCGCTGATAATGTTCCGGCTTGATCGCGATGTCCAGCGCACCCGGCAGCGATACGGTCATGGGCTTCTCGCGTCCGCTGCCTGAGCGGCCGTGCCGTCTGCCGCGATCGAAGCTCCGCTGCGGCGAGTTTCCATGTTTCACGGTCACGCGGCGCTCGGCGAGATTTTCCACGCCCAGCGAATAGCCAAACGTTTGCGCCAGCGCCTCGAACTCCAGAATTTTTTTGGGGTCTGGTTTTTCGTGGACGCGATGCAGCGATCCGATGCCGCGGCCTTCGAGGTAACGCGCCACGGCCTGGTTTGCCGTCAGCATGAATTCCTCGATCAGGCGGTGCGCGATGTTGCGCTCGCTGCGGACAATACCGATCATTTGCCCGTCGGGATCGAACTCGATCACAGGCTCCGGCAAATCGAAATCGATTGAACCGAGCCGCGAGCGCCGCGCATTCAAGATCACCGCGAGGTCACGCATCGCGCCGAACTCATCTGCGAGATGCGCGTATTGCGCTGTAGCGGTTGCGTCGTGCTGAAGAACCGCGTTCACCGACGTATATGTCATGCGTTCGGCCGAACGAATCACGCCGCGCGCGAATTCCGAGGCGACAATTTCGCCGCTCGCGTCCAGCTCCATGATCGCGCTCATCACCAGGCGGTCTTCGTGAGGGATGAGCGAGCAGATTCCGTTCGAGAGTTCCTCGGGCAGCATCGGAACGGCGCGATTGGGAAAATAAACGGAAGTCCCGCGCAGCCGCGCTTCGCGGTCCAGCGCCGATCCGCGACGCACGTAATGCGAGACATCCGCGATATGCACCTGCAACTGCCAGTTGCCATTTTCGAGTCGCTTCACGTATACCGCGTCATCGAAATCCCGAGCCGTTGCGCCGTCGATTGTGACAATCGGCAGATTGCGGAAATCGCGCCGTCCCGCGCGCTCCGCATCGCTCACCGGATGCGCGGCGGCGGCCGCTTCCGCCAGAACTTCCGCTGAAAATTTGTGAGGGAGATGGTGCTTGCGAATCAGAATCTCGACGTCCACGCCGAATTCACCGGGGCGTCCAAGAATTTCGATCACGCGGCCGGCCGGCGCCACGCCGCCGCGCGGAAAACGCGTAAGCTCGACATTGACAACCGCGCCGTCCAACTCGGGCAAACGCAAACTGCGCTTCGGCTGATGCGGACCGAGCTTTCCTTGTAACTCGGGCGTCAATTCATCGCCCGGAGGAATGATGATTTCCTGCAGCAGGCGCGCCTCATACGGCGCGACCGTGTTTCCGCGCGATCCGTAGCGGAATAATCCGACGACCGTTTCGTGCGCGCGATTGATGACGCGAAGAATGCGGCCCTCGGCACGGCCCGCGCCATCGCCAAAACGCTTGCGGTGCTCGATGCTCGCCAGGACGTGATCGCCGTGCATCGCGTCGCCGATCGCGTCACGCCCGATGAATAAATCGCCCTCTAAATCCTTCCGCGGCGTATCCGGCACAACGAAGCCATAGCCGTCGCGGTGTGCGACCAGGCGTCCCGTCAACTGGTTGACTTCCGGGCGCACCGGAGCGCGGGTCTCCGTACGTGGCTGCGAACCATGCTTGTGCGGCGAGCCTTTTTGCTCCGGTTGCGCGAACTCCGCCCCTTGCTTTTCCTTCGGAAGAGCCACCCGGCCATT
>JBEKCU010000291.1:0-5698 GCA_050014735.1 Candidatus Acidiferrales bacterium | reverse complement strand
ATCCTTCTGCCCTCTGTACTCGAGTAGGAGTTTGGCTAATCTTCGTCCGGCTTCGGCACGATCAAGAAAAATCATGGCTGGATCCTTTTAGTTGAAATTATGGGTCGGACCGACAGATTAGTCCGTGACATCGATCACTTCTTTTTGTGATGCGCCTCACAGTAAAGAAACCCGCCAACCGGTAGCTTTTTTCCAGGAGAATTAACACGAGTGAATCGAGGAAGTCATGGAAATCACTTCTAGCTATAACATTAAGGCATCCTCCACCGGAGCCAGAAATGGCTTGGTGATGGCTGAGAATGTCTCGCCATCCATCGCCTTCAGCGCCCCGCGTCGATCCCAGGGTCAACCGGGTTATTGGACGCCGGAACACTTCCTGGTTGCGGCGGTGGCCAGCTGTTTCGTCAGTACGTTTTCCTGGATGGCGACCGCGACCAAATTTGAATTTATTTCTTTTAACCTGGAAGTTCAGGGAATGGTGGAAAAGGATGAGATGGGTTGGAAGTTCAAGGAGGTCGTGCTCCGTCCGAGACTGAAGATCGTGCGAGCAAAGGATGCTGACCGCGGAAACCGGCTACTTGCAAAAGCCAAGAGAAATTGCCTTATTGGGCGGTCTTTGGCATGCCCGCTCTCGATGGAATCTGAAATCACAATAAGTACGGAACTCGCGGCAGCGCAATCGAATGCGGATCTATGACGCAAATCACAGCCGCAGGTGATCCGGCGCATATCGTAACGGACCTCAACCGGTAAGAATGTGCGAATCCCGAGGCCGCTTCGATGAAACCAGCAAATGAATACGAATCGCAATCGCAGCCTCCCGTGCTTGCTCGGTGGAGGTACCAATTGAATCAAATAGGAACAGGCACTCAGGCCGTTTTCAAGAACATACTGTTCGCAACAGATTTTTCTTCCACCGCAAAATTGGCGTTGCCGTACGTCGCGGAGATTGCTCGCCGGTACGGTTCCACGGTACGTGCGGTTCACGTGATCCAGCCGGACGTCTATCCGACGGTAACCCCCTACGAGTGGCAAAAAATTATTCAGGAGGAGAAAGAATTCCGCAAGAAAAGTATTCAGGAACTCGACGAAGAGCTTCGCGGCATTCCACATGATCTGCTCTTCCAGATAGGCGATGTTTGGCTAAACCTGGCCGAAACGATCGAAGCGAAACACATCGACTTACTTGTTTTGGGAACCCACGGCCGGACAGGCATTGAGAAGGTTCTGGCGGGTTCCGTCGCCGAGGAGGCGTTTCACAGGGCGGGTTGTCCCGTTCTAACTGTTGGCCCCGCCGTTATTTCAAAAGCAATGTCCAGTTCCGCGGCTAAACTGAACCGCATTCTCTATGCAACTGATTTTAGCCTCGAATCCCTCGCTGCTGCCCGCTATGCGATTTCCCTGGCGAAGGAATATCGCGCGGAGCTGACATTGATGCATTCGAATCAGGACGCGGAGCCAGGACAAGTTAACTCCGCATTTCAAACTCTTCAAGATGTGGTTCCCTTTGGGACTGGCCTGGAAGTGAAGCCGCGCTGCACCGTCGAACAGGGAACGCCGGTAGACACGATACTGGCGGTCGCGGCCAGAGATAGCACCGATTTGATTGTCCTGGGCGTGCGGAGCACCGTCGGGCGGATGACTCCGGGAACGCGGTTTGTACAGTCAGTTGCCTATCGGGTAGTTGTGCTGGCGTCATGCCCCGTGATGACAATTCGCACGTAGGCGTCACGGAAAAGCTGGGATCGGGGCGACGATGAATGCCGAATAGCCCTAACTGCCTTCGCCCTCTCCCCTCGTCAAGTGTCTAACACGTGGTTTCACGGTGATGCAGCCGGACTCTTGGCTGAGTAGATAAAGCTCGGAACAGTTTCCGCAAAGCCAAACATGCCGGACGGAATGCGGCTCCGCAGCCGACTCATTCAACGCAGTAATACTGAATCGAACCAATTTCCCTTGCCGATAATCGAATGGTTTTCGGCAATTCGGATTTGCGCATTCCCTGAACACACGGTTGGCCCTTCTCTAATGTTCGGTATCTCGGAGCTATGGCGTCGAGGAGGGCAGGCGCGCATTCGAGCGGCCCTGCCCTCCGACAAGGTTTCTAGCGTTCTTTGGGCTCGACACGAACTGTCTTGGCAGGAGCTACCTTTGGCAGTTCGATGTTCAGCACGCCATCTTTCAACGTTGCATTCACCTTGGAGCTGTCGACCTCAGCCGGCAGATGCACGACGCGCATAATCTCCTTTGCGCATCGCTCCGAGTAGATTGTCTTACCTTTCTTGCTTTCTTCCTTGGCTTCGTGCTTGCCGGTGATCATTAGCCGGCGCGGTTCAACATTAATTTCCACTTCTTTTGCGCTGAACCCGGGCACTTCGGCCCGCACCGTCAGATTTTCGTTCGACTCCGCGATTTCCAGGTGGACAGGGTGAAATAGTTCGGATTCGGCTTTGAGCCAGTCATCCAATTCACGGCCGAACCACCTGCCGTTGTTATCGAAGATCTCGAATGCCCTTCGAGCGATCGAATCGTAGACTTGCTCGATCCCCTCGAAGACATTTTCAGTCTCAGTTTTTTTCACAAGGCTCGGGGTCTTTGACTGTTGTGTTGCTACTGCGGTCTGTGCGGTCATGTACTCTCCTCATTCACAAGGCTTTTGCTTATCGAGTTCACCTCAAGCGGGAGGCGATTTCCTCGACTTTGGCAGACCGAATCGCATTTCGGTCATGCCTCGTAAGAACCTTGTTTATATTCGTATTCATATGACAATACTGTGATAAAGATCACACCCAGGTCAGAATTAACACAATTGTCATGATATGTGCGTTTAAGAACTGACAGTGGCAATTTAATTAATTGGTAGTCATCGTGACCTCTGGTAAAATCCTGCCTGTTTCAATCTGGAACATGCTGGCGGGACCGAGTCGCACCGACGGCTGGAAATAACGCCATTTCAGCTATTTACAGGATAATTTTGCACAAAACCATCCCAACCCCTGATTTTCAGACTCTGTTTCAATCCGTCCCAGGGCTATATCTGGCCCTTGCGCCCGACCTTACCATTATCGCCGTCAGCGATGCCTATCTTCGGGCGACGATGACGACGCGCGAAGACATTCTGGGACGAGGAATCTTTGAGGTGTTCCCCGATAACCCGGACGATCCGACAGCTACAGGAGTCCATAACCTGCGCGCGTCGCTCCAACGAGTGCTCCAGGACAAGGTGTCCGACACCATGGCCGTACAGAAGTACGATATTCGAAAACCGGAATCGGAGGGTGGTGCCTTCGAGGAAAGGTACTGGAGTCCCGTCAATTCTCCTGTTCTCGGGCACAACAATGAAGTTACCGCCATGATTCACCGTGTCGAAGATGTGACCGATTTCGTGCGGCTCAGGCAGCATGAACTCCAACAAGAGGAAGTGACCGAGGAACTGCGCGCGCGGGCCGAGAAAATGGAATCGGAAGTCCGCTTGCGCGCCCGGGAAGTCCAGGAACGGACGGAAGCCTTACGCCAAATCGAGCAGCGCTTCCGCTCCCTGGTGGACGCCGTAAAGGACTATGCGATTTTCATGCTCGATCCTGAAGGCCGAGTTTCCACGTGGAATCCAGGGGCAGAACGAATCAAGGGATACAAACCCGAAGAAATCGTTGGAGAACACTTCTCGAGGTTTTACACCCAGGATGACATCGACAGCGGTAAGCCTGACGCCGAATTGAAAGAAGCCTCTGCGGTAGGCCGATTCGAGGACGAGGGGTGGCGTCTCCGAAAAGACGGTTCCCGGTTCTGGGCCAATGTGGTGATCACAGCGATTCGCGACCAGACCGGAGAATTGACCGGTTTCGCGAAAGTTACCCGTGACCTCACCGATCGCAGGAACGTCGAACAAGCCCTTCGTCATAGCGAACAGCAGCTCCGGGCACTCTTCGAATTCTCGCCAGACGCGATTATCGCGTCCGATCAGGAAGGCAGAATCAGACAGGTAAATGCCCGGGTGGAAACGTTTTTCGGCTACCGTCGAGGCGAATTGCTGGGCCAGCCGGTTGAGATTCTAGCCCCTGAGCGATTCCGGAGGTCGCATCCTGACCGCCGGAAAAACTACACCAATCACGCCCGTGTTCGGCCCATGGGTGCCGGGCTGGAACTCTACGGAAGGCGCAAGGATGGCAGCGAATTCCCAGTAGACATCATGCTCGGTCCCGTGGAAACGCCGGAAGGTCCAATTGTCATGAGCGTGATCCGAGACCTCACGGCAAAACGGGAGGCCGAGGAAGCGCTGCAGCGAGTCGAGCAGGAAAAACGATACCTCGAAGAGGAGCTGAATACCGAGTCCCGGTTCGAGGACATTATTGGCGAAAGCATCGGGCTGAAAAGGGTTTTGAAACATGTCGAGACGGTCGCCGAGACCGACGTCACCGTCTTGGTCCTGGGAGAGACCGGAACTGGAAAAGGCCTGATCGCACAGGCGATCCATCAGCTAAGTTCCAGACATGAACGGACCCTCGTCAAGTTGAATTGCGCGGCTATCCCTACCGGGCTACTCGAGAGCGAACTGTTCGGTCACGAAAAAGGCGCATTCACTGGCGCAATCGACCGGAAGATTGGCCGCCTGGAATTGGCCCATCAAGGAACGCTGTTTTTAGATGAAATTGGTGACCTCCCTCTGGAGCTTCAGCCGAAGATCCTGCGCGCTCTGCAGGAAAAGGAGTTCGAACGGCTGGGCAGCACAAAGACAATTCCGGTGAACGTTCGGCTGGTGGCCGCCACCAATCGCGACCTCGGCAAAATGGTGGCCGATAAGGAGTTTCGCAGCGATCTGTACTATCGGCTGAGAGTATTTCCGATCACGATTCCACCTTTGCGGGAACGGCGCGAGGACATTCCCTTGCTGGTCCGGTATTTTGTGGATAAGCACTCGCGGCGGCTCTATCGGAAGATCGAAACCATTCCGCCCGATGTGATGCGGGCGCTCACACGATGGGAATGGCCTGGGAACATCAGAGAGCTGGAAAACTTTATCGAGAGGGCTGTGATTCTCACCAGGGGCCCGGTGTTGCGAGCTCCCCTCGGCGAGCTTGAGGTCTCTGACGAAGTGGTCTCTCCACAAAGCTCGACCCTCGAAGCAACTGAGAAGGAACACATCCTGCGCGTCTTACGCGAGACCAAGGGAAGGATTGCCGGACCCAATGGTGCAGCGGCCAGGCTAGGGCTTGTAAGGACAACGTTGAACTCGAAGTTGAAGAAATTGGGAATCGAACGAAACGACTACATGCAGTCATGACTGACGAATAGTCGTCAGTGTTCTTCGTCACAAACTTTCCGGTCATTCGTCACAATCCAATCGTGCCTTCCGGTAAATCACTGCCCAGCATGGAGATAGACTCGCTCGTTCAACATAACGGGACTTTGGCGTTTGCATTGCTATTGGTAGGCCGTGCGGAACTACGGGGAAAGATCAAATTGAGAATCACGATCCAAGACGAAGCACCAAAATCCATCACCCTCAAGATTGAGGGAAGGGTTACCGGCCCGAAGGTGCCCGAACTCAATCGAGCGTGGCAGGACCTGGCTACATCTCTCGGGTCTCGAAAACTTTCGGTGGATCTGCGCGGGGTCACTTTCATCGATACAGCGGGAAGAAACATCCTGGCCGAGATCCACAGCAAGACCAACGCCGATTTTCTTGCAGATACCCCGA
>JBEKCU010000290.1:0-5700 GCA_050014735.1 Candidatus Acidiferrales bacterium | reverse complement strand
TTCGCTCGCAGCAAGGCGATCATCGGACGCAAAGTGCAAAACTGTCATCCTCCCAGAAGTGTGGAAACGGTTGACCAGATTCTGCAAGATTTTCGTGCTGGGAAACAGAATGTAGCGGAATTCTGGATCAACTTTCGTGACAGGTTTGTACATGTCCGTTATTTCGCGGTGCGCAATCCCGACGGAGCCTATCTGGGGACAGTGGAGTTGACCCAGGATTTGACTCCGCTCCGTGCACTCCAAGGCGAAAGGCGCTTGTTGGAATACGAAAGCACTGGCGTGACCCATTAAGAATCGTCAACCACATGGTAGGCCTTCGGGCAATTTATCTGGTTACAGTTGGTGGGTATCTATCGTCGATGAAGAGGCCTGCTTGCTATACAGGCAAACGCCACTGCCTTTCGGCAGTGGAGAATTGGCCGGTGAGAGAGGATTTGAACCTCCGACCCCCTGGTCCCGAACCATGAAATCACAAACTCCAAGTGCTTCATCTGGTGTCGCTTAGGGGTCAGAAACCATTCTTCCTCTCGCTCAGTTGTACCGAAGTTGTACCGAGGGCCTGCCGAACGAAGCCCGAGCCAGTAACCAGACTCAAAAGATCCATACACAAAGCCTCAGTACCGAAAGGTGGGGCAAATTGTGGGCAGGCGAGGAGCCCGTTCTCAGGCTTGCAAACCCTCTCCCCTCGCAGCCAATGTTCACGCTTGCTCTGCTGCCGGTTGTTTTGTCAAAGTGTCATGCCGGAGCGCGCGGCGCTTCAGTAAGAAGAAGAAAACCGGGACCAAGATCAAAACGTGAATGGTCGATGTAATCATCCCGCCGACGATAGGCGCGGCGATCGGTTTCATTACGTCCGACCCAATCCCCGACTCCCACAAAATCGGCGCAAGACTAAGAATTACAGCGGTCACGGTCATTAACTTGGGACGCAGCCGCTGGACCGCGCCTTCGATTGTGGCCTGCTCTACGTCGTCGTCGGTTAAAGTCGTACCTGTGGCGAGCCGGTGTTGAAGCGCCTCGTGCAAGTAAACTACCATCACCACGCCGGTTTCGACCGCGATACCAAAGAGCGCGATGTATCCCACCCAGACAGCGACGCTGAAGTTGTAACCCAGCACCCATTGCAGGATGAGTCCACCAGACATGGCATAGAGGGTCGGGAAGATCAACACCGCCGCTTCGGCCGCGGACTTGAAGACCATGTAGAGCAACAGAAAGATGACGAAGAACACGATCGGCAGGATGATTTTTAGTCTCTCTTTGGCGTGAAGCTCGAACTCATACTCGCCCGCCCAACGATAGGTGTATCCTGCTGGAAAATTCAGCTTGCTCCGCAACAACTTGTCTGCCTGGTCCACGAATCCGCCGTAGTCTTTTGTTTTCAAATCGAGATAGACGTAGCCAGTGAGTGCACCGTCTTCATCGCGAATCATTGCCGGACCTCGCGAGAAAGAAAGCCGCGCTATTTCACTGATGGGAATCTGCGCTCCTGACGGCGTACCGACGAGGGCGCGGCCTAACGCTTCTGGATCGTCGCGGAAATCGCGCTCGTAGCGGACATTGATGGGAAAACGCTCGCGTCCCTCGATATTCTGCGCGATATTCGCGCCCCCGATGGCAGAGGTAATGATCCGCTGTACGTCTCCCACAGTTAAACCGTACCGGGCCGCTTCAGGCCGATTGACTTCTACGTTCAGGTAAAACCCTTGCGACACTCTTTCGGCAAATACCGAACTGGTCGCAGGTAGGGTAGTAAGGAGTTGTTGCATTCGTGCGCCGATATCCTGAATCTGCGCCAGATCGGGTCCCTGGATCTTCAGACCAAGCGGGGTTTTGATGCCCGTGAGTTCCATGTCCAGCCGGTTTCGCACCGGCATCGTCCACGTGTTGGTGAGACCAGGGAATTGGAGCTTGGCATCCATTTCCGCGATCAGCTTTTCATAGGTCACACCCGGTCGCCACTTCTCCTGGGGCTTCAACATGATAGTGGTGTCGTACATATCGAGCGGCGCATTGTCCGTGGCGCTGTCGGAGCGGCCCACGGTGCCGAACACGCTTTCCACCTCCGGAAAGGAGCGGATAATACGGTCCTGCTCCTGCATCAGCAGGCTCGCCTGCTGAATGGAAATCCCCGGCAGAGCCGTCGGCATGTACAGGGCTGATCCCTCGTACAAAGCAGGCATGAATTGGCTGCCTAGTTTGAAGTACAACGGAATGGTCACCGCCAGAAAGATCAGATTGATCGCGATCAGCAGTTTCCAGTGCCGCAAACACCAGCGCAGGACGGGGAGATAAATCGCTTGAGTGATCCGGGCCGCAGGGTTTTGCGATTCAGGACGCAAGCGGCCCCGAATGAACAACGGCATCAACACGGGGACCAACGTGATCGAAAGTATCGAGGAAAACGCCAACGCCGACGTTTTGGTCCATGCCAGTGGGCGGAACATGCGCCCTTCCTGTGCCTCCAGCAAGAAAACGGGAAGGAACGACACGAGGATGATAATCAGTGAATAGAACAACGCAGGGCCAACCTGCTTTGCCGATCGCACTAATATAGATCGGCGTTCCTGGGAGCTGAGTTTGTCGGTATGTTCGCCGGCGACCAGGCCGCTGCGTTCCGCCAGATGCTTGTAACCGTTCTCGACCATTACGATCGCGGCATCGATCAAAACCCCGATTCCCAAAGCCAGTCCGCCCAACGACATCACGTTGGAAGTTACGTTGAGGTAGTACATCGGGATGAAGGCTGCCAACACAGCTATCGGCAGCGTGATTATTGGCACCAACGCCGAACGCAGATGGAACAGGAAGGCGATGCATACGAAGCTGACGATAATGGCTTCCAGGATCAGATCACGCTTCAGTGTCTTGATGGATTCATTGATCAGCCATGAGCGATCGTAGCCCGTGACAATTTCGACTCCAGGAGGGAGTGACGGTGCAATCTCACGCAGTTTGGCTTTTACACCAGTGATCACGTCAAGCGCGTTCATACCGAACCGCATGACTACAATGCCGCCAACGGCTTCCCCTTCGCCCTGCCAATCGGCAGCCCCGCGACGTACCTCCGGCCCGAAATCGACGCTGCCCAGATCGCGTAGCAGCACGGATGTTCCATTTTTTGTCGCGACGGGAACGTTCTCCAGGTCTGCGACTGACCGCAGATAGCCAAGTCCTCTCACCATGTACTCGGCGCCGTTCATCTCCAGAACGCTGCCGCCAACTTCGTTTGTGCTGTCGCGCACGCGCTCGATTACGGTAGAGACCGGGATGCCATAAGAGAACAGCTTATTCGGATCGAGCTTCACCTGGTACTGCCGGACGTAGCCACCGATGGTTGCGACCTCGGCCACGCCGGGGACGGTTTCGAGCTGGTAGCGAAGATACCAGTCTTGCAGAGCACGTAAGTCAGCCAGGCTCTTGGTGTGAGTTCGATCAATGACGGCATACTCATACACCCAACCGGCTCCGGTGGCATCGGGTCCGATGGCGGGATGAACGTCCGCTGGCAACCGCCCCCCGATCTGCTGCAGATATTCCGTGACCCGCGAACGCGCCCAGTAAAGATCGGTTCCGTCTTCAAACACTACGAACACATACGAGTCCCCGAACATGGTCTGGGCACGTACAGATTTAACGTGAGGTGCTGCCAGCAACGTGGTGACGATTGGGTAAGTGACCTGGTCCTCGATCACATTGGGCGGCTCACCCGCCCATTCGGTGTGGATGACCACCTGCACATCGCTGATATCGGGAAGCGCATCCAGCGGGATGTGACGCAGGCTCCAAACACCCGCTACCGTCAGCAGCACGACCCCGGTAAAAACCAGGAAACGATTCTGTTCACACCATTCAATGATTCGGGAGATCATTACATGCCTCCCGTGGCGCTGACGTTGAGCTGCTTTGTGGCAATCGTCTGACTGCCACGTTTCGCCACTACCGTGACTTGCCAGGTCCCGCTGGTTTCGAGATCCAGCGGGCCTTCGTAAACGCCGTCCCCTTTTTCGTGAAGCGTGGCTACGCTTCGGACGGCAGCCATACCCATTGCCGGCATTGCTGCCATGAAGAAGGTTGCGGTCACTTCCGCTCCGGCGACGGGTTTGCCGTCCGAACTGGTGAGCTTCACTCGAACCGAGTTCGCTCCTTTATGGGGTGGTGACGGATCAGTGCTGACATCGACGGCAATGCGCTCGGCCGGTCCATTCATCGCCGCCGCCGCTCCTGCACCCGGCGGCGGAGGCGTGAACGACCCCATGGCCGCCTGCAGCTGCGATTCTGAATCCACAAGGAAATTGGCGGAGCTGACAATACGCTCGCCAACCTTCAAACCCTTCAGGACGACTGCGTGATCATCTAGCCGCGGTCCGACCTCAATCTCCCGCGGTTCGATATAACCGTCGCCACGGTCGATAAAGGCCATCTCCTGCGTGCCTGAATGCAGAACGCCAGAAGCAGGAATGACAAGTTGACGGCCAAGTGGAACGGCAATGCTGACGTTAACGTACATGCCAGGCTTGAGCGCGATTCCCGGATTGTTGAAAACGAAGCGCACGGGTACGGTGCGTGTCGTGACGTCGACCTGAGGCAGTACTTGATCAATGCGTCCTTTGAAGGCACGTCCCGGATAGGCATCAACCGTTACTGTGGCGGGCATTCCGGCCTTGAGGGCGCCGATGGCGGTCTGAAATACGTTGGCGTTTACCCAGACTGTGGAAAGATCTGCGATGGTGTAGAGCTTCGTTTCAGGTTGCACGTATTGATTGGGAAGTGCGTTGAATTCGGTGATGTAGCCGGATGCAGGCGAATCAATGGTCACATCATGCTGCACTGTGCCGGCTTGCTCCAGCCTCGCGATCTCGCTCGGCGGCACGCCAAATTCGCGCAAACGATCGGCAGCAGCCTGAAGAAGCCAATCGCTCTCGTGCGATGCAGTCCCATGCACATCGCCCGCGAAAGCTTGCTGGTTTTGCTTGGCAAGCAGATACTCTTGCTCGGTACTGACCAACTCGGGGCTGTAGATCGTGAAGATCGGCTGCCCCTTGCGCACGTACTGGTATGTGGCATTGGCAAATACCTTCTGGATCCAGCCAGGAAAACGTGTTTGCACGTAGACGCGCTGCCTCTCATTCATGTCCACGTTGCCCGGCACGCTCAGCTCATTGCTGACGTTTCGCATCTCAACGACCGCAGTCTTCACACCGATTGCCTGCATCCGCTGCGGAGAAAGTTGCACCGGAGTGAGGGATAGAGATGCACCGGAGGAAGGCACGGCGCTACCCGGCGGTTGCGCCGGAACGTCGGGGCCTTTGGCCATCACAGGGCTCGCATCATCGGTTGCAGGCGCAACGCGACCGCGACCCCAGAAGACATACGCAAGCGTGCCAGCCAACACAAGGCAAATTACTGCGCTAATTACAAAGGCTTGCTTATAAGTGCGCTCGTTCATTTCGTCACCTCTGGGGTATTGGGTTGTCCTGTCCTGTCGATTGGCGCTCCGACCGAAAACTCCAAGTCGGCGAATCGCGTTTCGAAGTCCGCCATGGCTTGGAAGTAAGCGAGGTCGATGTCCACGACGGTCATCTGGCTATCGAGTAGATTGAGGAAGTCGGTGCGGTCATTCTCGTAAGCGATGACCGTGGACTGCAGAGTTACCTCGGCTTGGGGCTGCAGCAAACCCTTATAGAGGTCTGCAAGCCT
>JBEKCU010000289.1:0-7935 GCA_050014735.1 Candidatus Acidiferrales bacterium | reverse complement strand
TATCGTGGGCGATGTACGAGGCGTAATAGGCGTACACCATGAAGTCGTACATTTCCAGAAAATTGCCGCTGGACACACGAAGGACGGAACCGAACTTTGAGCTGGCTTTTCGATCGCTCATCGTGCCCACCTTTCGTGCAGTCGCCGGCTGGAAACAAAACTACTCCGCGGTGCGTTCCGCCGCGTGCCGAAGTAAAGCAGCCGACCTGTAAATCCCGTGGACGAACTTGCTGTAAGGCAGCGTCAGGAAAATAGACAAAATCACTCCCAAGTGTAATGCTAGAACGATACCCATTGCACCGGTATCTCTCAAGGCCAGTAGTACTAGCCCTGTCGCTGCCGAGAGAGACAATAGCGCCAGAAGGGCGTAATCAGCGCCGAGCAACGCCCTCGCCGCAGGCGCGGGATCGCTCTTCAATTTCACCCACACGAGGCCCGCAATGCCAACCAACATCCCGGCGCCTCCCGCCGTGCCGAGCACTACGGGAAAGCTAAAAAACGGATAGGGAGCAAGCAGGCCTAGAACGTGTTCATAGAAGGCAGCCGTCGTCGTCGAAGCAAAGCAGAAAAGAAATCCGTAGAACAGGGCCTGGTGTGCAATGCGCCGAGCCTGCGAGAATGCTTCGTCGCGGTTATTGCACCCATGCCCTCCGCCACCGAGATTGCGAAGCGTCAAGACATCGATCGCCGCCTTGAACAGGGGACGCGCTTGCGCGATAGTTCCGCCACCGGTATCTCTCCAAAAGTTGAGGGAACCCATCGCCAGGGCTAGAATCGCAAATCCAAACGTTGCGACGCCCACGCTAATCATCACCGCCTCGGGTATGACCGCGTAAAACGCTCCCGGCTCAGTACGTATCGCGTAAAGGTTCGCCGAAGGCTGTAGCCAGGTTGCCAGGACTAGGACGAGCGCAATCGCCAGCGCCGTCAGCAGTGAAACAAACATTCCATTGCGCTGAAAGACTCCCGCGACAGAACGCGGCCATGCGTACTCCTCATACGTTTCCGTCCGGATTTTTGCCAGCGTTTGCGGAAGATTCAGAGCAAACTCATGCGGGGGAGCATACTGGCATGCGTAGTAGCAGCCGCGGCAGTCGTGACACAAATTCGCAAGATAGCTGAGATCGCCGGCTGAAAATCCCCGCCTTAATTCCATCGCGGGGAATACGGCGCAATACCCCTCGCAGTAACGGCAGGCATTGCAAATGACCATCAATCGCCGGGCTTCGACTATCGCTTCAGTTTCGCGCAAGCTTTGCAGCCTCCCTGCCGGCGATTCGGCCAAATACAGTTCCGATGGCCATGCCAACGCCTGCAATGTAGCCAGCTCCCAAAATGTTTCCAGCCATGATTTCCCCGGCTGCGAAAAGGTTCGAGCACGGCTGCCCGTTCTGCATCAAGACGCGCGCATTCTCGTCGACCTTCACGCCGAGATAGGTAAATGTAATTCCCGGCCGCAGTGGATACGCCAGGAAAGGCGGAGTTTCGATGGCGCGCGCCCAGTGAGTTTTTGGCGGGGCGATTCCGGCAGTCCTGCAATCATCCAGCTTTTTGGAATTGAAATTGCCCGGTTGAACGGCACGATTGAAATCCGTCACCGTCGTTTCCAGCGCATTCGGATTAAGCCCAAGCTTTTGCGCCAGCTCACGAATACTGTTTGCGCGGATAGCAGGATAGACCGACGGCATAAATAAGGTTTCGACTCCGGCGTCCATAATCACGTGCGCGATCTGTTTGGGCTGCTTTGCGACGAGGCGCCCCCAGATCGCATAGCGCTTGGGCCAGATATCTTCGCCTTCGTCGTAAAAGCGTTTCGCTTCGTGATCGACCACGATTCCGAAAGGGATGCAATCCAGGCGGGTCACAATCCCACCGTCAAACTTCGGTGCGCGCGCATCCACCGCAACCGCATGGCATTGCGTGGGGTCTCCAATCGGAGCGATGCCTTGATCCAGCAAATTTCTCAGTATAGTTCCTGTCGCGAACGGAGTGCCTCGAATGATGAAATTATCCGCGGCATCGCCCCAGTATTCCTTTAGCCATTCGATGTTGGCCTGGAATCCGCCCGAGGATACGACAATCGTTTTTGCTCGAACCGCAACGGAGCTCCCTTCGGCCATTACAATCGCTTCCTGAATCGCGCCATTGACACAATGAAGTGACTGCACTTCGGCATTGTAAAGTACGGAGATTCCCAGCCGCTCCGCAGTCAGGTAATACGCGTTCATCAGGGCTTTGCCGCCGCCAAGGAAAAAAGCGTTAGTGCGCGAAAGGCTGAGCGTGCCGCTCAGGGACGGTTGAAAATGTACGCCCCGAGACTCCATCCACGGAAGCACCTCGGATGTGGCGCGAATCGCCATTCGTGCGAGATGCTCATCTGTTTTTCCGCCCGTCACGCCGATTAAATCGTTGAAATATTCAGCCTCCGTGTAAGATTCGGTCAGCGTCGCGGTAGGCGCCGCGTGCATGACCCGCAAATTACGAGTGTGACGGCTGTTGCCACCTCGAAATTCCCTCGGGGCATGCTCCAGAACCAGGACGGTCGCGCCTGCTTCCCGCGCTGTGATGGCTGCGCACAGGGCTGCGTTGCCGCCACCGATCACCAACACGTCGTATGTAATATTCAGATTCGCCATTTGCTATTCGTCGGACTTTTCCTTGCAGGGCACTTCGGCCAATGGCGAGGAAAATGCCGACCGGATCACGGACATTCCGCTCAAGTCAGCTTAGACTGAGAAGAAGACGAAAGTTCCTGAAGATCGCCGCGAAAAACCCCTGGTCACGGATCGAAGTTTCTTGCGAGCACGGCCTGAGCAAACATCTGCCGCCGTGCTATTTGCCGCCGGCAAACATCAGAGGTCCGGAGCCGGAAACCATGAGGACCGCATCTTCCTTGGCCCGCCCGAAAATATGCGTCTGGGGCGGAATGTGCAAGACAGCTCCCGATTTCAATGCCTGCAATTTCCCCGCGTCAAAATCGTTTCCTTCCGCAAATTCAAACGATCCCTTTAATACCACGACACTTTCGTCCGCCGGACCCCAATGGGCTGGAATCACTTGGCCGGCGGGAACCTTGAGAAGCACCGAAAATGCACCGGGCCGGGTTGGGTCTCCGGTAATGGTGAACACTTGAACGCTCTTCGGAAATGCAAGCGCGTCTGGAATTGGCTGAAACTGCACGTGGTCAGGGTCGACGACCAGATTCGGTGAACCACCACTGACGCCGCCAGGCTGTGCGGAACCGGCTGGCGTAGCAGGCGGATTCTTTTCCGCAAGCCCGAAACTGGCCGCGAGGTAGCTGATCGCCGCAGGCACATCCTTATCGTCAATCGGACATCCGCGATCTACCATCTGGGAGACTAGGTCCTCCCACTCGGCTTTTTCTCGGTGCGAGGTGACCACGCGTTCCAGTGTGTGGCACAACTGGCAATTCTTGGAGATGATTTCCTTGCCCGGCGCGTCTGGAAGCATATCCGCCCATTTCGATTGCCCTTGGGCGGCGCGTGTGGCTGCCGCCAGCAGGATTACCGAAAAACACGCAAAAATAATCGGAAGAATAAGGATGCCACGGCCAGACATCAATGATTGTTTTGCGTGATGATCCCGGACCTCATTCGCCATTCGCTTTCTCCTTAACAGTTTGCGGTGCGCTTAGGCCACGCCAGCAGCATTGCGAAAACTTCGCTCCATCCCAAAATACAAGGTCTATCCATCGTCTTGGCACGCGGCGCAGTACCCCGCCGCTCCAACAAAATACAGGCAGCGCCTCAGCTCCAGCCGCGCTCTCTAAGCTTAACAAATGTCTTGTTTTCCTTGCTCGCACAACTTTTGAGACGATTTCAGGAGCTATCTTTGTATACAACAATCGTCACACATTTTCTAGCCAAAGATGTGAAAGAAAGGGCGCGGGTTCGTGCCGACAAAAGCGGACGGGGCCGGCAATGATTGCATAAAGTCAGGTTCTAGAACCGCCCGCGAGACGCCGTCACCACCGGAGACTGCCCGCAGCTTTCGGTCTTTGCCTCGGATTGGTATATGATGCTGCGAATTAAGGAGCGCTTGATGAAACTAACATTTATTTCCCTTGTTGTTCTTTTGATTGGCCTTGGCGTGGCATATGGATGCGGCGGGAACAGCGACAAGCCTAGCGGAGCTGGCCCGACGAAAGTGAGTGGGCAGCCGACAACCACAACTGACGGTCTTCAATACTGGGATATTGCAGTCGGTAGCGGAGCAACCGCGGCGGCCGGAAACTCCGTAAAGGTCCACTACACGGGTTGGCTTACGACCGGCGAAAAGTTCGATAGCTCCCGCGACCGAAACGAACCATTTTCATTTCCACTGGGAGCCGGACAAGTGATCAAGGGTTGGGATGAAGGAGTTGCGGGAATGAAGGTGGGAGGCAGGCGGCAATTGCGAATCCCTCCGGAGCTGGGCTACGGAGCAAGTGGAGCCGGCGGCGTCATTCCACCGAATGCGACACTGATTTTTGATGTGGAATTGCTGGACGTTGGCAAATAGATCAGCCTTCTCCCTAATTGGTGACTATAAGTCATCTCATAAATGGTCTTTGGGGGTCGCGGCTTCACAGGTTGAGGAAAAACCCCTCCTGCGTGTCATTCCGAGCGAAGCGAGGAATCTGGCTGCGGTTTAAATCCAAGAGGAGAGAGATTCCTCACCCGCAGAAGCGGGTCCGGAATGACAATTTTTGAGTTTTTCCGCAAACTGTGCAGCGGCGACATTCAGTAACCTGAACAACAAGGGCTTCAACCCCTGAGGGCCTATTGAGTTCGGACGGCCCGTCATTTCTGAGACGGCTTCTCGTCAGTGCATCGAGGCAACGTGGCCACTTGCATGAATCGGCGTGTCATTACAATCGCTGTCGTCACAGTTGTGCTCGGCCTTCTCGTTGTTGTGCCGGGCACGCTCCGCGTTGCGGCCCGCCAATCCCCCATTCTTGAGAAACTTGATGCGAAGGACCCAATTCCGTATTTCATCGCGGAGGGAACAGGCGAGCCCGGCTACCGTGCCTCGGATCGGGAACTTGCACAATGGGCACTAGAAGCGTGGCGGCGAACCACGCCAAGTAAACTTCGATTCCGGCCTGCACCGGAATCGGAGGCGCTTGTCCGAATCTACTGGGCTGGCCCTGAAGGCGGCGAATACGGCGAGATGCGGCCAAACGTTGTTGGGGGCCAGCGTGGCGCGGCCGTCTATATCCGTCCCGATGTGGAAGGTCTCGGTCCGGATATCGCCGAGCGCGCAACGGAGGACGGCTTACTGCGCGATAGCATTGTTTATTTGACCTGCCTCCACGAACTGGGGCACGCGCTTGGGCTTGAGCATACACGCGATTTTCGCGACATCATGTTTTACTTCGGATACGGCGGAGATATCATTGAATATTTTGAACGCTATCGGAGGCAGATTCATGTCAGGAAGGACATCGCGACAGTATCCGGGCTTTCGGACGCTGACGTGAAGACCATTCAGGCGATGTATGGCGGGAAATGAGCGATCTCCGTAAAAATTCGAACCAAAGCGAGATTCATGGGCACGCAACGCGCCTAGGAATGACCGTTTTTAAGCTTTTTGCACGTTCTTTAGCCTGAGTGGGTAACTTCAAGGGTACATTCCAAGGCTGCGCGTTAAGTCGATTACCTGCAGGCGATCGCTGGCGCCAACGCGCCTCAGCATTCGATGAATGTGGTTCTTCACTGTCCTCGACTTTGACGCGAGCGCTCGGGAAAGATGTCCATTGGCGAGCTACCGTGCGAAATAAAGGTGTACACATTTGCGACGGGCATACCGCTTGTCCTTGCGCCACGCAGCGCACGCCGGAAATAACGTCCATGGCGGAGGCGTCCTTCAGAAGATACCCCATGGCACCGGCCCGAACACATCTGAGGAAGGTTTCAGGATCGTCGTCCATATCGATTAAAACAATCTTCAGACGCGGCAACTGCGCTGCAATGTCCGGGATTAGCGCGTAATCCGACGGCTGCGCGGTAATCGCATCCAGTACCAGGACGTCTGGACCCAGTGTCACGAAAGATGACGGAACCTCGGGCAGATCGGATGAAACTCCGCACACCTCAAAATCGTCCTTCTTGCTCAAAAGTCTCGCCAGCGCCTCGCGCAAGAGCCGGTTGCTCGTTACCAAATAAACTAGAATTTTACTCTTCATTACGACCCCTCAGCCCCAACGAGTGTTTCCATTGCTCTCATCGGATGTCAAAAATTCGACGCCATTCCGTAAGTACACTCGGAGATTCGGCTCGATAGAAGGAATCCTCGTGAATTCCTTTGATTTGGATTACGTGGTGCTCCGTGGGCCCAACTACGTTGAATCCTACGGCGTTGTACCAGAAGGGGGTAAAGCGCTGGTTCGGCCGATAAACGCCGTCAGTTTATCACGCGGCAAATAGAACTTTGGATTTATTAGAAGCGGAAGGACATCCGATGTTTCAGATTGGAACTAATCGAATTCATTGCGGGTCCACTTCAATGAGTACTGATGTGGTACGAACTTGGTCCTCTTCGCGAAGAACTGTAGATATCTGAATGGGTACTACGCAAACGATTATCGCGGTACGGCGTTTAACCCTTCTTTGAACCTACCCATTTTCCCGCGCATCCCCGATAGTGTTCGCTCACGCGGAGGCCGACGAAAATGATGACCCAGCCGATTCGTGTGGTAGTCGCAAACCAGCCGCGCCTCATGCGCGAAATGGTGCTAGCGACAATTATCGAACAACCGGACATTGAAATCGTGGCTGAGATTCAGAATGAAAATGAGATTGCGCGGGTGGTCGAAGGCACGCAGCCGGATTTCCTGATTATTGCCCTCGATCACTGCGATCAACGGCCGTTGTTGTGCGAAACGCTGCTTCGCCGCTTCCCCGAGATGAGGATTCTGGCCCTGGCGCCTGAGCGCAATCTCAGCATGTTTATTTGGGCTTCATTCAATATTCACAACACTCCCGCCGAAGCTTCACAGGCCGGAATCTTGAATAGTTTGCGCGGCGAAAGACAAGCTGCCGGAGGATTGGGATGAGCCTGCGGATAATTAGTCACTGTGCATGCCACTTTGCTGGACGATTGCGGATCTCGCTGGCAGTCGCAGTCACTCTTCTAGGTGCCAGCCAATTGTGCACGGTCGCAAGATCACAACAGCAACAGCCAAACAATACGCTGCGCCTTTCGGATCTTGCGGCGCAGAACATGAGCCGGGTTTCGGCCTCCTCGACCGAAATCAAATCCACTTTGCTGATGGACGCCGGGTTGCTCGTGGAATTGAAACGCTGGGTTGCAAAGGATGCGAGCGATCATGGACAGATCGTCAGCGACTCCGACTTGACAGACGGTGCCATCTTTGACCGGCTGGACACCGACGTTCAGTTTCGCGCCGTGGCCACAGCGTTGGTTCAGCAATACGGATATCTCCTCCCTAAGTTGAATCCTCAGTCTGAAGAAGCGAAAGAACACGAACTGCTGATCCAGGAGCGGACAAAGTGGATTGCGCAACGTCAGGAAGAGGAACTGGCGCAGGCTCGCCAGCGGATGTCGGCGCGTCTGCAGTACGGCCCCGCGTGTGACGCGCAATCCGACAGCACTTGCGGAGAGCCTTCCGTGCAGCCATCGCGCACGGGAGATTCCAGACAGCGTTTGCAGCAATCAGCGCCTTCGATCGATGGCGTCCCAGGCGACTCGCGCACGCCCGGGATGCCCGGCGTTCCGGGAAATCCGATCATGCGGGCCCAATCGACGACTATCGGAGATGAGCTCACGCCGGTATCGTCCCAGTCTCTGCTGGCGGACTCCTACGGACACTTACAGACGCTCAACAGTGACAGGCCAAACAGCCTTGCTCCTCAGCCTTCGCAGATGGACGCATATAACCCGAGCCGGTCACCTCAAATGTTTTCGTCATTC
>JBEKCU010000288.1:0-5807 GCA_050014735.1 Candidatus Acidiferrales bacterium | reverse complement strand
GGCATCTATGAAGCTTCTGGGCTTTCCCACCTTCAACACAGTGAAGGAACTTGCCGCGCTGATGCATATTGACACCGGTCGGCTAGGTATTCTGGCCTTGCGACCAGAGCGTTTCTACCGCAGATATCGAATCCCTAAGCGAGGCGGAGGGTGGCGGGAGATACGAAGCCCAAACAAGGAACTGAAGGCTGTGCAGGCTTGGATATTGAGGAATATCCTAGACAGACTATCCACATCTCCCTACGCTATGGCGTATGTGAAAGGCAGAGGATTGCTCGACAATGTCAGTCCGCATATGAGCAACCGGTATTTCCTTTCGGTTGACATTCGAAATTTCTTTCCGTCTGTGGGCTCGTTTCGTGTGCGTCGCTTGTTTGAAATGTTGGGCTATTCCAAAATGGCCGCAAACAAGCTAGGTCGGCTTTGCTCGTTCTTTTCAGGGCTTCCCCAGGGTGCGGTGACCTCTCCCGCTTTGTCGAATTTGATATGCCTAAGGTTAGATCGTCGTCTGGCAGGTCTGGTCTCGCGCAGAAACGTCGTGTTCACCCGCTACTCCGATGACATTACGTTATCGACAAATAACAGAAATGCGCTCCCCCGATTGCTCCCATCGGTCTACCGAATATTGCGCGACGAGGGTTTTGAGCCACACGAGGAGAAGACCAGGATTCTGGGGCCAAGAACTCGATGTCTAATCACGGGCCTCGTGAAGAACTCCTCAGACCCGGCATTCGGTATAGGCAGGAAAAAGAAAACCGCGATGCGTGCAGTAATTCACAGATTCTTTGCTCACGGCAGGGCCCATCCAATCTATCCAAACAGGGCCTCAATTGAAGGGTGGGTTCGGTTCCTCAAGAACGTCGACACTGCCAGTTACGACCAAATGGTCCGGTATTTCGATGCGCAAGAAAGGAAATACATTAAGCGGCCTTGATGGCAGGTAGCGACGGTCGGGTGGCGGGTGGCCCGGCCTCTCAATCCTTCCTTATAAATGAAAAGCATATAACGAAATGATACTATTTATCGTCGTACAGTTTCAGTTATAAAACTGGTCTTTGGGTGCCCCGTCCTTGACGCTTTTCAAGGGCGGGGCTTTTGTCTCCTCATGCCCCGGTCAGGTTCACAGCGACAAAAGCCCCGCCCTTCCAAAGCCGGAGGACGGTACACCCAAAATTCTAAATCAAAGGCTGCGCCGCCCGTCGAGGGATCGTCAGTGGATGTCGACGTTCGCTCGCATCCAGGCGGCGAAAGCAGCTTCGTCTAATGTTCCGGCAGCAAGTCCCAACACTGCCTGCGTGGCATCTTCTTCGCTGGCGGTTAGACGTCTGCCATTCATCTCAAGAAACAGCACTCCGACGACGAACCCGGTGCGCTTGTTGCCGTCGATGAAAGGGTGGTTTCGGATGATACCGGCTGCAAAGGCGGTGGCGAGATCCACGATGTCGGGGGCATCGCCATAGACCTGAAGTTGTTGCGACCGTGCGAGTGCGGATTTGAGCAGTCCTTCATCGGGCACACCCGCCGGACCGCCGTCGAGGGCCAGAAGACGATCATACAGGGCGATGGCGTCGCGCTCGTCGATCCAAATCGGCTGGACGGGTTCGCTCACTTGGAAAGCGCGTGCAGCGTGTTGCGGTAGCGGGCGATAATGTCCTCAGCCTTCGCCATTTTCTCCTCGAAGGCGGGGTCGTAAGGCGTGAGCTGGTACGCGCCGTTGGGTCCTTCGATCAGGAAAAGCCGGTCGCCTTCCCCTGCGCCAAGGCGGCTGACGGCTTCCTTAGGCAGTACGACGCCGAGCGAATTGCCAATTTTGCGGACCCTGAGTTCAAGCATTTTGCCCTCTTAATGTTATAACAATTGTTTCAACATCTTAAGGAGCTATACCAAGACTTTATTGTCGATCATCGACAAAGAAAGTTGGAAGGGCGGCTCTTTCTTGGCGACGTCATCCTCAACAGGATATGCAAAACAGCGGGAACCGTCCTTGAACGGCGCCAAGGGCGGGGCGTCCTCAATTCAACACTCTCAGAAGCTAGGCTGCCCGACCCGCAGGCTACAAATGGCCGGTCCAAAATAGAATCAAAATAACGAGTATGACCACGCTTACGCCGCCAATGGGACCGAAGCCCCATTTCTTGCTATGCGGCCAAACCGGGAGACTGCCCACAAGCGCCACGAGAACGAATACCGCGAGAACGGCCATCAGAAACATTGTCTTCCTACTTTCTTTGACTGGGCCGGCCTAGGCCGCTAGCCCGGAGCGTGCGAAAAGCTTCGTAGTCTTGACGGGAAGCAATTCCACGAGGGTGTAAATTCCCAGAGTTATGCCCAGCGGAATATCGGAGACCGACAAGACTGCTGCGATGAGGGCGAGTCTACGGCCCGAGTGCTGTCGTCCCAGGAGCGCCAGCCCAGCGACGAACGCTACGACACCGCAAACAACCGATAAAACAATCATTGCTGTGTAAAAGAAATGAAAAATATCCATCAGTGCGAACGGATCGGGCACACGGCTGAGCAGCGCGCCAAACATTAAGGTCGCTGTCCTGCCGTAGATCAGAAGGCAAAGCACCATGATCAGTCGAATAATTCCGTAAGCGGTCCAAAAGCTTCCCAAGATTCGGAAATGACGCGTTGGGTTCGGAAGAATCAGATCGTCTGAAGACATAAAAGCCTCCTGCGGGCTTGACTGCAAGCCGGGAACCGGCTTCAGCCCATCACAACTCATTTATAATGCGGAATCGGGAGAGAGTCTGTTCACATCTGAACACATGAATGGATGGGTCTTGTATCAAGGGGTGCGAGAGACCGATGTGCTGAATCGACCCGCCGATCCCCTTAAAACCAATCACTACGTCAGTCAACGTGCGGGGTAAGTAACTCCAAAGCTGAGGCGCAAGTTATTTTGGATGTTATTGCCGCCATTCGGGAGAGTCGTGCGCACATAATCCAATTCGAACGCGCGCTGAAGCCCTTCCACAGGCCGATATTCATTCCTCCACCGAGTTGCATGGAAGTCGCATTGACACTGCTCACGAGTCCCGATGAAGGATTTGGAAAGGTGCTGTCAAAGCCGCGCGCGAAGCCGGCGAGTGCCTCGCTCTTTTCAACGGTAAAATTAAGTTCAATCGAACATCTGACAGGGTGTATCGCGCATAGGATATTCTACCGATCTCACGGTTCTCGGGTCGGAATTGAAAAGAAGAAGAGGCGAAGATCGGCAGGGAACTGTAATGGGAAATGATAAAAGCAATGCGATGCGAGGAAAACAAGGGAGCTTGCGGTCACTCGAATGGCTGAACTTTTTCCTGGCCGACGTGCAAACTGGCCTTGGTCCATTTCTGGCGGCCTACCTAGCTTCGAGCGGATGGAATCCGGGCCGTGTCGGTTATGCTTTGACCTTCGGAGGGTTGGTATCGGTCGCAATGCAAACTCCGGCGGGAGCAGTGATCGACGCAGTGCATCGCAAACGGATGTTGCTTGCGGCGAGTCTCGGTGTACTGGTTGCCGGGGCACTCCTCCTCATGGGGCATCTCGGCCCAATTAGGGTGTATGCCGCACAGTTCCTCATCGGCGGTTCAGGACCTTTTCTCGGACCTACAGTTGCGGCCATCACGCTCGGGATTGTCGGGGCTGTTGCCTTTGACAAGCAGTTTGGGAAGAATCAGTCATTCAATTCCGCAGGCAATGTATTCACTGCCCTGCTCGTCGCCTATGTCAGCTATAAATTCGGTTACCGTGCGATCTTCGTGGTTGCCGCGTTGCTCGCCATTCCCGCAGCCGTGTCTTTGTTTTTTGTAGATGCCAGGCAGATCGACTATGCCCGCGCTCGTGGAGCGATCCAAAAACAAGGCCAGATTGAGGCGGAGGGATTGCCCGCTCTCTTCAAGGACCGCATTCTTTTTTGTTTCCTGGCGACCGCCTTTCTTTTTCACTTGGCGAACGCCGCGATGTTGCCGGAACTGGGCGAGATGCTGTCGAAGGACAACCTGAAAGCCGCGGCCCCGTTCATGTCCGCATGCATTATCGTGACGCAACTCGTTATAGCGGTCAGTGCGGCTTGGATTGGAAGACGGGCTGCGGCGAAGGGACGAAAACCACTCTTGCTCCTCGGCTTCGGTGTCCTTCCCATACGCGGAGTTCTTTGCACCTTAACCCATGCCGTGGGAGCGTTGATCGCCATTCAGACGCTCGACGGAGTGGCGAATGCCATTTTCGCCATTGTCTCGATTTTAGTCATCAAAGACATGACTCAGGGGACGGGCCGCTTCAACGTAGCTGCGGGAGCACTTGGGACCGTGGTTGGCATAGGGGCAGCCGTAAGTACGACAATCGGCGGAATACTGATTCAGCGTCTCGGGTACCGAGCGTCCTTTCTGGGCTTGGCGGGGATCGCCGTGCTTGCTTTTGGATTGCTCTGGTTCGCGATTCCTGAAACTCTGTCTGATTCCGATACCGTTGCAATCCCTGCATCGGAATCCGAAACTAAATCCGAAATGGAAAAGGAATTTCCCGCGCGATGACATCCATGCGAACACGGCTGACCGTGTCTAACCCGCGGCATAGGGGCTGGTCAGGTATCGGTTGCACGCTATGCTGATCCCTCATGCTTCGACGATCCTGATCTGGACAATTTCTCTCGCGAGCATCCTCTGCATGATTTTGCGCCCGCGACGGATTGCGGAGGCGTATTGGGTTTGTGGAGGGGGGATTCTCCTTGTCCTTACCCGGTTGATTCCACTGCCACAAGCAGCTCATGCCGTTTACGAAGGATTAAATGTCTATCTTTTCCTAACAGGAATGATGATTCTCGCTGAATTGGCGCGGGAAGAAGGAGTCTTCGAATGGGCAGCCGATTTGGCGGCCCATCACGCAAGAAACTCACCGGGGCGATTGTTTGTCCTGATCTATTTGGTTGGTACGTTTGTTACCGCGCTTCTTTCGAATGACGCGACCGCCGTAGTTCTGACTCCCGCCGTCCTCGCCGTGATCCGCAGGGCCAGGGTCGATCCCAAGCCATACCTGTTTGCTTGTGCATTTATCGCGAACGCGGCAAGTTTTGTTTTTCCGATCTCTAATCCTGCCAACCTTGTCGTCTTTGACCAGCACATGCCACCGCTGGGGATGTGGTTGCGCATTTTTCTTCTCCCATCCGTGACTTCCATTCTTGTCACGTTCCTATGCTTGCGGTGTCTTTCACGCAAGGAACTCCGTGGAGAAATGCGGGGTGAAGTGAAGCGGGTATTGCTTTCAACCGATGGGAAACTCGCCCTTGCCGGGTTAGCCATTGCTGCTGTGGCTCTCGTCACGTCTTCAGCCCTGGGGATTTCGCTCGGTGCGCCCACTTGCTGCGCAGCTATCTTCGCGATGGCGGTTGTGACATGGCGAGATCGAAGCAGTCCATTGAAGGTTGCGAAGGGCGTAGCCTGGTCCATCCTGCCATTGGTGGCTGGACTCTTTGTCATCGTGGAAGCATTGCAAAATGCGGGTCTGTTGCGTTTAGGACTTACGGGACTGCGGTCACTTGCGGAGACTACAACCTGGGTGGCCAAAGGTATCGCAGCTTTTGCGGTAGCTTTACTCTCCAATGGAATGAATAATTTGCCCGTCGGACTGATGAGCGGTGCCGCGATTCGGCATGCGCAGGAAACAACCGTTGTGGCGCACGCGATCCTGATCGGAGTCGATCTTGGACCGAATCTCTCGGTCACGGGCTCGCTCGCGACGATTTTCTGGCTCATAGCTCTTCGCCGTGAGAACGTTGAGATCACTGCCTGGGAATTCTTCAAAATCGGCATCGTCACGAT
>JBEKCU010000287.1:0-5816 GCA_050014735.1 Candidatus Acidiferrales bacterium | reverse complement strand
AGCGAATGCTGGGCGGCAACGCTGGTTTGGGAGGCGGTAGTGTAGCAGAGGGCGCAGGCTTGCGCAAATGCGCCGGGCGCCAAGCTTAGAACTGCAAAAATAATCAGGATCGCGGAGCTCAGACGCATTTCTAATCCCTCTTAAACGTTCGTCAACAACTCGGCCATTCTACCATTGCCGTCTTCCATAACGCATCCCATTCCGTTCGACGCCCACAGTCAAGTGTCACCGCGTCGTCTAATGGTGCATCAGGGGAAACGAAGAGAATGCCTCCGTGAAAAACACGAGCATCATCACCATGATGCAGAAAAGCATCGCCGGAATGAGCCACAGCACCAACGAAAATTTCTCAAACTTCAGGTGCATGAAATACGACATGATCATCGCGGCCTTAACGACCGACAGGCCAAGAAGAATGGTGAGCATGACCTTCGGCTGCAGTTCCTCGTACGCGAGAAACACCTCAAGACCCGTGATTGCGACCAGCCCGATCCATACCGCCAGATTCGTTCCTACGCTTGCCCCGTGGGCTTCTCCGGCTTGCGCATGTGTGCTCATCGTTTCGTCTTCTCCCGGAAATGAACGCAGCTAGTACTTCACCGACATTAGATAAATCAACGGGAATACGAACATCCAGACCAGATCGACAAAGTGCCAGTAGAGGCCATTGACTTCGACGTCTTCGGCTGAAAACTTCCCGCGGCCGTAGCCGGTGGCGACAATGCCGAGGTAGATGACGCCAATCAACACGTGCGTCATGTGCATCCCGGTTATGCCGAAAAATACCGCACCGAATAGCGGCGTGCCCCACGGGTTGTGAGTGATCGTGGCACCCTCTTCAATCAGGTGAAACCATTCGCGCAAGTGCAGGCCCATAAATGTGAGCCCGCCGGCCATTGTGGCGATCATCCACAACACCGTCGCCTTGCGATCGTTTCGCTGCGAGGCCATTACGGCCATGACCATTGTTAGCGAGCTAGCAAGCAGCACGACCGTCATCGTGGTGGAAAAAATGATGGCCGGGTTCATCGGAAATGGCTTCGGCCAGTCCGGATTCATGATCCGCGAATACGTGTAGGTGACCAGCAGAGCCGAAAACGTTAGCGTGTCGGAGACGATAAACAGCCACATCCCCAATTTCTTCGAGCCCATCGCAAAAGGAGACCCGCCGCCGGACCATGCCGAATCGAGCGCCGTCTCAGTATGTACATCGTGCACGGTTCACCGTCCCAGAGTCAGGAGTACGAGCAAGAAAACCCAAAGTCCGTCCATGAAATGCCAATAAATCGAAGTGAGTTCTGCAGCCGTCGCCTGCGAAATTCGCGAGCGCTTCCACTGCCGGAACGTGACGTAAAACAAAGCGAATATTCCGCCCGCCAGATGCGCGCCGTGCGCCGCCGTCAGCAGGTAAAAGAAACTACTGCTCGGATTGGTCGCCAGCAACATCCCAGCGGCGGCGAGCTGGCGCCAGGCAACAATCTGCCCTGCCAGAAAAAGCAGTCCGAGACCGGTGGTCACCCACCACCAGGAACGGAATGCATCACGCTCGCCGCCTTCCAGTTTTTTTCGCGCGACCGCAATGGTCACGCTACTTATGAGCAGAATCGTCGTATTGAACCAAACTACAGCAGGCATTGGCGTGCGCTGCCAGTCGTTGCCGAGCCCCTTGCGCACAATATAGGAACTTGCCAGCGCCATGAAAAACATCACAATTGCCGCAAGGCCCATTTGGAGAGCCGTGAAATAGGCGCGGCGAGGAACGGGATGTAACGGACCCGAAGAATCTCCATCGTCGTCGCCACCGGCGGGCGGCGGGGTTCCACCACCGTGACCGGCGTCTATTAGCTCGATATCCTCGACGATTGTTCCTGGCATCGTTCGTCCCAGTCAATCTAGAAACCGTCTCATGAATAGCCGGCCATTCGAACTCGATAGGCCTTCAGGGGCTAAGGCCCCATTTTCGTGGCCGCTGAATGTCGCGGCTGAAGCCGCGACCCACAAAGACCATTTGATCGATCGATTCTAATAAGCGATCGAATAAACTGCGCTACGCCTTGCGCACCAAGTTGGGCGCGAGAGTCTGGGGGATATAATCGTCCGCCGCGCCGGGCACGCTGAATTCATACGGTCCGTGGTACACCACTGGCTCGATGCCACCGAAATTATCGAACGGAGGAGGTGACGGAATCGACCACTCCAAGGTCGTGGCGTGCCACGGATTCTCTTCCTTCGCTTCCTTGCCCGCTTTCAGGCTCCAGAAGAAATTGAACAAGAACAGAAACTGCGATGCGATCGTAATGAATGCCGCAATGCTGATGAACACGTGAACGGGCTGCAGCTTCTGAAGGTACTCCACGGCCGTCGTGTCGAAATAACGCCGCGGATGGCCCGCCAAGCCCAGGAAGTGCATCGGCATGAAAATGCAGTACACTCCGACGAACGTGAGCCAGAAGTGAACTTTGCCGATTCCCTCATTCAGAAATCTGCCGAACATCTTCGGGAACCAGAAGTACATGCCCGCGAACATTCCGAAAATCGCCGCGACGCCCATGATCAGGTGGAAGTGCGCGACCACGAAATATCCGTCATGCAAGTACAGATCGAGTGAGGGT
This sequence comes from Candidatus Acidiferrales bacterium, assembly GCA_050014735.1. Taxonomy (GTDB): domain Bacteria; phylum Acidobacteriota; class Terriglobia; order Acidiferrales; family UBA7541; genus Palsa-360. Next base: position 3,204 of record JBEKCU010000287.1, on the reverse strand, counting down.
TGCGCGAGGAACAGACCGGAAAGGCCTCCGCTAACGAACAAGGACACGAAGCCCAGGGCAAACAGCATTGCGCAGTTAAATTGGATTTTGCCGCCCCAGAGCGTTCCCAGCCAATTGAATGTCTTGATCGCCGATGGCACGCCGATCGTCATCGTCAGGATGGAGAACGCAAATCCGGTGTATGGGCTCATCCCGCTCACGAACATGTGATGGCCCCAGACGCAGAAGCCCAGGAATCCGATCGCGCAAATCGCGCCAACCATTGCACGGTAGCCGAACACGGGCTTGCGGGAAAACGTCGACAGCAAGTGCGACGCCACGCCCATCCCGGGGAGAATCGCAATGTAAACTTCCGGATGGCCGAAGAACCAGAAAAGGTGCTGCCAGAGCAAAGGCGAACCGCCCTTATGCCAGGTGATGACTTGATCGGTGATGACAAGTCCGCCAGGGACAAAGAAACTGGTTCCAGCCAGGCGGTCAAGCAACAGAAGGATGCAGGCTGCCAACAGGACGCCGAACGCTAGCAGGCCGAGAATCGCCGTCACAAACCAAGTCCAGCACGTCAGTGGAAGGCGCCCCAGCGTCATGCCCTTCGCGCGGAGGTCAATCAATGTGGTGATGAAATTGAGCGCGCCCATCAGCGATGCGCCGCAGAAAATAGCCAACCCGATAATCCATAATGTCTCGCCGGCTCCCTGACCGGGACCGGCCATTTCGCCCAGCGCGCTTAGCGGCGGATAGGAGGTCCAGCCACCGATCGGAGCGCCGCCCGAGACGAAAAATGCAGCTACCATAACGACAAGCGAAACGAACGTTGTCCAGAACGACAGCATGTTTAGTACGGGAAAGGCCATGTCAGCTGCGCCAATTTGGATCGGCAGGAAATAGTTGCCGAAACCGGACTGCGGCGCGGTGGTCAATACCATGAAGACCATGATGGTTCCGTGCATGGTCATCAAGGCAAGGTATTGTTCGGGCGTCATCAAGCCGCCCTTGAAGAAAGACCAATGGGCGTTCGGCCACGCAAGATGCAGACGCATGAGGAGAGACAACGCCATGCCGACGAACACCGAGAACAACGCAAGGCACAAGTACTGTATGCCAATTACCTTATGGTCGATACTGAAGACATACTTCGCAATGAAACCGGACGGTGGATGATGCGCGTGACCGCCGCCGTTTTCGTGTGTCACCATCGGGCCTCTCCTCGGGGAACGTCTTCCCGCCGGATCCTTCTGGCGGGCTGTATCGTCAATAATTCACGGTTGTGCGCTGCACGTGCCGGGCACGGCATGCCGTGCCCCTACAGGTGAAACTTCCTGCTAAACCTTACTGATTTGCTGCTTCCTGATCCTTGACCCATTTTTCGAAATCCGCTTCGGACATTACGGTAAGCATGCTGTGCATCCGGTAGTGCCCCAGTCCGCAAAGCTCCGCACAGGCAATCTCATAATCGCCGGGAACGGTTGCCGTAAAGTGCATGTGAATCTCCATGCCCGGAACGGCATCTTGCTTCAATCGCAGTTCGCGAACCCAGAAACTGTGGGTAACGTCCTGGGAACGAATAATCAACTCAATCTCGCGCCCCGCCGGAACGGCAATGACTGGAGATACGATGTCGTCCTTCGACGACGGATCGGTTGAATCGAGGCCCACCGGATTGCCAGTGGATGCGCTCACCAGTTCTGGCTTGGTGCGGCCGAACTTTCCATCGGGACCGGCATAGCGGAAGTTCCAGGCAAACTGTTGCGCCGTGATCTCGATCGGCATCGCGCCTTCGGATGCGCCGATAAAATGGACCTGTGCCCAGGCATTCCGCGCATACAAACCAAGACCGACGAACAGGACGATGGTCGCCAGTGTCCAGACGATTTCCATCGTGTTATTGCCTTCGAAATATTCCGCCTTCTGGCCATGATCGCGGAATTTGTAGATGGCGAGGGCCAGGCCGAGTTGCGCCGCAACGAATACGACACCGGTAATGATAAGCGTGCGCATGAATTGGGCGTCAATCTCGTGCCCCAGATCGGTGATTGCAGGCGGGAACCACCACACTTTGGCCGCGAAGATGTAGACGGTGACGGCCGTCATTAATACCAGGAAAACGACAAAGGCGAGAGCAACTGCGGTTGAACCTTGTTCCGAACGCCGTACCGGACTTCTTCTCAGCATCGTCTCCGCTCCAGGACCTTGCGGGTCTTTGTTGCTTGGGCCCAAGTAATTTTCCGTACTCGTTCGCCGGACGAAACCGATTTCCCCGTGGTTGAACGCCACATCATATACATCCTTGGCGGAATTTCAAGAAAACTTTCTTCGAAATAAAAGAAAGATAGATTGGAGATAAATTTCAAAACCGAGCTTCCGGGATATTTTACGAAAGGTAGGCAAGTGCCTATTTAGAAAACTATTAAGAAAACTCGATGGCTGGAGTAAGGGCCGCACCATGGAAAATCGCAAGGGAGAGGCAGCCCAGAATTCAGAATCTATTAAGGGGTGGTGCGCGCGGCTGCGGGTTGGAAGAATTTGGGTGCCGCATCCTTCACGATTTTTGTGAAGGGCGCGGTTTTTTGCGAGCCAAGCTAAATTCTCCGCACGCGCGATGTGAAAGTCAGTCTTTACCGGGCGCGACGGATTCAGCGGTTTTGCCGGCTACCACAGACTTGTCAGTCCCATTTTCGGATTCTTCCACGATTTCACTCTCCCATTCCACGGTAATGCCGCGGCGCACGCTTTCGGACGCGGCGCACATTCCCTCGTGATGTTGCAGCGCTCGCTCGACGGCAGCGCGTTTATCCTTGGGCACGGTGAGGCGGTAGCGCATCTTGATGCCCGTCAGAATCATCTTGCCGTCAACGTCCTCGATGCGGCCTTCCGCTTCCACCTGGAGCTTCTCGGAATCCGAGCGCACTCCGCGCGCTTCCAGCGCCCCGGCCACCGTTCCCGTCAGACAGCCTCCAACGGCGGCAACAATGTAATCCAAAGTGGATGCCATAGGTTCGTCCGGCGAGAGCTTAAAGTATTGCGCGATGCCACCATGAATTCCCATGCGGACTGCGCCGGGGAAACCTTCGAATTCCGCGCGCTTGATCTTACTGTTCCCCGGTTCCTTGTGGATCTTCACTTTGGAAGTTTGGATTAATTTTCCCACAGCATCTCCTGCACTCCTAGAACCTGTACATTATCAAGCCAGCGTTTCCAACAGGT
>JBEKCU010000286.1:0-5867 GCA_050014735.1 Candidatus Acidiferrales bacterium | reverse complement strand
GCAACGTCCCGAGGTCTGAATGAGATTTTTTTTCCGGTCGGTTGCTCTCTTGTCTTGTTTGCCACCGAGGTTTGGGCGAAGCAATGGAAGTCGGCGGATGAGCATAAAGCTGGGCGGCCATTGGCAGCAGAGAGAACCGAGAGCGTCCCGTAACGAATGCGGGCAGAAGCGCCTCTACTCTAGAGGTTCAACTTTCATTATCCTCGCGGTACGAGTGTTAACCATCCACAGCGTCGTATGGCTGGTTGTAGGATCGTAGGCGATCTTCTTCGCATCGAAGTCGGTCGGTATCTGATATTCGACGATTTCGCCAGTCTTTGGATCGAGACGGACAAGGCGCTCGGCCATATTGCTCGTGGCGTACACGTAGCCGTTTTTATCTGGGGCCGAGACGGCGTACGGGGTCATATACTTGCGCGGCATGGGCCATTCCTGGAACTTTTCCGTGCGGGTGTCGAACATGCCGATTTTGTTCCCGGTGTACTCGGCAAACCAGAATCGGTCTTGCGCGTCCATCCGGCCGCGGCGTGGCGACGCCCTGGGCGTTGGGACCTGCCAGTACTTGGCCTCGCCTGTCTTGGCGTCGATACCGATAATGTACCCGCCGCCGATATCCGGCGCGTATGGATTGCCCTTGGAGTTGACGAGCGTGAGATCGACGTACTGGCGGTGAAAGCCAGGGGGCAGGTTCGGCGATTTTTCCCAGGAATATGTCGCCTCCACTTTCATGGTTTTTGGATCGATCCTTGAGAGCCCAGCCCAGATTTTGCCATCGGGACCAATCGCCATGAATTGGGTGCCGACTCCCTCGATTGTGCTCAATTCCTCTGTTTTCGGATTGAACTTCGTGACCACAATCCCGGCCCCAGCGATTCGTCGCGGAAACCAGAGATTGTCGTCCCGATCTACCTGAATGTCTCTCGCGCCCGGCAAGTCTCCCGGCGGTACAGGCGGGAGCGCATACTCCTTGAACACGCCGGTTTTCGGATCCATCTTCCCGAAGAACATCCGGCTTTCGTCGGTATACCACACCGTGCCCTTCGAATCGAGGTCGAGGTCATGCGACACGGTGTCGGGTCGAGGCATGTCGTACTGGGTAATAATGACGCGAGTGGCTTTGCCCCTTGGACGAGGAAGCGTCGTCAATTCGTAGGGCCACGTTGTTCTGCCATCACTCAAATTCAGGCTGGCGAGGTACTCGGCGAGCTCCTTCTTCGGAATCCCGAACGGTTCGCGACCCCACATCGGATTCTGCGGTGCAGCGGCAACCTGGTCCGGCGTGCCGATCTGACCACGGCCCCGCCCATCGTTGCTGCTCGCCGATCCGTCCGTGTAGTACGACTGCATGCGGGTAATTAGCGGCAGGAACTCCTCCGCAGTGTGCTTTGACTTCATGATGCGTTGCCAGTTATGGCAGTAGGCGCAGCTCCCGGTTTGATAGACGAGCTTATCCACCTGTTCGGGCGTGCCGGGGATGCTCATGGCCCACTCGATGGAACTGAGTTGCGCGGCGAGATCCTTGGCCTTTTCGAGCTTCAGGTCCTCATTCGCTGTCTTGCCCGCAGAGATCTCAACAGATTTCGGCCCGACCAGGTCATACCCGACGGCTCGGATCGTGAGGGCGTATTTCCCTGGCTCCAAGTGGTCCCGGGGGAAGCTGTATTTACCCTGCGAATCGCTCACCACCGACACCGTGAAATTGGCGCCGTCGCGTCGAGCGTTGACGACGACGCCCTCCATGCGGCCCTCCTGTGGCGAGCTAACCACGCCGCTCAGGGCCCGGCGTTCCGATGATTGTGCTGTGACTTCCTGAGGGACCCCGATCATGGCACCGACCACCAGAAATTCCAGTGCGAAAGTGAGGAATAGTTTCAGCATGGCACCAGCTTCTAGCATGCACGCTGGGTTGTCGTCAAGGACTGTGGGGCGCTGGTAGTGTCCTAATCTAGAGAAATGCGTTCGAAGAAATGTTAGGCTGCGACTTCGGAGTCTAACCCTGGGAACGCCGATCTCCCGATTGGCGACGGTACAGAAGCACAAAACGCCAATCGGGAGATTGGCGTTCCCGGAGTTCGCCAGCCGACACCAAAACTCTAATTTAAACTAGGACGCTATCGGGGCACTCACCGTAATTTTGGCCAAGGAAGGCGAATGCCTGCCAGAAACCGTGCAGGCTCTACGAAAGCCGGCTTCTCCAAAAGAAGGTTGTTTTGTCGAGGTGGATCCGTCCCATGTTTTTCGGGACGGATCGGCCCGGTTTTTTCAATCTGCCCCACTACCGAATCGTGGCGTGCACTTTCCCGTTCGGCTTCTTTCGTGTGTCGAGGAGCATGCACCTCCAGTTTCGATCGCGAGAAAAGCTGATTAGAGGCTTGCGATTTGTATGATACTGTCGACCTTCTCTTTATCGATACCATCGAAGTCCGCTTCGGTTAGCCACCCATCGCGCAACAGGCGAGCAAACACCTGTATCAATACTGAATACCTGTAATCGTAAATCAGGTCCACGGCCTTTCGGCGCTCCGACAAATAATCATGCACCAGCCAGATATCCGACGGAGTCTTCGCGCTTGCAATCATCCGGTTCGCTTCGGCTGTAATTGTGGCGCATTCGGCCTCGTAGGCTTTCTCAAAGGCTTTCCGGGCCAGTTTCTTCTCGGCAGATGTCCAGGTTATGTAGGGGTCGGCTAGGTATATCCCGTGCATAGGAATTCGATTCCATCGTCAGACGTCGGTGACCGCCAAAGACGAGCCACCGACATCGCGATTTATCGGCATCTTAACTTCAATGGCGGGGAAGTGTGCTGCCGCCGAGCATTTCGTTTGAGCCGCATTGAAGCCTGAGATATAGCAATGGGTAACAACCGTCGTCAACCGTACGCAACTCCACCCGATTCCAAGCAGTATTCAATATCAGGGTATCGGCGGAGCATTGGCCGTATAGCCATCGGGATAAAAGTGAACCGCCGTCGCAAGCTTCTTGCCCCTGGTCCCGAACCAAAGAGTGTTATTGTCTGCGACCTCGACCTTGGGCACGCTCTGGGTGGGCTGGGGCATCAGATAAAAGATAAACTTACCGGTGCTTGGTACGAACTTGATCATGGCGCTATGAGGCTGGTCCGATATCCAGATGTTGTCGGATCGGTCGGCCCAAGACTCATAGGGATTTGCCCCGTTCAAGGGGATTTTGTATTCGGTTAGCTTTTCGGTGGCAGGATCGAACCTGGCGAGTATTCCGCTGTTGAATTCCGTAGCCCAGACGATCCCTTTCGAATCCACGGTAATGCGGCGAACCTGTCCCCACGAGTTCGGCACCTTATATTCCTTCACCGCTTCCGTTTCCACGTCCCACTTGTTGATGGTGCCTTTTTGCCAGCCGGCACCCCAAAGATTGCCCTGCTGGTCGACCGCCAATCCGTATAGGCCGTTGTCAGGCGTCGGAGTGGGATACATGTGAATCCTGTGGGTTTTCGCTTCCATCCTGCCGAACTCCGCTCCCCAGATGAGGTCGAAGCCGATATTGCCGTCCTTGTCGACGACCGTCTCATGCAAAGCGCCCACTTGCTGTGGCATGGCGTGCCGAATCTGTTGCCCTGTCGCCGGGTCCAACTCGCCGAGCATTCCTCCCCTTAGTTCCGGCCAATAGACGTGGCCTTGTTTGTCGATGGTAATGCCGCTCGGGTGAACGAAGTTAGCCCCTTTGATCGGATAATTCTTCCACCTCTCGGAGTTATCCGGGTCGATTGGGTTCAGACGAAGCAGGGAATTCGAACCGCCAGAACTAATCCATACGTTGCCATCCACCGGAGAAATAAACGCAGCTTGCAGATGCTGCATGTCATACGGGTTGGCCATTTGAGGAACGACCCCATCTACGATGTCGCCGCCGATCTTGTCTCCTCCGACTGCAAGCTTGAGGTCATCGGGAATATCGTAGGAAACGTAAATCTGTTTAGAAACTACGCTCTCATCCGGCACCAGCGGCTCGACCCAGAGTGCTCTTCGCGGCGCGTCCGGCCCGAAGTTCGTAACTAGATAGTCCGCCAACATGGCTTTTTGGCTCTTGTTAATAGGCGTTCTGCCCAGCGCGAGATCGAACGCGTTGTATCCGGGACCGGTTTCGGTCATCCGCTCGATGCCTCGCATAAAGTGGTCTCGGTCGTAGTGCAGGGCGCCCCAGCCACTCCCGTGGCAACCGGTACAGTTCTCCTTCAACAAGCCCAGAGCCGGCCCAGGCGGAAACAACTCCTCCAAAGTCTTGACAACTACAGTCTTGCCGGAGCCTCCGCCCAAGTTAGGTCCTTCATCGTCACGCAGACCTGGGCGGGCTGCATCTCCTTGCATGCTCTGCTTTAGCGCGATGTCGGCCGTCTTGCTTTCGCCTGGCCCAAGCGTCAGGGGAACTGTCGGGGAATTGTAGCCGGGCTGGTTCACCATCACTTCATAGTGTCCTGGCAACGCCTGTGGCACGACATAGTGACCTTTGCTGGTAAAGACCGTGTACCAGAGTCGGCGGTCTAAATTATGGGCGGCGACGCGGAATCCGATAACGTTACCCTGGTCCGCGGTCACGGTCCCAGTAATGGTTGCTCGCACGGGAGTCTGGGCTAAAGCCGTGAGCGAAAAGCACAAGATCGTTGACATGATTCCAAAGGGCACCGCCAGACATTTGTTCCGCGCCGTTTTCTTTTCCTTGATAGCCATGAACTTCCCCCCTTAGACCGGATTCAATTCTTGCGGGCCGATTACAAAGTACCAACCTAAGATTTGCCCCCGAGCCTAAAGCCGACTACCTCGCATTTGCAAGCAAAAAATATATTTTTCTACCACCCTAGCACCCCAGTTCAACCGAGTTGCCAGAGCCCCTTCCTCGTTTGACTTGAAGCACAATTTCGTTGCGAGCTAGCGCCACGATTGCCGTTTGAGAAGCTCTTTCGTCATTCCAACCAAGTAACGAAAGCTTGGGCGATCTCTGGTATCACGCGTATTAGTACCGACCTTCCGGTGACTTTGGTGAACCGCAACGACACATCTTTGATCGGTAGTTACAATAACGGGGTGAACGGAGTCGGTTTCGGCAATCTCGATGTCGCGTTAGACGCACTGCAACTGAATCACAATCCCGGAAACGGCCAACCTTACTTCAATACTTCACTGTGCAGTGTTCCGCCTCTCAGTTCAGTCGGAAACGCACCGCGTCGGTCGTTCTATGGTCCCGGGATGGACAATTCGGACATTGCATTGGTTAAAGATACCGCTCTTGGAAAAACCAAGCTGTTGGAGTTTCGATGGGAGACGTTCAATACGTTCAATCACCCGCAGTTTTTCGGCGCGAACTCGGTTGATGGCAACATTAATGACTCGACCTTCGGTCGGGTTATCATCTCCATGTCGCAGCGCCTGATGCAGCTCCCGCTGAAGTGCTGTTTTTAGCCCAGACACGCACTGATCTCCAATGAAGCCAAAGCCGCTTTAGGAGTTCCGAGCAGTTTTCTTATGCGATTGCTCGCCGCGAACTGACTAATTGGACGGGAAATGAAGGCGGCGAAGCATCTGCGCCAGAATATGTTTTCCCTGTCTGAGAACTATTAGGAGCGTGTCCGAGTATTCCAAAATTGCATGTAACGAATGCAACCCGTTGTAGTCAGCGCCAGCTTGGCCACAACATATGACGGCGAAAGCTATTATTCGGCCACACTCCTAGGAAGAGACAGTGAGCAAAGTTGCCAAGCAATTGGTACATACAACTAGAAGCCATCTCATAAATGCCTCAGCAGGATAATGAGGCAGCCGAGTTGGAGCATGCCGAGGAAATTGGCTTCGTGATATTCCCAGCGGCTGACAAGTCGGCGGAAATTGTGGAGCCA
>JBEKCU010000285.1:0-5928 GCA_050014735.1 Candidatus Acidiferrales bacterium | reverse complement strand
GCTCCCAGTTGCGTCATGTTTGCAAAGATGTTGTTGATCGTTCGGCTGTTCGGGGCGCTTGGATCGAATTGGTAGTCTTCCTGATCCTTCGCTCCATTATCGAGCTGGGTGTTACTGAACGAATCGTTATAAAAATAGGTGTTCAGGGAAGAATAGATTTCCGTCGAATACGATCCGCTGTCCATCGTCTGACTGAGTCGAAAAACGTTCGAGGTCGTACCGCACTTTGTGGACCCCGTGTCTGTTATCAGGGCCGTACCGTGTGAGTCTCCCCCGCGCCATTGAGCCGAGTAATTGTTCTCATAGAGCAAGTGCTGCATACCGCCGGTGATATCTGAACTGCTGCCGCCGCAGGCAACCGAGTTCTCCACAGGCTGGCTATGATTGCTGCCAATCACGGCGAGAGAAGTGGGCCCAAAGGTGCTATTGCGAATTACGTTGAATTGTCCCGATAGCGTGACCCCGGCCTGGGTATACGAGACTTTTATGGTGTCGAACAGATTGTAATGTCCTTCGAGTTCGATGGCCCCGCTGCTGTTGTTTGACGTGCCGCCGCAGTATTGCAAAGTCAAATTCAAGAATTGATTGTAGCTGCTCGGCTGTCCCGTTTGATACCAACCGTTACCGCCAAAGCAAGGTCCTCCGGTGCCTCCGGTATTGGTGATGTACTGAAACACGGAGTGGGTGATCGCCAACCAAACGATTGCTTGAGTGATGACCATTGGATTGGACGCCGTGCCTGTAATGGTGATGTAACTCAGCGTGCCAAGATTGAATCCCTGAACCGTGACCGAATCACCCGGATTCGTGGAGAACGTAATCGGGCTGCCCGATGAGCCGGAGTGAGCAGGCGTCACGGTCTCATTGTAGGTTCCCGCGAAGATGACGCAATTATCTCCGGCGACGGCCACAGCTGCGCATGCACTGATCGTGGTGTAGTTGCCACCGCCTCCAGCCTTGACTGTAAAAGTGGTAGCTTCTGCTCGCAGGGCTGAAAGGAGCAAGATCGCCAAACTCAGGAGGAACTGTTTATTACGCATGGCCTCTAGTTTCAACTCCTTCAAGGTCTTGTGGTGTCAGCAAGCAGCTACCAACCCGCATATGGCCATAGGGCATTTGTAATCGGTTTCGGTCCTCAAGCAGATTACTATCCACTTAAAGATGGCAGCTACTGAACCCTCGGACAGTTTCGGAACAACAGGGAACCTGTCCCTGACGCCGACGATGGCGGGCTTTGGAAGACGTACTCAGCCGATCGCCATAATTCAACGGAATCGTGACAATGCCCTAGCTGTTCTATCGCCACGTGTTCAGCCAATCTTTAATGTGAGAGATTCTTAATGTGCCTTACCAATTTCGAATACTACGTCTGCTCGAGGTATGTTTGCTGGAGGCCAGAAGCGCCCGTGGATAAACCGGAGAAGCTTTTTCAGACGAAACGATCGACCATCTCTACTTAACGGTGGCGGATATTCCGATGGCGGCGGGCGCCGCTGTGATCACTCGTTCAACCGCGTCGCAGAGCGCATGTCCCACCAGGATGTGGCACTCCTGAACTCGAGGCGTTTCGTCCGATGGCGCCGCGATCAGCACATCGACAAGGCCGCGGATGCGACCTCCGGAAGCCCCCGTAAGCCCAATCGTATAGATACCCATCTTGCGCGCGATCGTAACGGCTTCGATCACGCTCGGAGAATTTCCAGAAGTGCTGATGGCAACGGCGATATCGCCGGGAACCGCCAGGGCCTGCAATTGCCGCGAGAACACATGTTCGTAGCCGTAATCGTTCGCTATGGCCGTCACGGCGGAAGCATTGTCATGGAGCGCGACGGCAGGCAATGGGCGGCGCTCGCGCAAATAGCGCCCGAGGAATTCCGTGGCGAGATGCTGGGCGTCCGTGGCGCTGCCGCCATTTCCGAAGAAGAGTGCCTTATGCCCGCTGAGATAGGCAGCAATGAGCGCGTTGGCAGCGACGGTCATGGCGGGCAAGCAAGCTTCCGCCAGACGGCTGTGAACCTCGATGCTGCTCTCGATATTCTTTCGAAGAATGTCGTCTGTCATGAGTACCTTCCGAGCCGGAGCGGCTCGGTCACTTCGGGAAACTCACCCTTTGGCCGATTCCAATATATAAATAACGTGATTGACGATCGCCTCGAGCGCCTGGCTTTTCTGATGCTTGAGTGTCAGAGCGCTTTTGTCGCGTCGAACAGCTTGGATCTTGGATTGGACCTGTTCCACGTTCTCCAGCAGGATCAGCCGGCCCTGTGAAGACAGAAACCGGTCCACGGCCCCGATCGGGCCCCGAAAAATGCTGTATACGGGAACTCCCATCGCTGCGGCTTCCCGATTCATCGTTCCGCCGCCGCTGACGACCAAATCCGAGTTCCAGATAATGTTCAACCCGTCTTCCACGCAGGCAGGGATCACTATCTTGCCAGAGGCAATGTCCGCAGTCCAGGCGGCCCGCAATGTAGCTTCCTGGCGCTTGTTTCGGGGCAGCAGCAGAATGCGTGCGCCCTGCATGTTGATGAATTTCTCGAAGGTCGCCGATAGCAGTGCTTCCGCTTCAGCATTGTGGTAGTGAGCCTCCGTGGCGGGCGGCCGCAGGGTAACCAGCAATTCGTCTTGCCCAATGCCGAGGCGTGCCCTGAGTTGCGGGTCCGGGTGGAAGCTGGGAAGATACACATCTTCCTTAATGCCGGGATATTTCAGGATTTTGTCGCTCGCTTGCCCATTCGTTGGAATGATCTCCGGAAAAATCAGCCACATATTCTTGGCGGGCACGCCTTTGCTCGAGTGCTCGTAGTCAATCATGGTAACGTTTGGGATCCCTAACAGTGACGAAGCTAACGAACAGCCCCGCGACCCGTGCGTCACCGAAATAGCGGGCTTCTCTTTCCGGACGATGTAGGTAAGCAGAATGCCTCGCCAGAGAGTGCCCAGAACTTTCAGCAGCTTGTGTTTCCCGTAATGCTTCCCGATGACGCGCGCGTTAACCCCATAATGCTTCAGAAGCTCAACCACTTGGTAGGAATCCCGCGCCGTAAGGAAAATGTCGTAACCTTTGGCTTTCAGCTCCGGGATGATGGGAACGAAAAATGGCACGTGCGGCGAGTTGTCCAGATCGATCCATATCTTCTTCCGAACAGCAGATCTAGTCGCCACGTGTGGCGTCGTTTCAGCCGTTACTTCGATTGTCGAGTTCATAAGAGAAGGTTCCTGGTCAAAAGTTAGCCTTCCTCGTACCGCCGCTTTGTCACGGGTCCCTAAGAGAGTTCAGCTTGTTACCGCGCCATTTCAACGCGGAGGCAGCGCAGGATTTCCTGGACGACGCGGGCCTGCTGTTCCGGCTGCAGGGTCGGGTACATCGGCAGCGATACGATCTCCGAGGCAACCTTCTCCGTCACCGGGAAGTCTCCTTGCCGGTAGTTCATGTAATCGTAGGCCTTCTGCATATGCAGCGGTATCGGGTAGTGAATCCCTGTCGCGATGCCCGCCTTCTTGAGGTGGTCCATCATGCCGTCGCGATCCTGAGTCCGAATCACGTACAGGTGATACACCCCGCGCGACCAACTCGGTTCGTACGGGCGCGTCACGCTGCCTTCCGCGCTGGCCAGCAACTGATTGTATTCCGCCGCCCGCTCGCGCCGCGCCGTGTTCCAGTTCGCCAGGTGAGCCAGCTTCACGTGCAGGAACCCGGCCTGCATCGCGTCCAGCCGCCCGTTGTAGCCTTCCATGTCGTGGTAATACTTCTTGGCCTGGCCATGATCCCGCAGGCATTTCACTTTATCCGCCAGTTGCGCGTCGTTGGTGGTCACCGCGCCGGCTTCCCCGCACGCTCCCAGATTCTTTCCCGGATAAAAACTGAACGCCGCGGCCCGTCCTACCGAGCCCGCCTTCATCCAGCGATTGTTCTTCTTCGAGAAATATTCCGCTCCGTGCGCCTGGCAGGCGTCCTCGATCACCACCAGCCCGTACTGCTCGGCCAGCGCCAGGATCGCGTCCATGTCCGCCATCTGCCCGTACAGATGCACAGGAATGATCCCGCTCACCCGCCGTCCACTGCGGCGGCTGGTCAGCTTTCCCGTCTTGGCGTCCTTGTTGCACTGCTTCTCCAGATATTCCTTCAGCCGCTCCGCGCTCATGTTGTACGTACGTTCGTCCACATCCACAAACTCCGGATGCGCGCCTGCCTGCGAGATCGCTTCCGTCGTCGCAATGAATGTATGCGGCACCGTCACGACCACATCGCCCGGCTGTATCCCCGTGCTCATGATCGCGAATCGCAACGCATCGGTTCCGCTGCTCACCGCCACCGCCTGGCTGGTGCTACAGAACTCGGCAAACGCCTTCTCGAAGTTTTCCACCATCGGCCCGCCGATGAAGCCGGCCGTCCGCAACGTCTGCTGGAACACTTTCGTCAACTCTTGCTCCAGCTCAACGTGCGGGGTCACTAAATCCAGAAACGGAATCCCATTCGCATTCCCATTCGCTGTGCTCACTTGATCGCCTCCACCACGGATTCAATCTTGCGAAACATTCTTGCCGGATTTCCGCCAACGATGCTGTTGGCGGGTACATCCTTCGTCACCACGCTGCCCGCGCCCACGATCGCATTCTCGCCGATCGTCACATTGGCCAGAATCGTCGCGCCGGTCCCGATCGACGCTCCGTTCTTGATCACCGTGCGCTCGACCTTCCAGTCCGCTTCGGTTTGCAACGCCCCGTTGGCCGTCGCGCGCGGATAGATGTCATTGATGAACATCACCCCGTGCCCGATGAACACATTGTCCTCGATCGTCACTCCCTCGCAGACAAACGTGTGGCTCGATATCTTGCACCGCCGCCCCACCGTTGCGTTCTTCTGGATCTCCACGAACGCCCCGATCTTCGTGTCGTCGCCGATCTCGCAGCCGTACAGGTTGATGAACTTCGACAGCTTCACGCCCTTGCCCAGCTTTACGTCCGGTGCAATGCTGCAGAATTCGTTCACAGTGTCACCAACTCCCCTCTCTTCTGAATCGACCGATCGGCCGCCTCCAGCATGCGCACCACCCGCAACCCGGCATGGCCGTCGTTGAATGGCGTCTTGCTGTGCAGAATGCAGTCCGCGAAATATTCCAGCTCCACACGCAGCGCTTCCAGTTGCTCGATCTGCGGCGCCCACATGTCCCCGGACCGGTAGTTCACCAGCAACTCCCGCACTTTATCGCCCGAGGAAATCTTCACGCCCTTGTCGTACACCCGAATCTTTTCATCCGCTACCAGATCGTTCCACACCAGCATCTTCTTCTGCCCGCCGATCATCGTCATGCGAATCTTTACCGGAGACAGCCAGTTCACATTGATATGCGCGATGACGTTGTTCGGAAAATAGATCGTCATGAACGCCACGTCTTCCACGCCGTTCAGGTGGCTTTCACCCGTGGCCACGATGGCTTCCGGTTCGCCCTTGATCAGATGGTCCATGATCGACAGGTCGTGCGGAGCCAAGTCCCAGATTACGCTGACATCGTGCTGAAACAATCCCAGATTTACCCGCAGCGAATCGTAATAGTACAGGTCTCCCAGTGCGCCGCTATCGGCCAACTCGCGGATCTTGCGCACCGCCCCGGTGAACAAAAACGTGTGGTCCACCATGATCGTCAGGTTCTTGTGCGCCGCCAGGTTGATCAGCTCTTCCGCCTGCTCGGAGGTGGAAGTGAACGGCTTTTCGACGAACACATGCTTGCCGTTCTCCAGCGCCGCCTTGGCCAGCTTGTAGTGCGTCCACACCGGAGTGATGACAGCGACTGCGTCAATGTTGGGCGACTTCAGAATGTCGTCGGGATTGGTGGTCACTTCCAGACTCGGATAGTTCTTCTTGGCCCGGGCCAGCGCGCTGGGGTTCATGTCGCACAACATGTCCACCCGCGTGTGATCCTGCCC
>JBEKCU010000284.1:0-5929 GCA_050014735.1 Candidatus Acidiferrales bacterium | reverse complement strand
GACCCACAAATCTCGCTGCCTTTTCCGCAGCCTGCTCAGCCGCGATATCCAGAGGCCCGAAAAACAAGGGCTTTAGCGCCCGAAGGCCTGTCGAGTTCGGATGGCCAGTGACGTATGAGGCGTCTTCCAGTGCGAGGCATCAGCTATTTTTGTGGGCTTCCAGGAATTTTTCGGCATCCAGCGCAGCCATGCAGCCCGACCCGGCGGCGGTTACCGCTTGGCGGTAGTGATGATCCTGCACGTCTCCCGCGGCGAATACCCCTGGCACGTTGGTCTGGCTGCCATGATGCGTGATGAGGTAGCCGTTTTCGTCCATGTCCAGCTTGCCGCGGAACACTTTGGTGTTCGGTTCGTGGCCGATCGCGATAAAAACGCCCTCCACAGGTAGCGTTTTCATCTCGTTAGTTTGCGTGTTGCGCAGCGTCAGATATTCGACGCCCCCCTTCGACACATCTGAAATCTCTTCCACTGCAAATGGAGTGAGAAACTGAACTTTTTCGTTGGCTCGCGCGCGGTCCACCATGATTTTCGATGCGCGGAACTCGTTTCGCCGGTGAACCAGGCTCACCTTGCTCGCAAATTTGGAAAGGAAGTTCGCCTCTTCCATCGCCGAATCCCCGCCTCCGACGACCGCGATCTCTTTCCCCCGAAAGAAATATCCGTCGCACGTCGCGCAGGTGGATACTCCATAGCCCACCAGTTTTTTCTCGGACTCAAGTCCAATCATGCGCGCCGTTGCGCCCGACGCGATAATCAGTGCCCGGGTCTCGTAATGTTCTTCTCCCACTGAAATCTTGAACGGCCTCTTGCTCAAATCCACTTCCGTAATCGCCCCGGCCTTGAAGATCGCGCCGAACCGCTGCGCCTGCTTGCGCATGTTCTCGATCAGGTCCGGCCCCAGGATTCCTTCCGGAAACCCCGGGAAATTTTCGACCATGGTCGTAAGCGAAAGCTGCCCACCGGGCTCGTAGCCGTCAATGACAACCGGCGTCAGATTGGCGCGTCCCGCATAAATGGCCGCAGTCAGACCGGCGCAGCCGCTTCCGATAATAAGCACGTCGTTCAAGTGATCTTCTCCCTGCTTGCAATTGGATTCGCCTGCTAGAGGTTACGATTCAGCATTCAAGAGCCAAAAGTCTAACATCAAGACGCGGGGGCGTGCTTGAGGAAAATGCCGCGGTGACAGGTGGTGTGCCAGTTGTAGTGCCGTTCCGGACCTATGCGCGGATTTGTTCGAGCGTGGCGGCCATATAAGAACACTTCCTTTCCCAATTGGCTGGAAGGGTGACGCAACGAATTTGTCGTCCTCCGCCAGTGCTGCTCAATCGGAATCGCTCCCGGAACTGCCTCGCAAGTGCGCCCACAAGAATGTCGTCAAGCCGGCAGACGCAAGATATCGAATATTCGCATGTGATCACAATAGAACAGACTATGAATTCCACTGAGTCTATCGTTGCACCTGGACGGTTTGCATTCGGTTGAGAATATCGCAATCCGGGACCTGGAGGCTCTGTTATGAAGCCTGTATACATCGGAAGTTCAATTGGGTTGGACCGCCTCGCCACGTGGAATGAAGGCAGGTGCGCGATCGCGGCCTCTGCCGAAGGCTCTCTTGTACTCGGCGGCGCCTGCGACGATATGCGCGAGATGGATTCTGATTTCAGCGGTGGCACTTGTAATCTGCCGGAAGACGATACGTGGCTGGCGATTATAAGCGAAATGCCGGATTCCAAAAGCAATTAGAAACCATCTCATCAATGACCGGTCGTTCAAACTCGATAGGCCTTGAGGGGCTAAAACCCTTGTTTTTCTGGCATGTGCATCTTGCGGCTGAACAGGCTGCGGAAAGAAACCTTTGGCGTGGCATTCCGAGCGAAGCCAGGTATTTCTCTTCAGTTCAAATCCTAAAGAGAATCTTCACCTGCGGCGGCGGGTTCGGAATGACAATTTTTGAGTTTTTCCGCAAACTGCTCAACCGCGACGTTCACAAGCCTGAAAAGCAATGGCTCTGAAGCCGCGATCCACAAAAGCTATTCGTGGAACATTTTCTAGATGCTTTTTAGACGGGCAGATTTTCGGTTAGCGCCCGATTGTAGGGGACGGATCGGGCCAGAAGCAAATATTTAGAAGGAATCCAACCATGCTCGGACCAAACATCGGCACGAGAACTTGCAGTTTGTGCGACGCAGCCTATGAGTCGGATACCAAATTGCGCGAGCATCAGAGCATGGCTCATCGCGGGCGCGGCAATGAGGAAGGCCCGAGGGAAACAACAATTGCAGAGCAATCTGAAGATCCTGAAACTTAAGTTGAACCGGATTGGTTCGAGTCGATTAGGAGAAGCATAGTATGCATAAAAGGAAATTGAATGGGAAAGCAAAAATAGCCTCCGGCAAAGCTCTCCTCGCCAGCGTCACGAAGGAGATGGCGCGGCCTCGGATTGCACATTCCGCCCAAAGAATAACCGATCGGCGGATTAAGCCCAGGGATGGCGAACCCTCATAGAGGCAAACAGTTCCCAAACCTCCAAATTTTGGTACGGGCCGCGCGGTGGACAGGCAAGCCGCATTCAGGGTCGCTATCGCTAAGATTGAGCTTGGATATTCGCCCCTTCAGGACCGCCCATTGGCAATACGATTGACGACATGATGCGGAATTTTGCGGCCACTCGAGACAAGGAATTTAACTCTCACGTTTGCATCTAGCAATCAAGCGGAAGAACACAGAACTGCAAAAAAATGAATAATTCAAAGCAGGCCATTCTTCAGGTCCGGACCTGCTCGCAGCGCCGCCTAGGACTTGCCGATCGATTCTCGAGCTGTCTTCACCGCCTCGCTGATTTTTTCCTGGCCCTCATCCATCGCGTCCTTCACTTGACGGCGAGTGTGCCGAACCGATTTATTGGCGGAATCGATGCCATCCAAGCACTTGTTCGCAATCCACTGGCGAGTCTCTGCTCCAGATCTTGGAGCTAGAAGCAGAGCCGTAGCCGCACCGATGCCTAGCCCGGCGACTAAGTAGCCGAATGTCACTCCAAGATTTGCAGTTGAAAGCGTCGCATCCTGAACTTCAGATTGATTCTTCACGAGTCCCCCTTGTGCCCTGCCGTTCCCAGACCGTTTAATATCGGACTATGAATAAGTTGCCCGCAAGAGCGATAAACGGATCGACTCCAATCTACCCCTGATTTGAATCGCGGTCTGTTCTAATACGCACATTCGTCCCAATCGCACACTAGCGGTTTGCTTCGCTCTCGCAGGAATGGCCGCCTCCCGGATACTGTCCCATCATCCACTTCCGGACCACTGGTCTCCGCCCCAGGAATGGGTGATAATGCCTGACTGCTTCGCATCCCCAGGAGGAAACTTTGAGCAGAGCGCCAGGCACATACGCCGTATTCGATACATCGCAGGGAACGATCGTCGCTCGTCTGTTTGAAAAGGAAGCCCCGCAAACCGTCGCGAATTTTGTCGGACTGGCCGAAGGCACCAAGGAATTCAAGGACCCGCGCACGGGACAAAAAGTAAAGCGCCCATTTTATGATGGGCTCGTCTTCCACCGAGTGATTCCCGACTTCATGATTCAGGGCGGATGCCCGCTCGGCACGGGCACCGGCGATCCGGGGTATCGATTCGGCGATGAATTTCATTCTTCGCTGAAGCATGACAAGCCGGGAAAACTTTCCATGGCCAACGCGGGCCCTGGCACGAATGGAAGCCAGTTTTTTATCACCGTGGCGCCCACTCCGTGGCTCGATAAGAAGCATTCCATTTTCGGCGAAGTCGTCGAGGGAATGGACATCGCGACTAAAATTTCGAAAGTGCCGCGCGGTCCGAACGACAAGCCCAAGGAACCCGTGGTTGTGAATTCGCTAAAAATCGAACGGGTCGAATAAACCAGCGAAGCCGCCATGCTGAACCCGGCCAACTTATTTCGGATGATGACCGAGTTTATTTTCATCCTGCTCGGCGGCTTTCTGGTGTGGCTCGGATTGAGCGAGCGGTTTATGTTCAATCCGCGCAGCCCGGCGTGGCTGGGGCTGGGAGCCGTGCTGATCTACTGGGGCGCACGGGCCTGGACAAACACAGCGCGAGCCGCCCGAACGTCGGAACGTACGGTTGCTCGCATTGGGGGGACTTCCCTGATTCTCGTCGGGTTCATGATGCTGGGGCTGGTGGTTCTGGAATTTCGGCTGGTCGGAATCGCATTGGCCGTCGCAGGCGGAATATTGGCGCTGCGCGGGCTGGCTGCGGCGGTATTGTCTCTTCGGACCGATTAGTTCACATTCACGTCGTAGCAGATCGTGGCAGCAAGAGGAGGGTACGATGTTCAAGGAATTCAAGGAATTTGCAATGCGCGGCAATGTTCTGGACATGGCGGTCGGGATTGTCATCGGCGCCGCGTTCGGAGGGATTGTCACATCGTTCGTTTCGGATATTCTGATGCCGCCGATCGGCAGGCTTCTTGGACACGTGGATTTTTCAAATCTCTTTATAACCCTGAGCGACGCTCACTACGACACACTGGCTGCGGCAAAAGCCGCCGGCGCGGCTACACTTAACTACGGCCTGTTCTTAAACACGGTCATCAATTTCCTGATTGTAGCTTTCGCGATATTCCTCCTGATACGCCAGGTGAATCGCTTCGCGCCCAAGCCTGCACCTGCGGCAGCGCCGACGACGCGCGATTGCCCCTATTGCCTGACTCCGGTCCCGCTGAAGGCAACCAGGTGCGCGCACTGCACGTCCGAGATTCGTCCCGCATGAGGGTTAGGTAAAGCAACTACTATAAGCGCGCAAGCGACTTACCGTAGTCACCGGTCAAAAGTCACCATTCACCGGTCATTTCCGTGCAAGGAGACATTCATGCCGGCACTCAGCTGGAGCACAGCAATTCAATATGCGGGGCTGGTGAGTATCGCCGAATCGGTTTCGCCAACCGGAAGCTACGGTCCAACCGAAATCAGCCATATCAATACGGCCGGCTACAATTTCCTCCAGACCATCTACGGAGATGATTTGGCAACCGACATCGACCCTCACCTTGGGGACATCGTGACATTCGGATTCCTGGCCGTGTCCGACACGAAAGAATTGGTGGCCGCGATTCGGGGAACGGATTCCATCCTGGAATGGCTGCATGACGCCTCGTACCTGATGGTGCCGTGTCCCATCGCCGGCGCCCATGGCTTCACCGAGGACGGATTCACTGCTGTATACCGCTCATTGAGAATTGGGCAGGCCAACGGCACGCCGGGAGTTAAAGATTCGATCAAGGGGTATCTCGGCACGGGAGCCGCCGCCAGCGTCACAGTATGTGGCCACAGTCTGGGAGGCGCGCTAGCAACCTTGCTCACGCTCGATGTGGGATTGAACACCTCGTGCCGGACACCTGTAGCGTATACGTACGCGAGTCCACGCACGGGTGACCATCTTTTCGCGGGCTCATTCAACGCCGTCATTGCCTCCAGCAATCGGATCGCGAATCGCCAGGACCTTGTACCGAAGCTGCCGCCAATTTTGCCCTTGCCGTACGAGCACGTGAACACAGAGTACGAATTGAATCCTCCGCCGAACAAGATCAATCCCTCGATACCTTGCATGCATCATCTGACCACCTACCTGTGGCTCATGGCGCAGCTCGCGGCGAGCAATGCGTACCCCCTCGATTCAGACTGTGTGGCCAGCGGGTCTGCGCATATTTAGAGAAACGATTGTGTTTACTTCGGAGATCCCAACGCATTCATGAACTGGCCGCGGTCCGGTACTAGCGAGCGCAATCCTCGCACGGGCAGATCGTTCGTAGGAAATCGAAACTGTAAATGCCGGTCGTGTGTCCGTCACTAAAGTCGATTCTCAGGGCGTAGTTTCCCACCGGATGGGCCGCGCTGGCTTTGGTCTTGGGCTTGAACATGGGGAGCGCCGCGGAA
>JBEKCU010000283.1:0-5967 GCA_050014735.1 Candidatus Acidiferrales bacterium | reverse complement strand
CGGACAGTTCGAGATTTTCTTTTGGGGTCCGAATTTCCGCGTGAGTTCAGGCGAAAGGTAAAACCAGGGTAAAACCGAAGCGCACCTCGGCTGAAGGTAACATCAAAAAACTGCGTTTTTATTGGGATTTTTGGTGGACGGCGGGGGGATCGAACCCCCGGCCTCATCGTTGCGAACGATGCGCTCTCCCAGCTGAGCTAGCCGCCCACCGAACTGTTGAGATTTTAGCAGGGCAGGGCGGGGAATCCAAACACACCGCACCCTGATTTTGCGAGAAGATAATTTTCCCTGGTGCTATTGCTGTTGTGAGTCGGTGCCTGCGGTGCGTTGCGCGATAATTTTCCGGGCATTTTCGTAAAGGGCCCGTGCCTGGGGTAGAGATTCGACAGCCTTTTGAAGCTGCGCGTCGTCTTCCAGATCGACCTTGTAGCCTTCAGTCAGGCCAAACACGGAAATGAAGGCTTCTTTTTTAATCTCGCGCTTGATCCATGGAAGATTCGCGGCGATATCGGCGTCGGTATATTTGATCTTTTGCTTGTCGAGATAATCCGTAAAAAGTTTCATGACATGATCGTCAGCCGCGAAGTCCTTGGTCACTTCAGGCTTCGTGCCGAGGAAATATGTAGTGAACTCACCCACGCCGCCCTGATAGGCGAAAAAGACGTTGTGCCGAAGGAGTTGTTCCTGGAAAGGATCGAGCTTGTTGGGCGCTACTGTCACGTCAGGCGTAATGCCTCCGCCGCCGGTCACCTGGCGTCCACTGTCGGTCAGCTTGACTTCGGTGGGTGGCGGGTTCTTGTGGTTATACAGGTAGTCGTACAAGGAAGTGTCCTTGTAATCGCGCTGGATCAACCGGCCGCTCGGGGTGTAATACCGCGCGGTTGTCAGCGCCAAGCCTGTGTTTTCGCTCAGGCCAGAGACCGTTTGGACAAGTCCCTTGCCGAAGCTTTGTTCGCCAACCACTAAACCTCGGTCATGGTCCTGAATAGCGCCGGTCACGATCTCAGACGCTGAAGCAGATCCGCCGTTAACGATCACCACTAACGGAACGTTCACGCCACGATTGCCTCGCACGGCATAATAGCGCCGCTCCTGCGAAGATCGTCCGTGGTGCGACACGATCAGTTGATTCTTGTCCAGAAACATATCCGAAACCGCGACAGCCTCATTCAGCAAGCCGCCGGGATTGCCTCGCAGGTCAAGAACCAGCCCGTCCAATTTCGTCGCATCCAGTTGTTTCAGCGCCGCGGAAAGTTCCGGCTCAGTCGTTTCGTTGAATCCGGAGAGCTTGACATATCCGACTCCCGGCTTGAGCTGAAACGCGAGGTCGACAGAGTGCTTGGGAATTTCATCGCGCGTCACTGTAAAATTCAGGTCATCCTTCTCGCCAACTCGCTTCATCGTGATGTGGACGATCGTCCCCTTGGGACCTTTCAACATGTCGGCGACTTCGGAACTGGTCAGCCCTTCGGCAGAATGGCCATCGACTGCCGTTATCACGTCGCCCGGACGTATGCCCGCGCGAAATGCCGGCGCACCGGGCATGGGGGCCAGCACGTAAGTAAAGTTATCTCGCGGAACAATCGTCATCCCAACACCGTAGTAGCGCCCTCGTTGATCTTCACGCAGACTGGCGTAAGCTCGGGGGTCGAAAAAACTGGAGTGCGGATCCAACACGCGCAGCATACCGGGAATGGCGCCTGAGTAGATCGCATGATCCGTATCCACCGGAGTGGCATAGTTCTTTTCGACGACGGATAGCACACGGGTGAAGGATTTCACCGAGTCCTGCAGGCTATTCACGTCGGAGGAGGTCGCCCGGACAGAGGGGCCGTAAATCCCGCCTAGAACCGCAGATACAACCAATACACCGATGACAAGTAGCGCCCCACGCCTCTCACCCTGCATCTCGTCCTCGCTTTCCTACTGCGCCAGAAATTGGTTCATAGTATAGCACACCGCCGGAAGAGGGTCCTTCCGCAATTGTTTGTTTCAGTTTTCGAACCGCGCCATCGCGAAATTGACACCCATTCTACCGTCCACTATGATTCAACTCATAAGTGATGACGGTTCTGTATGATGGCTCCGAATCTTCACCAACTGGCCATCATCTGGGTCGGTGTAGGTGCACGGCATGCCGTGCCCGGTCGCTCGTAGGAGAGGCGTAGATTACTGGATATGTTGAGCTTCCCTCATCTGGTTGTTCTTTTCGTCATAGCCCTGGTTGTATTCGGCCCGGAGAAGCTGCCGGAATTGGCGCGGATGCTCGGCAAGGCAACAGCGGAATTCCGCAAAATGACGAACGATTTCCGATACGCTCTGGAAGACGAAGTCCGCGAACTTGACCGGCAGAAGCGCATTCGCGATGAGGAAATTGCTTCCGCTACCAGGGCCGCGCAATCCACAACGACGGTTCCAGAGGGAACCGTTCAGCGCTCATTGCCGGCCGCCGATGCGCCTATTCCGTTTGAGACGCCGCAGCAGCCAAGTCCCGATACCGATGCCGCACAGCCTAAGCCGCAGGAAGCCGTAAACACCTCGCACGAGAAAGCGTCTGATGACGACACCGCAGTCTGATTCTACTCAGGCGCTGCCCGAGCAAGAACCGGGCGGAAAAATGTCCTTCTTCGAGCATCTGACAGATCTCCGCAAACGGCTCATCAATTCCGCGATTGCGATCGCGATCGGCGCCATGGTTGGTGTTGGGATCTCCCAAAAGTTACTGGGGTTCATTGCGCGTCCTATGCAGGAGGCTCTTCGCAAGCATCACTTGGATGACAAGCTTTACTACACAAGTCCGGCCGGCATGATCAATATCATCATCACGTTCGGAATTTATCTCGGGGTCGTGCTTGCCGCGCCGTGGGTTCTCTATCAGGTCTGGCTCTTTATAGCGCCTGGGCTTTACAAACACGAGCGCAAGGCCGTGACGGGTTTTCTTTTCTCCACCATCGTGCTGTTTCTCGCCGGTATTTCGTTCGGCTACTTTGTGATGCTGCCGTACATGCTTGATTTTCTCACCAGTTTTCAGGGACCGTTCCGGCCGCTGATCAGCATCAATGAATATTTCGATTTCATCTTTATCGTTCTGCTGGGCCTGGGCGTCATTTTTGAATTGCCGGTCCTCATTTTTTTTCTTGCCCTATTCAATATCGTGACGCCGAAATTTCTTTGGAAGAATCTTCGCTATGCGATTCTGATCATTGCCATCGTTGCCGCGATTATCACGCCCACTCCGGACGCCACCACGATGCTGGTGTTCATGGCGCCGATGGTCGCGCTATATTTTCTTGGGATCGGCGTCGCCGCGCTGGTGGTGCGAAATAAGGCCAAGCAGGCCGCAATCGCGAATCAGGGAGCGAGATAGATGAATACGCGAAGCCGCGAAGTGAGCCTGGTTCTGGTGATCGCTGCGGTATTGTGCGCTGTTTCTTGCGGCCATTCCTCCTCGATTTCGGATGAAGCCCAAGGCGGAGGCTCTCCGCAGGCGGCGACCTTTCCTCCAGCCCCTGCTCCGGACACCACGGGCGGTTTTGACGGCGCGCGCGCTTACAAACACGTCGAACAACTCGTCGCGATTGGGCCGCACTCGGCCGGGTCCGATGCAATTCACAGCGCGCAGGCATATATCATCGGCCAGCTCAAGAGTTTTGGATGTCCGGTGGAAGAGCAGGATTTTCACGCGCCTTCCACGCCGGTTGGCGACGTTGCCATGAAAAACATTGTCGTAAAAATTCCATCCGCCAATCCGAATATTATTTTGTACGGCTCTCACTACGATACGAAACGCATCGCCAATTTTGTCGGTGCCGATGATGCCGGATCGAGCTCGGGAGTCTTGCTCGAACTGGCTCGTCTTCTGTGCGCACGGAAAAACCCTGAGACGATCTGGCTGGCGTTTTTCGATGGCGAGGAAGCGTTCAATTTCAATTGGGCCGATCCGGACAATACCTACGGAAGCCGCGAAATGGCGGCGAGTCTCGCGCTTTCAGGCGAATTGCCTCACGTGAAGGCAATGATCCTCGTGGACATGGTGGGACCGACGAAGCCCGTCTACAAGCGAGAGTCCTATTCCACCCCATGGCTGACGGACATCATCTGGTCGACGGCCGCGCGTCTGGGATACAGCAAGGTGTTCGTCAACGATACCGGCGCGATCGAGGACGACCACCAATCGTTTTTGAATCGCGGCGTTCCATCGGTAGATATCATCGATTTGGACGTCCCGTTTTGGCATACCCCTCAAGACACTCTAGATAAAGTCGATCCGCGCACCCTGGCAATTACGGGCCACGTCCTAGTCGCTTCGCTTCCCGATATCGAAAAGAGGATAAGGTAGAACAGGCTTCAGCCTGTTTTCTTTTGACTTTTGTTCACGTCAACGAAAGTCAAAACGACATTGGTTTCAAACCCGCGCTAATAAACCAGAAGCCCCCAAAAAAATAAATCAATCCCAAAAGCTGCGTTTCACCGACACAACTCCCAGTATCACGCTGCAATAAAACATCCAATTGACCAGGAACATGATGGTATATCCAGCGTATACGTTGTAGCGGTGAAGAACAAACGTCTCGGTCCAGTTGGCGATCACCACGCCGGGCAAGCCGAAAACTCCCGCCCATGTTCCGGGGGTAGAGTGAAGCCCGACCGAGCGCGCGATGAAAGCGAGCGCGGCAGTCCACGCGACAGCAAGGAGTAAAGCCGATAGTACGATTCGCACGTCAGTACCCCAGCCTACAGCTGAGATTTTTCACGAATTTTGACGGAAGCACGGCGATAATTTCAGCATACCTCGCTGTGAATCGCAAATTACTTGGCAGTGTCTCGCCGGCGGTTGTGGTATTTGTCGATGCCGCAAAACCCGCCGGCGAGATGCCGGCACCATCAAGCATCGGACGATTTCGATTAATCTGCGACTCGGATCGACTCGAAACTCCAACCTGCGTCGCTGCCGTACCGTCGATAATGTCCCAATTCAAATTTGAATTCGGGTGACGGCTGGCTAGACTTCGAAGTCGCAGCATCACATTTCTTCGAGCGTATTTCTCTATATTTGGACACTGCCCAACCGTCTTTCAATTCATCGACCGTTCGCCAAGTGTGTTACATTTTTTATCTGCCGGAATCGCAGCCTATGAAAATAATCAAAGTGCGCGCCGGAAACGGGGCTTACGAGGTACTGTGCGGCCGGGGTGTGCTTGCAGAGTTGCCGCGCGTCATCGCCAGCCTCAAAAGAAAAGACGCAGTCTTCCTGGTTTCGTCGCCGCGCGTGTGGCGCCATGTGGGACCACGGATCGAGAAGGTTCTCGGGGGCACCGGTCGCGCTAACATTTTGATGAACGATGGCGAGGCGGCCAAGAATCTGGCGACTGTCGAGAAGGCCTGCCGCCAACTCGTTCGCGCGGGTGCCGACCGCCGCGCGCTCGTCGTCGCGGTCGGAGGGGGAGTCGTTGGCGACGTGGCAGGCTACGTCGCGGCGAGTTATGCCCGGGGGATCGGCCTGATTCATATTCCCACGACCGTGGTTGCGCAAGTCGATAGCGCGATTGGAGGAAAGACAGGAGTCAATCTTCCGGAAGGGAAGAATCTGCTCGGGGCGTTCTATCCGGCCAACGCAGTCCTCGCCGATCCCGAGCTTCTCGGAACGTTGCCGCCGCGAGAGTTCCGGTCTGGCATCTATGAAATAATTAAATACGGCGTACTCGGCGATTCCAAGTTGTTCCAATTCCTCGAAAAGAATCTCGACGCACTCCTCGAGCGCGAGCCTGGTACGCTTGATTTTGTAATCGAGCGTTCCATCGCGCAAAAAGCGCGAGTGGTCTCCCAGGATGAGCACGAATCCGGACTGCGCGAGATTTTGAACTTCGGCCACACATTCGCGCATGCGCTGGAGAGCGTGACTCGCTACCGAAAATATCTTCACGGTGAGGCGGTCGGGTGGGGAATGATTGCGGCATCCAAACTTGG
>JBEKCU010000282.1:0-5980 GCA_050014735.1 Candidatus Acidiferrales bacterium | reverse complement strand
CGGGAGCAAACTCGAAACGGAGCCAGTTGCGCCGGGCATCGCCTCAACCGTACCGTCAAATTTTTGGTCGAACGCGTCCACTGTAACCGTGACCGCTTGTCCGGGACGCATTTGCCTCAGTTGGCTTTCCTTGAAGTTCGCGGTGACCCACAAATCGCCCAGATCGGCGAGTGCAATCAACCTCTGTCCCCTGTCTACGTGCTCTCCAACCTCCGCTGTGCGCTTGCTGACGACACCGGACACGGGTGAAACAATCTTGCAATAGCTGAGGTCGAGTTGCGCCCGGTCTACCTGTGCTTGCATCGCTTGTACATCCGCTTGTTTGGATTGAAGATTCGCCTTGGAGATCGCGATCTGATTCGGTGCGTTGACGTCCGCCAGATCCCTTTGGCTGCGCGCCTGATCCAATTGGGCCCGGCGTTGTTCGACAACCTTCTGAGCGGATTCAGCCGATGAGCGCGCCGACTCAACGGAGGCTGCTAATGCCTTAGCCGTTGCGACCACTTGGTCGTAATCGGAACGAGAGACTTCCTGCTTATCCACGAGCGATTTGTACCTGGCAACGTCGGCTTGCGCCTTCTCGTTATTCGCTTGCACTTCCTCGAGACGGGAATCCGCGGCCGCTCGGTCTCGCTCTGCCGCCGCAAGGCCGGCCTCGGCGTTCGCTACTTCGGATCGGCTGGTCGAGATGCTCGTCCTCGAAGTGCTCTGCGTAATCGGCAGAGTTGGATTTTCCGCCCGCACTTCGGCTTGCGCTTTCAGGAGTTGCGCTTGCGCCTGCTCGAGCGCAACTTGATAATCGCGTGGGTCCAACTCGACTAGAAGCTGCCCGGCTTGGACGGATTGATTCTCTTCAACATAAACCGCTTTGACATCGCCATCGATCCGCGTCGTAATTCCGTTGAGATGGCCGTCTACCTGAGCGTCATCCGTGGATTCATACGTCATGGAATACAGCCAGAAAGCAACCGCGCCGATGAGAATCACCGACCCGAGAACGGCGGCAACAATCAGACTTCTGCGCCGCCCCTCGGGAGTGCTTCCGGTTGAGGCGTTACCAGGATTCCCAGCGGATGATGTTCCCAGCCGCGCTGGCTTCGTTTGCGGCAATTCGTCTACGGGCATTGTTATTGACTCCTAAGAAGGGTTCGCATGAGTTTTTCAGCCTGTCCCACGGCGCGGGCTACGCTGGCTTTCGCAAGGTTGTGCGCGTTCAGGCTCGCGATATACTGCTGCTCCGCGGTGGACAGCATTTCCTGCGCCTGGACCACCTCGACCGTATCGGCAACGCCGGACGCGAAGCGGTCTCTCGATTGGGTAAGCTCGTCCTGAGCAAGTTCCCGCTGGCTTTGCGCGACGCGAACCTGTTCGGCGGCAGCGGTCAGATCCAGGTATGCGTTCCTAACATCCGCTTCAACATGTGCGCGCAGGTCGTCGTATTCGGAGCGGCGCTGTGTCAATGTCGCGTCGGCCTCTAAAATGTCACCGTGGATGTGGCCTCCGGCCCAGATCGGAAACATCAGCTGGCCCGTAACCGAAAAGGTCCCATGTGAATTCGCGGGATTGATGCCGATCACTCCATAGTCAGCATTGAGATCCAGCGTCGGGTACCGCTCCGCTGCAGTAGCCCTGCGAGATAACTCCGCAGCGTGGACTTGCGCTTCCGCCGCCTTCAAATCGGATCGGTTTTGAGACGCCAGCGCGATTGCCTGATCGAGCGTAAGATTTTCCAGCGGAGCGTAGGGTAATGTGTCCTTTAGAACAATTTCCTGCCCTGAAGATACTCCTATCAATCGGGCGAGGGAGATTTTGTCCTTGGCGTAATCGGCCTGTTCCTGGGTAAGCCGCTGCTGCTGCGTTTGCAACTCCACCTGGCTTCGGGTCATGTCAATCTTCGCGCTCAGACCTGCGTTAAATCGATCCGCCGCTTGCTGATAAATCGCCTGAGCACTTTCCACCTGCACTTTTGCCGAATCCACGCGCGCCGCTTCAGCAAGGACTTGCAGGTATCCGGCCGTCACGACATAGACAACCATCTCGCGAGCATCCGCGAAAGATAGATCGGCTGCGCGCTGCTTTTCCTTCGCGGACTGGTACGTCCGGATCGCCTGTACGTCGGCCAGCTTTTGGGTCAGGTAACCCCGCAGGTCAAAATAATTGAATGGCCCCACGATGTTCGGGAATGAAAATCCCAAGCTGGGCGGAATACTGAACTTGAAACCGTAGGAAGCCAAATCGATCTGCTGAACGGTTTCCCGCAGGCCACCGCTCAAATTCGGCAACAGTTGGCTGCGAGTCACGATGCTTTCACCCTGCGCCTGGCGCAGGGCCTCCTCCGAAGTGATTCCCCCAAGGTTGTAACGCAGCCCTCTTTGGATCGCGTCATCCAGAGACAGGGAAAGAGGCTGGTCCAAGGGCGCGCCGGAACTGACGCTGCCCTGGAACGATCCCGATTGCGCAAACGTGGGAACCGACACAAGAATCACGAGCAATAGCGGAAGAAGAACACGAAGCCACGGGTATTGCATGAGGACCGCTCAATTCTTCGGAACTCAAATCTGCCGCGTCCGGCATCCCCCGCACCCGAGATTCGTGCGGAAGAGTGCAGCGGGCTGTCCGAATTCAAATTAACGCTTGCGGGGCCGACATCGCACAAGTTAAGATACATACACGTATGTATGATGTCAAGGAATGCTCCAAGGGAACATGAGAATGGTTTCCATGCAAGTGGACCGCTCCAAGAAAAACCGCGCGGGCGCATCCATCGGCCCACGGACACCCTCCCGGCAAGCGGAGCGCACCGCGCTCACCAGGCAGAAGTTGCTGGCTGCCTCCAAGCGCATTTTCGCGCAGGTGGGCTTCGAAGCGGCTCGCCTCGAAGACATTGCCGCCGGCGCAGGCTATACAAGAGGCGCATTCTACGCCCATTTTAAAAGCAAGGAAGACATCTTCTTCGCACTGTTCGAGGAATGGGTCAGCGAACGAATCGAGTCCATCACCTCGACCGTGAGGGCGCATGACGATCCGTTCGAAAAACTCGCGGCGCTGCGGAAACACTACGCCGAAATCGCCAAGGACCGGCGCCTGGTTTTGATCTCATTGGAGTTCAAGCTGTTTGCTTTGCGCCACCCCGAGGCGCATGCGCGCCTGCGGAGCCGGCATCGGCGCATCCGCGCGTCGTTCGGCGACTTGCTTTCCGAATTATTGCGCGCGCTTGGACAGACTCTTCCCGTGAAGAATACAGCGGCCTCGGCGTGCCTCGGAGCCGTCTCCCAGGGACTGCTGCTGGAACATTTGGTGGACCCCAAAACCCTTTCGGAGAGCGATGTCCGCCGCGTGCTGGGCCTTTTCTTCGATTCCATATTTTTGATCGATCGCGCGGGTTGGCCGAAGATCCAGTAGAACAGGCCTGTTTGGTTTAGAGATTTTGTCGAGTGCGCAAATTCAAAAGTAAACACGCTGAGGCCTGTTCTACTGTCGATCAACGCGAGGATTTGTAACCAACTCCAGCAATCCCGCATCACACACAGTGTCTTGAGGTGTGGCTGAATTTAATGAAATTCCCGGCTTTGGAATCGCCAGCGCGGCACAGGTAAAACGTTCGTTTCCCAATGTTTATCGCTAATCGTGCCTTCGTTAATTAGGCTATGGGAGTTAGGAATTCGGTATGTGGATTGTTCGTTTAGCCCTGCGGAGGCCGTACACGTTTGTTGTGATGGCCCTGCTGATCCTCATTCTGGGGACGCTGGCGATTTACAACACTCCGACCGATATTTTCCCAGCCATTGACATTCCGGTCGTTAGCGTGATTTTTACATATAACGGTCTTTCCGCAGAGGATGTGTCCGAACGAATTGTCGCCAGTTTTGAACGGGGATTGTCCGTTGCGGTCAACGATATCGAACACATCGAATCGCAATCCCTGAATGGGTTCGCTGTGGTCAAGGTCTTTTTCCATCCCAACGTGCGCATCGATATGGCCGTGGCGCAAATCACCTCGCAAGGGACGAGCGCCGTGCGATTCGATCCTCCGGGGACATATCCGCCGACGATTATCGTTTACAATGCATCCTCGGTTCCCATACTTCAATTGGCGCTGTCTGGAAAAGGTCTTTCCGAACAACAATTGAATGATATTGGGGGCAACCTCCTGCGCGTGCGATTGGCGACGGTGCCAGGCGCCGTCATACCCAACCCTTACGGCGGAAAGCAGCGCCAGGTTCAAGTGGACCTGAACACTGCGGCGCTCCAGGCAAAGGGACTCTCTCCGAACGACGTCGTGACCGCCGTGGCCAATCAAAACCTGATTTTGCCGGCCGGAACCGTCAAAATTGGTGTCCTGGAAAGCGATGTCGACCTCAACGGCAGTCCTAAAACAGTCGAGGAATTGAATGACTTGCCGATAAAGACGGTGGGAACGAACACGATTTACGTTCGCGATGTCGCCCATGTCCGCGACGGTAATCCTCCGCAGACAAATATCGTCCTGGTGAACGGACAACGCGCAATATTGGTGAGCGTTCTGAAATCGGGGAACGCCTCGACGCTGGACATTATTTCGAGAATCAAACAAAGATTGACTGAAGTCCTGAACTCGTTGCCCCCCGAACTGCAAGTTCGTCCGGTCGCGGACCAGTCACTATTTGTCCGAGCTTCGGTCAACGGCGTCGTCCGTGAGGCTGTGATTGCCGCGTGCCTGACCGGGATTATGATTCTGGTCTTTCTTGGAAGCTGGCGCAGCACACTCATTATCGCGGTTTCAATTCCCCTTTCCATTCTGACGTCCATCATTATCCTGAGCGCGATCGGCGAGACCATTAACATCATGACGCTGGGCGGCCTGGCCCTGGCCGTCGGCATTCTGGTCGACGACGCCACGGTGGAGATTGAAAACATCAATCGAAATCTGGCGCTGGGCAAGGAGACCATCCAGGCGATCCTGGACGGCGCGCAACAAATCGCGGTGCCGGCGTTTGTGTCCACGCTATCGATTTGCATCGTCTTCGTCCCGATGTTCTTCTTGACTGGGGTCGCGCGTTATCTCTTCACGCCGCTCGCGGAGGCCGTGGTCTTTGCGATGCTGGCATCGTACTTGCTCTCGCGCACGCTGGTGCCGACGATGGCGCGGTTCATGCTGCACAAGCACGAAGAGGAATCGGCGGAGAAATCGCTCGCCAGCAAGAATCCTCTGGTGCGTCTGCAAGGTCACTTCGAATTGCAGTTTGAAAGATTGCGGAATGCGTACCGGGGAGTTCTCCGGAGGTGCCTCGAGCACACGGTTCTTTTCCCTTTGTGTTTCCTTGGGATCTGCCTATGTTTCTTCGCTTTGATTCCGTGGCTCGGGGAAGACTTCTTCCCGAATGTGGACGCTGGCCAGATCAAGCTGCACTTCCGTGCCCCAACCGCGACACGCATCGAAGAAACGGCAGCCTTATGCGGTGACATCGAGCGTGTGGTCCATGAAGAGATTCCGGCGAACGAAATTGAGAGCGTGATCGATAACATCGGCCTGCCCAACAGCCAGATCAATTACAGCTACAGCACTTCGGCGCCCATCGGCCCGGAAGATGCCGACATCATGATCTCTCTCAACCGGAAGCATCGGCCGACCGACGATTATATTCACGACTTGCGCTTGAGGTTGTCGAAGGAGTTTCCGGGGGTGCTGTTTTATTTTCCCCCGGCCGATATCGTCAGCCAGATACTGAATTTCGGCCTGCCGGCTCCGATCGATATTCAAATTGTAGGACGCGATCTGGAAGGCAATCATGAATTTGCGGACAACCTGCTGAACCAGCTCAAATCGGTCACGGGGATCGCCGATCTGCGAATACAGCAACCCTTCAATCAGCCGAAGTTGCATATCAATGTCGATAGGACCAAGGCGATTCAAACGGGATTTACGGAAAAAGACGTGGCCGGAAATCTTCTGGCTTCGTTGAGCGGCAGTTTTCAGACCTCACCGTCGTTCTGGCTCGAT
>JBEKCU010000281.1:0-6014 GCA_050014735.1 Candidatus Acidiferrales bacterium | reverse complement strand
AGTACGTCGTCGCCCAATTCCGCTCTGATGCCTCGCTGGGCTGGGTACATGATCTTCGTTCGTTCTTAAATTTGTCCGAATTGAAGTACCGAGATTTTCATCCTCGCCGTCATCAGGTGACGTCGAACCCCGAAATGTGGGCAAAGTTCGAACGATGTGTCCAACAGGCCGAAATCACAATTGTGGACCCCAGCATTTATAGGCAGGCTGTTCTCGATGACTGGCTGGAGCCGCGAGCCGAGCCGGGTGTCGACTTCAATCTACAAATGCTGAACGACGAGTCCGGCGATTCCATGATCCGAATGAGTCCGCTCGGCATTACCCAATTAACGGCTATCGACTATTATTACGAGCATGTCGCATTCGACGAGACCACTGGACGTTTTTCGCCGAATGCCGAGTTCCAAGATTTCTCACCGTCCAACATCAAACAGCGGGCGGGAGACTAAAAGATGCGACAGTTCTCGCAGCCCGTTCCCATGCGATGTTAAGTCCGTCCGAGAGACGAGACGTTGTGAGGATTTGCTCGCGCCCGTCAGGTATTGATTATGAAACGCGCTGCGCAGCACTCGCCAAGATGTGCAGAATTTTCGATGTCGATCATCCGGGCAGTATTCCCATCCTAAATGAGTTTTCTGACCGTCTTATCTGTGCAGCGCGGCTGGGCAATGTTGCGTCTCTCTTGCGTGGCGCTTCAAAGATGGTTGCCGAAGAAAAATCACACAGTATCGATCACATCCAGGCCGCCGATATGGCGGCTGGCTGGGCAGTGGATTTGCTGATTTACAGTCGTGGAAACTACGTAGAGCTGGCGAAGCGATTCGCTTGGGTGGGTGTAAACGGTGTCGTTGTCCCCGGATAAGGCCAGCACACAAACCTGGGATGGCTTCAGCGAAGTGCTGAAAATAGGGCGTTACCGGAATCTGGCGGATGGCACAGCCTTTGACGCGATTTTGAATTTTCGGGTGGCCCACGCTTGAGGTGTTAAGCGTTGGTCCTTCGGTTGATCTTCTTCCCCGACAGCGCTTCACCCTACTCGCAACGTCTGCCTGGGCTGGCGAAAGCACGCTGGCGTCTATCTCACAAAAGGCAAGACGCGTTTGTCACTTTTCCCGAACCGCCCACAGGAATATAATCCCGCCACGCGCGAATGGAAATTCGCTCGCGCTTTAGACCTCCTGGGCCGCAGTGAGGGAGCTTGCCGTGCTTACACGACGTCTTTGCTCGCTTCTGTATTTATTTTTGATTTTCGTTTTGTCCGCGCTGCTTCTCACACATCGAACGCAAACCGATCTGCCGCTGGTTTCCCGGAGGCCGCCGAATCCGTTCCCGGCCGCCGCCAAAAACGCGGCAGGACCGCGCCTTGTCTCCAGTGTGGTCGCGCATCTTCCGCTGAGTTTTGAGGAGAATCGCGGACAGGCTGGGAGCGAGGCGGAATTCGTGTCGCGCGGACCAGGGTACAGCCTCGCGTTGTCGGGCAGAAGCGCGGTGCTCGTGCATCGCGCCAAAGTCCGCTTGCGCGAGGGCGACTGGCTGTCGCAGATGGCAAGCTTTGCGAATCCCGATCAATCCGTCTCCAGCCGGGTGCAGCTCACGTGGCTTGGCGCGAATCCCAATGCTCGCGCCGAAGGCGTCGACCGGCAACAGGGGACCAGCAATTACTTGCTGGGAAACGATCCCAAAAAGTGGCGTACGGAAGTCCCTCGCTTCGGCAGCGTTCGGTTTGCGTCCGTCTATCGCGGCATCGATCTGGTCTACCACGGCAATCAGGATCGCATCGAAATGGACTATGTGGTCGCGCCGAATGCCGATCCGCGCGCGATTCGGATGGCCGTCGGCGGACCCAGCATTGTGGAAATCGAGCCGAATGGAAATCTATCGATCAGCGGTGAGGGAGACGAAGTGACCCTGAAAGCGCCGGTCGCCTATCAGGAAATTCACGGACAGCGGCAGACGGTGAATGCCCGCTTCGTTTTGGAAAGCTCCCATACCGTGGCTCTCGTGCTGGGCAATTATGATCCTTCGCAACAACTGACGATCGATCCCGTGCTGGATTATTCCGCGTCATTCGGCGGGGGAGACGACATCATTGCGGATGTGGTGACGGATTCGCAGGGGTACGTGTATCTAGCGGGAACCACCTGCTCGACGAGTTACCCGACAACCGGCAGCGCACTCCAGCAAAACCTGGGCGATTCGCCGGAAGCGTATGCCTGCAATGACGCAATCGTGACCAAGCTTGATCCGACTGCTTCCAGCCTGATCTATTCAACGTACATCGGGGGATCGAACGCGGATTTCGCGGTGCGGCTGAATGTGGATGGAAGCGGCAATGTGATTCTGGCCGGGTCGACAAATTCGCCCAACTTTCCCACAACCAGCGGCGCGTACCTGACTTCGCTGAAGAAAAACAATTGCACCTTCAGCCCGTATATCGTGAATCAGCAATGTTCGGATGGCTTTCTTTTGAAACTGGATCCCACCGGCAGCACCCTGCTTTTTTCAACGCTCTTAGGCGGCGAGAGAGCGGATTTCATTCTCGCCCTGGCTGTGGACTCGCCATCCGGAAACATTTATGTGGCGGGGGCAACGAACTCCGTCACGTTTCCAATCGCTGTTCCGGCATCCGCGCCGCAGCCCGCTTATGGCGGAGACAACGGAACCTGCCAGATGGTCACTGGCATTCCATTTACAGTGCCATGCTTCGACGCCTTTGTGGCTGAATTTAATCCGCAAGGCACGCAGTTAATCGCGTCGACTTACCTCGGCGGAAACGACGATGACGGCGCTTTCGCCATGGCCATCGACAGCAACCATTCCGTGTACGTTACGGGCGATACCGATTCGGCGGGATTCCCGGTCACGATGGGCGCTTACCAAACCGTGCATACTCCCGGCGACCAGCGAGACGTCTTTGTGACTAAGCTGAATTCCTCGCTTTCCAGCCTCGCATACTCGACGTTCATAGGCGGCTCCAGCGACGATTATCCGATGATGATTCGAGTGGACTCCGGCGGCAATGCCTACGTCACCGGGTCGACGGCTTCCGCGGATTACCCTACAACCAGCGGCGCCCTGCAAACAATCTATGCAGGCCCGAGCACAGACGATTGTCCGGCAACGCTCGAGGAGGTGGACATCGGAGCACTGTACTGCGGGGACGTATTTGTGACCAAATTATCCCCTGCTGGAAACTCACTCGTATTTTCAACGTACTTCGGAACTAGCCAGGACGATGGCGGGCTGAATCTGGCGCTCGATTCCTCGCAAAATGTATGGGTGATCGGAGGCACGCACTCCTCCAGTTTTCCTCTGACGCCGGATGCCTATTACAACTCGCAGACGTTTTCCACGTCCGCATTCCTGGCCGAAATTAAGTCCGATGGCACCCAGAATTTGTTTTCCACCATGATTCCGGGGCAGCTGGGACTCGGGTTAGAGGTCGATTCTTCAAACAACGTGATCGTTGCGGGAGAGTATCCGATGTCGGGTTATGCCGCGACGGCGACTCCCGGCACATACAACGACGGGCAGGGCGGCGTCTTTCTGTTGAAGTTCTCTCCGGGCACGGCCCAGTCTGGAGTTACGCTCTCAAGCACATCGTCTCTCTTCGCGAGCAACACAATCCAGTTTCCTTACACCCAGCCCGATAGCGCCTCCGCCACGGTTCCTGTAACCCTGCAGAACACCGGGACAGGCACCTTGCACCTGTCGATATCCATCGCGACGCCTCCATTTGGGGGTAGTGCCCAGCCGTTCATTCAGACCAACAATTGCGGATCGTCGGTACTACCCAGCCAGTCATGTACGATTCAGGTGCTCTACGAGCCAACTGGGATATCGGGGTCGGATAGTGCAGCGATTGTGATTCAGGATGACGCGCCGGGTGCTCCGCATACGATCACTCTGGGCGGCCAGAGCGATTACTCGCTCACAGCTTCATTTATTCCCACAACACTCAATTTCGGACGACTCCAGCCGGGTGTAACCAGTACTTCCCTAAGCGCTTTTCTTAACGGTACCGGTGACATTTATGCAAAGACGACCGGCGCGCCTTTCGTGAGCGGAAACACTTCGGATTTCATTGTGAACACGACGAATTGCGGGATCGGCCTCTCGTTCTGCTCGATTCAGGCTCAGTTCTCTCCACAATCTGGAGAATCGGGCGTACGGACCGCGCAGGTTTCCGTGCCAACCAATGCGCCCAACAGTCCACAGGTGCTGACGCTCACGGGTAATGCGACGAGCGGACCGGCGCTCACTTTCAACATAAATCCGCTCACTTTCTCCGCCGCGGATGTGGGGACTAGCCGTAGCTCGGCGATTCTCTTGATGAATACAGGCGGCGCGGACCTGAACATAACCGGACTAAATTTCTCCAATCCTGCTTTTAGTTACGATGCGTTATTTGGAACGTGCGGGCAAACTCCATCCGTGGCTCAGCCTATGATCCTCCATGCGCAGGGAACATGCACA
The DNA here is from genome assembly GCA_050014735.1 of Candidatus Acidiferrales bacterium. Classification (GTDB taxonomy): domain Bacteria; phylum Acidobacteriota; class Terriglobia; order Acidiferrales; family UBA7541; genus Palsa-360. Next base: position 1,538 of record JBEKCU010000281.1, on the reverse strand, counting down.
TTTTCTGTTACATTTGCCCCCACCGCGACTGGATTGCAGACCGGGACTGTCACGTTTACGGACAACGACCCAGCATCTCCAACGCTGAACGTCTCCGGTCAAGCTTCCTCTCCAACGGGGCCGCACCTCAGCTTGATCGCTACACCGAATCCGCAGCCGGATGGCTCGATGGCATTTGCGGATACGGTGGTCGGGCAAAGCACGGCGCCAATTGCCGCGCTGATCACGGTGCTGAATCTTTCTCCGGGTGGCCAGGTTCAGGTCACGAATCTTACGCTGTCCCCGGATTACACTTTGTCGCAGCCCTGCGGCACGCTTCCGATTGTCATTACCAGCGGAAATGCGTGCACGTTCAACGTTTACTTCAGTCCCCAGGCGGCTGGTCCGCGCCCCGGGACCTTGACGATCCAAACCGACGCGCCTGGCGGCGTCACGTTCACGCAAAAGTTCACCGGCAATGGGGTCATGATTCCGGCAGTCAATCTATCTTCCACGAAACTCGATTTTGGAAAGCAGGTCGTAAACCAGACAAGTAGTCCCATGACATCGATATTGACCAATACGGGTGGTGCCCCGCTTTCGATTGGCAATATCGCGATTACGCCACCCTTCACGCAAACGAACAATTGCCCGAGACCACTGGCCGCTGGCGCGTCCTGCGTGTTCTCCGTGAAATTCACGTCGCCGACGCAGTCAGGGCCGGCGACGGGCCAACTGACCTTCTCTGCAAACGCGGCTGGCGGTAGTTACGTGATCGGCCTTTCAGGTAGCGGTATTACGGGACCTGTCCTCGCCGCCCAGCCGGCAAGCCTCAACTTCAATGGCCAAGCCATCGGCACCACGAGCGCCGCACAATCCGTGACGCTGCAAAATGTCGGCGATACCGCCGTTTCTGTCACCTCAATACACACCATGGCGAATTTCAAACAAACGAATAATTGTCCTGCTACATTGGCTCCCGCCGCGGCCTGTACAATAAATGTGTCGTTCACGCCTTCGACGAATAATTTCGCCGACTTCCCAGTCTCGGGAAGCGTTCTCGTCGATAACAATGGGACAGGCAGTCCCCTCGCTGTCCCGCTTGCTGGAACCGCGCTGGGCGTCACAGCCGCCACGAGTTCAACGTTGCTCGGTTCGTCCGCAAATCCCTCGATCATCGGCCAGCAGCTGACCTTGACCGCCACAATCACCTCCGGAACCGCGGGCACGCCTTCTGGATACGTGAGCTTTTATGACGGCACCACAGAGATCGGCGCGGGTTTGCTCAGCTCGCAGGCCATCGCAACGTATCAGACGACAGCGCTGTACCTTGGTACGCACTCCATTACGGCGCAATACAGCGGGGATTCGACGTACGGACCCAGCACATCCAACATCGTCACCCAGTTTGTAGTCGAGGGAGCAAAGACGAGTTCAACCACCGCGCTGGTCTCTTCTCTCAATCCGTCCACGACTGGGCAGTCCGTCACGTTCACCGCAACCGTGACCCCTCCTTCCGGCACCCCGGTCCCCACCGGCAGCGTGACATTTTTAGATGG
>JBEKCU010000280.1:0-6063 GCA_050014735.1 Candidatus Acidiferrales bacterium | reverse complement strand
CAAGCAACTCGCAGCTGAACTCACGAGTCTCGACATGAAGAAGTTTTTGATTCGCAGCCGAGGGTCGTATAAAGGAAAACTGACGATGGCGAATCGAGGGTTAGCGAAAGCGAACAAATTAGCCACGTCGATGGAGTTTGTCGGAAAAGCAGCGGCTGCACTATGTGTCTTTAAGGCAAGCTATGACGCCGTTAACGAAATGGTGGGAACCTGGACGGGACACGAAGTAGAAGATGACGATTGAGGGCGGGGTGCCTATCGATTGGTCGAACGCTGATAATATAGCGCGAAAAAATCGAGGTCGGATTTGCCAAATTACACACAAGAGAATCGGATAATCCAGATTGAGACACCTCTCGGAAAGGACGTGCTTCTATTGCACGAACTGCGTGGCACTGAGGGAATCTCGCGCTTATTCCGATTTCAGCTTGAATTGCTGTCGTTGAACGCTTCCATCTCGTATAAGGACATTTTGGGTAAGAAGGTGAGCATTAGCATCCTGTTAGATGGCGACGGGAGAAAGCGGTCCATCAACGGATATGTGAGTAGCTTCTCGCAAGGGGGTACGGACGACAGGTTCACGCATTATCAGGCTGATGTTGTTCCCTGGCTTTGGTTCCTCAGTAGATCGGCTGACTGCCGCATTTTCCAAGACAAGAATGTGCCAGCGATCATCGAGCAGGTCTTTCGAGATCTACAATTCCAGGATTACGAATTCTCGCTAAATCGCAGCAATTACCAGCCGCTTCCATACTGTGTCCAGTACCGGGAAACTGATTTGAATTTCGTCTCCCGGCTTATGGAGCAGTACGGAATCTTTTATTATTTCGAGCACAAGAAAGACAAGCACACTCTTGTTGTATGCGATGCGCCACCGTATCAGCCGTGTCCTGAACAGGAAAAAGCGATCTACGATGCCGGCGTAAGTAATGTTGGTCTGCAGGATGTGGTGACCGGCTGGGATTTGTGCCATGAGGTCCATCCGGGTGAGTATGTCTTGAACGACTATAACTTTGAGACTCCAAGCACCAGCCTTCTCTCAAGTTCGCCTACGTCAACGAAAGCGGGGGGGAACGACAAATTTGAAGTCTACGACTACCCTGGGGACTATGCCACAAAGGACGCAGGAGACAATCTTGTCAGGTTGCGAATGGAGGAAGAGGAAACGGCGCACATTGTCGTACACGGTAGGAGTACCTGCCGGGCTTTCACAAGCGGCTACCGCTTCGAACTTCAGAACCACACGCGTCGAGACCAGAACAAACAGTGGCTGCTCACCGACATGCAGATGTCGAGTTCGGTCGGTGACGGATACGAGACTTCAGAGGCGAATGAGGGCTCGGCCGGTGAGTATTATTCGAATCATTTCGTTTGTATTGCAGCTTCGATAAAATTCCGTCCTCCCCGGCTCACTGCGAAGCCTTTCGTTCAGGGGCCACAGACTGCGGTTGTCGTCGGCAAATCCCGGGAAGAAATCTGGGTGGACAAATACGGTCGCGTGAAGGTTCAATTTTTCTGGGATCGCGCAGGGAAAAAGGACGAGAACAGCTCTTGTTGGGTGCGGGTCTCGCAGCCGTGGGCGGGAAAAAATTGGGGCGCTATTTGGATTCCCAGGATTGGACAGGAGGTCATCGTCGAGTTCCTGGAAGGCGATCCTGACCGTCCCATCATTACAGGGCGTGTCTATAACGCGGAGCAGATGCCGCCATATACTCTCCCGGACAATCAGACGCGCAGCACATACATGTCCCGCAGTTCGAAAGGCGGCGGCTCGTCTAATTTCAATGAACTTCGCTTCGAAGACAAGATGGGCAGCGAGCAGATTTTTATCAACGCGGAAAAGGACATGGACCTGCGTGTCGAGAACGATTCGCGCGAATTCGTCGGCAATGACAGGCATCTCAGCATCACTGGCAATCAGAACGAAAAAGTTGGAGGAGACCGCAACGAACAGGTCACAGGCGATCATAATGAGAAGATCGGCGGCGCCCTCTCGCTCAATGTGACCGGGGACAGCAACGAGAAAATCGGGGGCTCGATGTCCATCAATATCAGCCAGTCGCTGAATGAAAAAACCGGCATGAATTTTGAACATGAGGCGGGGCAGGAGATTTATCTCAAGGCTGGAATGAACGTGGTGATCGAATCGGGATTGCAGTTGACGATCAAGGCGGGTGGAAATTTTGTCAACATTGGTCCGGCAGGAGTGGCAATCTCCGGCACGCTGGTACTAATCAACAGCGGCGGCGCCGCCGGTTCCGGTAGCGGTGCACAGACGCAAGATCCCAAGGATCCCAAAGACCCGGACATCGCCGACGACGGCTCGAAGGGCACCAAGATGTAGGCAGGGAAGTTTAATTCACAGGGAATAAAGAAATAATGCCGCCAGCTGCACGCATTACCGACATGCATGTTTGCCCGATGGTGACAGGGGTAGTCCCGCACGTCGGTGGCCCCATTCTGCCGCCAGGTTGTCCGACTGTCCTGATTGGCTTTCTGCCAGCAGCGCGCGCCACGGATATGGCCACCTGTGTTGGCCCGCCGGACTCGATCGTGATGGGGTCCACCACCGTTCTGATTGGAAATCTAATGGCGGCCCGGATCGGCGATCCCACGGTTCATGGCGGAGTCATTGTTCTTGGATGTCCGACGGTTATCATTGGTGGTTAGTTTTCTAATTACGCCCCTTGTCCGAATGTAATAATTTAGATTGGAGTCTCGAATCCATGGAACGAACACGTCCACCCAGCTTCGTCGAGATTGCAGATCAAGATGCTCGGCAAGCCTTTATTGGTGGCAATCCCGAAGTTGTCTCGTGGCTTCCACCAGGGACCAAACTGTGTAAGTGGACCGACTCGATTTTTAGGGACGACGGAAGTGTTACTCCTTGGTGGCTGTTCGTCGAGTCCAGACAGCTGGCAAATGGCGCAACCTGCCCGAGCCTGAGCGATAGACAAGCATGGGCGGGCCGACTGGGTGTCCACGAACGGGTTTACACTCGTGTACGGGCTGGTGTCACACGACAATGGAACTCGATGGAGAGACTGGTTGCTATTGAACTCATACTCGGGGCATGGGGTTACATCGGTAAGAGTTCGGGCCAACTTGAAGACAAAACTGTCGCTAATGTCTACCTCATCGGCGGCGAATACCAAGTTTGGATACCGGGTCTTACAAGGGATGGGGTTCGAGAAATGCATTTGGTGCCCCAAAAACCAAAGAGATAGAAAAGGTGCCGCAATAACCGGAAAAATTCCGGGCTAAAAGGAACGATTCCCGTGAAACGACCACAACTCTATTGCTGGCTAACTCAGCGTCTTCCGTCCCCCGAACTTATTCCCATACCATCCCCGGACAGAAAATTCATTGAGTATCGTCACATCCTCTCCATCCGGCCCGAACGCGTCGATTGACTGCTCGGAGTGATCCGCGTACTGAGCTTCTCCGCCATGCTGGATCATAGGAGAACCGATCCGCGAATTGATGAAATCCTGCACGGTAAGGACGAATGGGCCCCGGCGGTGCGGCTGGCCGAGCAAGCTTTCCACCAGCGCCAGATTGCGGTGCGCTTGCGTGACATCGATAATGTCGTATAGATCGTAGTCTCCGTGAATGTAGCTGCCCTGGAACTTCAAACAGCCGTAGTGCCGCGACTTCTGATTTGTATCGACGGTGTACATCGAAGCAGCGAGCGGCTGCATTCTGGCCCAACAGTCTTTCGCGCTTTGCGCCTTGCCGGGTTTGAAGGCCTTCGGGTGAACGGTCGGGTCCACGACCAAGCCGGCAAGCGCGTACGGAGCGATGTCAACGTCGGCAGTTTTGGCTTTGCAGTCGATGCGCTTGGGGGTATAACCCGCCCGTCCAATATACTTCAGGGATTCCACATTGGTGCGCCGCATGAGAATCCAGACCTGATACTTGCGCGCAGCTTCCAGAAAAAGCGTCTTGTCCTGGGGTCGCATGATCACTTCTCCGGTCCGAATCTAATCCATCGTGCCGTCCGTTAGCAATATTCCGCTCATAAAATCGCAATGGCCCGCTTATCGGCAATACACGCAGATCAGCCGGCGTGGAATTCCTCCTGCTTGTTAACACAAACTGCGCTCCGCGCACTACCGAAACCTTCCGAGAACGCATAAGATAGCGCGGGAGGCTACAGAGGTGGCAGTCATTCTGGAAATAAAATCCGGGCCGTTTAAGGGACAGCGCTTCGCCGTGGTGGGCGGGCAGACGGTCACGGTCGGCCGGACGTCGCGCTCGAATTTTGTAGTGCCTCACGATACGTTTATGTCCGGTTCGCACTTCTCTGTCACATATGGCCCCAAGGGTTGCATCCTGGCCGACCAGAAAAGCGCGAATGGAACATTCGTGAATGGGGCGCGCGTTACGCAAGTGCCACTCAAGAGCGGCGATGAAGTTCGCAGCGGCCAAACCGTATTTTTGGTGCGCATGGTCGATCAGGAAGCTGATTGGCGGCGCAAAAAATCGGATGAGCGTGACGATAGTCAGAGTCGCTCGGACCAGGAGATACACGGTGGAAACGCGCAACAGACCGCGCGTGACGGGGCCGTCATAACAATCGGCGGCTGGACTTTATCCAAAATACCCGGCGAATGGGCAGCGGAAGGCGAATATGGCATCCAGCGCAACGTTCCCGATGCATTTGCGAGCAGTGCCGTCGTCACGGAAGAACCGCTCGGCAACGGGATTTCTCTTCAGGAATATGTCGAGTCGCAATTGGCGATGCTGCGGCAATGGCTGCGCGAGCCACAAATCGATGCAACGCTGCCTCCGACAATTCGGGGCGCCGACGAGGCGATTGCCGTCGAGGTTCGCTACAAGACCAAGGAAGGACAAGGTGTTTTTTATCGCCGTGTCTATGCTCGATCGGGCCGCAGGGTCGGTGTACTGACGTTAACGACTCTTCAAGCCGAGCTTGCACAAGTTCGGCCCGCATTCGAGACCATCGTGTCAGGCGCATGGTTCACGCCTGGCGCGAATACCTAGGAAGCGATCCAAATTCTGTTGACATCCGAATGTACAGATGTCGATTGCTGTGGCCCGCGTCTTCAGACGCGGGGATTTATTGCATGAGCCAACGAACGGAAACCCCTCGCCTCTGAAGAGGCGAGCTACAGCAATCGCTTCGCCGCAAAGAAAAAGAGTGATCTCGCACAGGATGTCAACGGAGCCAAGTGATTTCGAACGGTCGGCCCTTTCCGAATCGATGTCATGATGCCGCTTGTTTGAGCGTTCCGGTTGAATCAACTCAAACGCTCCTGTCCGCCGTTTCTCAGAGCTTGAAAATCTGCATATCGATTCGACCTAGTAGTAGTCCTATTACTTCCTGCCCGCCAAGTGGCGCATAACCGGTTTGTTCTCAGCACGTCTCCGCGAATTGTCGATCGGCTGGGAATTCCGGTACTACCGCCGAACACTACTGTAGTCTATTGACTCTTCTACGCTAATTTGGGAGCATCAGGTGCGGTTTTGTGTGTTCTTGGTCCCCTCCGTAGGCGCAGGGTTTGGTCGGTTTATCCGAATGGAAATATCCGTGGTGAACACTGCTAGGGAGTTCATTCCCTAGACGCCAGCGATGAAGACGTTAGGCAAATTCGAAAAGCTAGAAAAAATCGGTCATGGGGCCATGGGCATCGTGTACAAGGCCTGGGACCCGATGATGCGCCGCTGGGTGGCGTTAAAGACGCTTTCAGCAGGGACGTCTGACGATCCAAGCCTGCTGGATCGTTTTTATACAGAAGCTCAGTATGCTGGCAACTTGCATCACCCTAATATCGTAATAATCTATGACCTTGGCAACGAAGGCGGCACACCCTTCATCGCCATGGAGTTTTTGGAAGGCGGCAGCCTTGACAAGCTGATCGAGGCACGCGCTATCCTCTCCCTTTCTCAAAAGCTGAGTTATATCGTTCAAGTCTGCCGAGCTCTCGATTACGCCCACAAACAGGAACGTCCTGTTGTCCATCGCGACATCAAGCCTGGCAACGTAATGGTTACTTTAGACGGCACGGTTAAAGTTGTCGATTTCGGAATAGCCAAGGT
>JBEKCU010000279.1:0-6088 GCA_050014735.1 Candidatus Acidiferrales bacterium | reverse complement strand
ACCATTCGGATACGTCTTCCCGCAAGACTGACGGCGCAAAGGGACGGAACGACTCCCGATACTTAACCTTGAGGTTCAACACAGACTGCATTGACGCCGAGCGAGCGTCAGCTAGAATCGATCGGCCACCTAAGGCGCGTGGGCCGAATTCCATGCGCCCCTGAAACCATCCGACAGCCTGCCCGGATTCGAGGGCGTTCACGGACTCCTTGATCAAACAGCAGTCGCTGAGAACGTGAAAGACTGCTCCGGCCGCTTCGAGGCGCTCCTCAATTTCAGTTTGCGAGAAGCCTGGACCCAAATAAGAACCATTCATGGAATCCTGAGAACCATTGAGCTCGCGGCGCTGATCCAGATGGAGATGATAGGCGGCGAGCGCTGCTCCCAGTGCGCCACCCGCATCTCCGGAAGCTGGCTGAATCCAAATCCGATCGAAATGCCCGTCGCGGAGTATCTTTCCGTTCGCCACACAATTCAAAGCGCATCCACCGGCTAAACACAGGTTGCGAACACCGGTCTCTCGAGCGACGAAGCGCGTCATCCGCAGCATGATCTCTTCGAGCACGACCTGAATTGACGCAGCGATGTCCGTGTGCTTTTGCGTTAACTGTTCGTCAGGCTTGCGCGGCGGGCCTCCGAATAGTTCATCGAACCGCTTCCCCGTCATCGTGAGACCCGTGCAATAGTTGAAATACGATAAGTCCAGGTGAAACGAGCCATCCGGTTTCAGATCGAGTAGGTTGTCAAGAATTGACTGCGCATACTTAGGTTCGCCATAGGGAGCCAGCCCCATCAACTTGTATTCCCCGGAATTCACCTTGAAGCCGGAGTAATAAGTGAACGCGGAGTAAAGCAGACCAAGCGAGTGCGGAAAACGCAGCTCTTTAAGAATCCGCAGATTCTTGTTTTCACCGATGGCGATCGAAGTCGTTGCCCATTCCCCGACACCGTCCGTGGTCAAAACGGCTGCGTTCTCGAAGGGCGATGGATAAAATGCACTGGCGGCGTGACTCAGATGGTGTTCGGTAAAAAGTATTTTGTTGTCCCAGTCGACTTGAGGGCGGAGCTTCGTAAGTTCACGCTTCAAGATCGACTGCTGAAATAACTTTTCACGAATCCAAAGCGGAATCGCCATCTTGAAGGAAGCGAGACCCTTGGGCGCGAAGGCGAAATATGTTTCCAGGAGCCGCTCAAATTTGATGAGCGGTTTCTCGTAAAACACCACGTAATCCGGCGCGCAGCTTTCGCTTCCACAGGCATCCATGCAGAAAGCCACGGCATTGCGAGGAAACGCAGAATCGTGTTTCTTTCGTGTAAACCGTTCCTCCTGTGCCGCGGCGATAATCTTGCCGTCGCGGACCAGCGCTGCCGCGCTGTCATGGTAAAAGGCCGAAATTCCAAGAATTTGCATGGCAATCGTTAGAACAGTGAGTACAGAAACGGGGCTATTGCCGAGGTCTGCGCGAGAACCAGCAGACCGCCGAGCAGCAACAGCATGGCCAACATTGGCAGAAGCCAGAATTTTTTTCGGGTTCGCATAAAACCCCAAATTTCACGTACAAATGACATCGCCTATCCCCCTTGTGAAACTATCTTCATCCACCTTCGGCTGTCGCTAATCTAATATTGATGGGTCATACTCGACCGAGATGAATCAGCCGGCTCCCGATCAATCCAGTACGTGGTAGCCGATGGATTTGAGCCCAACTGGAGTGGATCTTTTTTCCTGAGCCGATTGATTAGGCCCACGGGAACGAAACAGATGTAGAACATGAGCCCCATAACGATTGGGTTTACAGCGCGGTTGAGCAATACTCCAACCTTGCCCCACCAAATATTCGGTCCGTGAAGCGCTCGCGAAAAAAAAAGGGAGAGCAGGACCAACGCGCCAGCTAAAACTATGGGCCAAACGCGTATCCCGCGGGCATGCCGAAGAGGCGCTAATCCATAAAGAATCAGAAGAACCGTCCACACCAAGCCGAACGTTCGGTCTGACGACAATTTGATTTCAGGGTTCCGGTTAAAGTCCTCGTGCATTGTCAGGGCTCCACGCAGATCTGGCATTCCTTGAAGTTAGGCTAATCATCGGACGCCACCAACCCGGCGTTGCTGGGCACAACCTGTCTTCTTTCGTTCAACACTTCCAAACAAACGGAATACGTTTCGTCGGCCACATCGTCCCAGCTACGGCGCATTCGCGCTGCAATCGCGTTTTCGTCCCATTTGCGATCAAGTCCCTCGCGGATTGCGCTGGCCAGCTTGGGAACGTCGCAAGGAGGCACCAGGATTCCCGATTCGTCATCGACCATTGCCGGTATCCCGCCAACCTGCGTGCCGATCACAGGGCGTCCGGAATTCAAAGCCTCCATGACTACGTTCGGGCAGCCTTCGGAATGGCTCGGAAGACAAAGCAGATCGCACGCACCGAGCCAGTCCGCAATCTCATCGCTCGTCTTGGGGCCCAGGGCGCGAATATAGTCAGCCTGCGCGGGTGAGGTTAGAAATCGCTCTATCGGACCATCGCCGATGCATACCAGTTCAGCGTCGGGAAATTCCCGGCGGACGTGAGCGAATGCAGCCACGAGTTCAGGTAAGCCTTTCATCGGCGTCAGCCGTCCTACAAAGAGGACGAGGCGCGCATGCGTATGAACACTTAGTTTTCGTCTGCATGCTCCATGATCGCGTGGGTAGAAAACGGAACTGTCACATCCGTTGGGAATCATGACCACTCGGTCCGCCGAAGCTCCGAGGCGAATCGCGGCCCTTCGCATTCCCTCGCTGACTGTCAACACACGATCCGCTCGGGTGACGGCACGCTTCGCCAGATATTTCCCGATTCCCCTCCCCAGAAGGATGTCCGAGCCAAGCGCTCCGACAATGACGGGAACGTCAAGCTCGCGGCCAATCGCAATCGCCGCAAGGCCTTCGGGCTGGGCCCAATACGCCAAAATCAAATCTGGATTGAGGCTTTTGATTTGAGCCTTGATCGCAGCACGGCACGAAACGCTGTTGAAAGGACGTGTGATCACTGGGAGCCCCGGATATTTCACGTACTGAACATGCACCCCGTCGGGAGCGAAATGCAGATCGACCCGTCCGTTCGGCATCGACGGGGGTCGAACCAACGGCAGCACAGGATAACTGACCAGCGAACAAACGACGCCGACGTCAGCGTGTCGCTGCAGACTTCGAGCGATGTTGTATATATAGATTCCCCGATGACGTTCCGCGCTTGTGGGGAAAACCGGCGTTACTACGGTAATTCGCAATGTCCTTAATTCCTTATGAGATAGTGGAGTCGTGAAACGGAGGCGCCTAGAAATAACCTAGCGCCCTCGCGCAGCAGGTGCGGTCTCTCGTCCGGCGCTGTATTTTGTGGGAGTTTGCGCCAGCGGCGGCTGGCTCTCGCTAGGAATGCCTGCGCTCCCGACGCCGCTTGAATCGAGTTCACGTTTAAATGCCGCGAAAGATCGCCGCAAGCCTTCGGATGTCGTGACCATCTGACGCCAGCCGATCGACCGAATCTTCGAGTTATCAAAACGATTCCCGCGCCACTCCGTTTCGACCTTGTACGGAGTAAAAACCGCGGGTAATTGTCCCTTCGAGTAGCGATCGTACTTCTCTAGCAATCTGGAAAATAGTTGCAGGCAGACAAAAGGAACCCTGATGGATTTCACTCTTGCGACGTGTTTCTTATACGCGCGCAAGTACTCGCGGCACGTTGGCAAATCGTCGTCGAGCACGTTGTAGACCTGACCTGCGGAGTACTCGTGGGTACCCGCAACCACTATAGCTTCCGCGCAATTTTCGACGTATGTGAGCGGAAGCAAATTCGTTCCGCCAAGATGCAATAGCCATTTGCCGACTTTCAGACCAACACGACTAGAAAAATGTCCTCCGCCAGGACCGTAGATGACCCCTGGACGCAGAACCACGAGTTCGAATCCTCGCCGCGCTTGATAGTCCCAGAACATACGTTCCTGTCGTAATTTGGCGTGGGAGTAAGGATCGCGCCACTCAGGATGAGGCTCAAGCGGAGTGTCTTCATTCACTCGCGCACCACGGCCAAGCCCGGCGACTCCATACACACCGAACGAACTCACCAGGACGATTCGTACCGATTCGTCTTCGGCGATCGCGTCCAACAGATTTCGGGAAGCTACTACCGAATCCAGAAAGAGATCGGCTGGGGCTCCGTTCTTGCCGGAAGCAAGGTGGTAAATGACCCGCGCGCCCCGCACGGCTCGCGCGGCATCCTCCCGGTGCTTCAGATTTCCGATGCAATACTCAAGACTGGCGTTCGGATATCGACTCGATAGAGTCTCTAATTTCGGAATGTCCGCCCTCCGGCGCACATTACAGCGGATATCGGTGGTACCGCGCGCGAGCAGCCGCTCCACCACTGCCATTCCCAGGAAACCCGCCGCGCCAGTGACAAGTATTTTCATACCGCTACCGGCGAATAGACTTGTGCGGAAATTTCATCCATGATTTCCGAAACTCGTAATAACTCCCCGTATGGAATCGGGACAGCCGTATCGTTGATAATACTTTGATAAAACAGCGAGAATAATCGGTTCATTCCCGCGAAATAGTGGAACCGTGACCCCGCGAATTCTTGAGTGTTTCGGGTCGCTTGCTGGAGAGACTTCCAGCTGCTCTCGAATGGCGGCAGCAAGCGACCCAGCGGGCTGGGAACCGTCTGCGTCCTTTCCACTGACATCGTGCGGAGCGCGTAATCGACATGCACCGTATTTTTAGTGCCATATATCCTGACGAAATGGCCCACGGGCCGAGCATGAGAACTAAAAGTCACGTATGCGGATACGCCGCCCGCAAGGATCATGACGCGCAATTCGTCCATAAGTTCGTCGCTATTGTCATCCTCCAGCGGCCTGCGCCGGTAAGCGCGGGCAATGATGTCCGAAGGTTCGTCGGGAAGAAACGGCGTGATCTTGCAGATCGCGTGATCGAGAACATTCTGGAACAATTTGCCGGGCAATCGATGCACCCAGTGCCGGTGATCGGAAAGAAGCGCCCGGCCAAACCCGTCAGCCAAGTCGTACCCACAATAGCTTTCGATGTGGACAGGATCGCCCAGCTCGCCTCTTGCAATAAATTCGTTAAGCGCCAGCGAAGGAGCCTCGAATCTGTACCAGTGGTTGATCGTCATCTTCCGCCCCGCTCGTTCGACGCACTCGATCAGGTTTCGGCCTTCTTTCAGATTCACAGCTAGCGGCTTTTCCACCAATACGTGGCATCCAGCCTCGGCACTCTTCTTTGCGAGCAACAAATGCGAGCGCGGCGGGGTGGTCACGTGAACCACGTCGAGCCGCCGTTCAGAAAGCATTCGGTCAAAGTCCGTGTACCAGTGAGGAATGGAATAGCGAATTGCCAACTGCTCCGCGAGGATCGGTTCGATATCACATGCCGCTACTACGCGAGCGCAGGGGAGCTTTCGAATCTCCTCGACATGACCGTCAGCAATTTTCCCGCAACCGACTATCCCAATGTTCAGGGCCATTTCTTTCCTCGTGTCCTACCGCCGTGCATCATTCAGTTCGAATCGGCTCAAAATCGGAAGCGGACGACAAAATAGATTAAGGCGATCGCGAACACTTCGATCGCAAGTGTGTAGGACACCCAGCGGCTCCGAGCGGCAGGTTCATCGCCGGATTTATCCAACAGGATCGTCGCGGTGGCCAGCCCCAGGATCACGTACAACGTTGATTGGTAGGTGCGCGACAAAAACCAGCTCGTCGCGATGAACGAAATCAAGGACAGACGCATTGCCACGATCCACCGCACCGGCACTTCGGACTCGAACGCATCCTCAATACTGGCCTGGACATTGATGGCACTCGAGGCCTCCACTCGGATCGCCGCACGGCCTTCAAAAGTGGAGGCTCCAGATCCCAAGGAGTTGGTTTGTTCCTCGATCGCCACATTTTCCGCCGAGTTCTCTTCGGTTTCGCGCCCCTGCCGGACCTGAATCATTCTGGACAAACCCATCATCGTCGTGACAAGTAACGCGACCCAGAGTGTGCAGCCTACAAATCCAAGCTCGGCAAGACACAAGACGAATGAG
>JBEKCU010000278.1:0-6089 GCA_050014735.1 Candidatus Acidiferrales bacterium | reverse complement strand
CGCATCGAGCCACGCAGCGTATCCCATTGTGACGTTCACGTCCTCGTGGCCCGCCCACCGCTGCACGGTGCGGATATCAACGCCATCCCGAAGTTTGTTGGTGATGAAGGTATCCCTGAAACGATGCAGCTTGACCTTGGACACGCCGGAGTTTTTCGCCTCGCGCTTGAGCTTATCGAGGAAATGAACGTCCGGGTTGCCGTCCTCGTTCGGGAACAGCAGCCCCTTGGGCAATGCCAGCAGTTCCGCCAAGAGTCCGTCGCTGACTGGGATGCTGCGCGTGCTTGCCGGGGTCTTGGGCTTCCAGATGTTCCCGCGACTGATGCACTCTTTGCAGTGGAAGCACGGCTTCTGCCGAATGAGGATTTCCTTCGTGCGGGGACTGATGTCGGTGTTGTTCAAGTGCGCGACCTCCATGTCCCTGCATCCCGTTGACCTGAACAGCCGCACCCACAAATTCGTTTTATCCTTCGTGTGAGTCTCAAGGGCGATGATCTCCGCGTCGATGTACGGCTCCGGAGGATTCTGCTCGTGCTCTGGCCAGTCACTCTTTTGGATGTTGAGCTTGAGCCGCAGCCACTGGTTGAAGAACGTCACGACCGTCATCATCTGCTTGCCGACGTAGTTCGGGTCATATTCGGCCATGAGTTCGTTGCGGAAAACGAGCACGTCGTTCCGGCTAAACTCGTCCACGAATTTCTTTGGAACAATAGTCAGGAAGGACGTGAGGAAACGGCGCTTCTCTCCGACTGTCTTGTACGGACGCTTCGCAAGTTCCAAGTTGGCGAGGTATGCGTCCACTTCGTCTTTAATGACTTTCCTCCCTAGTTGAACCACGTTTGGACCGGGAGCCAGAGTCTTGCCGCGCAGCCGCTCATACTCCACTTGATTGAGCTTCAACTTGCGTTGGTGCTGAGCCTCCAATGCATCCTCGCCTACGGGAATCCACTTGTTATTGAAGTTCAGGACGTAAGAGCCTTCAGGGTGCTTCTCCTCCACGTCCTTACCGTCCACACCTTTCACGAGCACGATATCCGGTTTGATTTTTCCGTTCGGATGATACGTAGCACGTGCGTACCGCCAGCCCTTGCCTTCAAGCTTCACGTATTTGTAGATCGAAAATTTGCTAGCCATAAGAAAATCCTCTGTTTCGCTAATACTGAGATTTGAGGATTTCTTAGGAAATGCTTTAGGAAGGAACCCAACCCATTGAAAACAAAGAGATGGCGGAGGGGGGGGGATTCGAACCCCCGAGACCCTTTCGGGCCTAACGGTTTTCAAGACCGCCGGATTCAACCGCTCTCCCACCCCTCCGTGGCGTGATTATAAGCCAATTGCCGATGGCACTTGGAACCAATTTGACAGCCGATTGCGGTTCATATCCAGTCCGTCTGGTAGCGCCGGCACTACCAAACCCGGACCTCACATCCAAGCTTCGAGGACACTGAGGCACGACCCCGGCCGAATCAAGATTGCACATCGGACGCTTTATATTATATATTATACTATAAAATATAAGAGGTGCTCAGTGGCATCTTTAAACAAGACGTTTGGATCGTCCAAGGTTGCGAGAAGCTATACCATCGATCCCGAGGTAGAGGCTTATGTGACATCCACAAGGGGCGAGAATTCGGCAAGCCAGCGTGTAAATGACCTTCTCAAACGTGCGATTGCGCAGGAAAAAGCTGAGCAACTTGACCGCGAGGCTGCTGCTTTCTTTGGGTCGGAGATGAGCCGCGCCGAGACGAAGGCTTTTCAGAAAGCCGCCGGCCGCACACTGGAACGTGACTGATGGCTTCCCCAGCCAGCCCTAGGCGCGGAGAAGTATATCTCGTCGATCTGGACAAGCCGCGCCCGGCTATTATTCTGTCCGTGGATGCGCTGAATAGGCACGCCCTGGACATTTGTGTTGTCCCAATCACGACGAAGACGCACGCTCAGTTCACAATGCGTGTTCCCCTGAAGAAAGGGGACGGCGGACTGGATCGCGATTGCTGGGCTAAGTGCGACCAGGTCACGACTCTGGAGAAAGCGGATTTGCAAACCAGGCCGCTAGGCGCGCTTTCGCCGCTGAAGCTACAACAAATTGAGGATCAGGTAAGAGTCGCGTTAGGGATCTGATTAGCCACTTTTGGCCTGGCGTAAAGATTGAGGAGGCGCCGACACTCGTCGTTGTTTGCTTGGGTTCCCCAAAAGATTCGGGAGCCGCATGGGAAATGAGGCAAAATTATCGCACGCGCATTGGTTTCAGCGCCGGCGGCGTCCCCGCAGGCAGGCCCTCTTCGGCGGCATCCAGGAACATCGCCAGAGTCACGTAGGTTCCGTTGACGGCTACCAGATCCACGACTTGCTGCTCGGTGAAAATTTCGCGCAAACGTTTGTAAGTGGCGTCGCTGACTTCATGCTTGGTCGACAGCTCCATGCAAAAATCGTAGACGGCGCCTTCGTCCGGCTGCATTGAAGCGGGGCGCTTGCCCTGCTTGAGGGCGTCGATCGTGGATCGCGATAGGCCTTCCTTGAGGGCCAGCGGTTCGTGCGCCACCCACTCGATCTGGGAGGTCCACAGACGGGCCTGGATCAGGATCGCGAATTCGTTCAGGCGGCGTGGCACTGAGGTATTAAATCTGAGGTAGTCGATCAGCTTGAACAGGCGGTCTCCCATTACCGGGCTGCGCAGCATCGAATTGTTCGGACCTCTCAAGCCTATCTTTGACACCTTCAGAATTTCGTCGGCTAATGGTTTTTGTTGGTCGTTCAGTTGATCCACGGTGATCTGCGGAAGGCGTGGCTGCTTATCGTCGGAATAGACCTTTGTCGGGGGAGTTGCCAGGGCCAGGCCCGCGCAAACGATCGCCATGCACGAAGCCCATTTCACCCAGTGCTTCATTTTCGTTTCCTCCTCGACTCGTGGTGAATCATTCAGGATCTGTGGAAAAAGAGCGCGCGCTTAAGCGGGTGCCGCACCCTTCACGATTTCTTTGAAGGGTGCGGTTCTTCCAGTCCGCGCAATTCCCGCGAGGGTAATCAAAACCCGCACCCTTGAAGAGCGCAAGGATGCGGCACCCAATTCAAAAGCAAATCACAACCAAACTGAACTCAAACCAAATTAAATCCAATTCAAGCCGGTTAAGCGCCAATTCAAATCACGACCTAGAAGGCGAGCTTTAGGGCGAACTGAATCTGCCGCGCTGTCGTCGCCGTGGTCGTAATCTGTCCAGCGGTGCCTGACGGAGTTTGCGAATACGCGCCGACGTTAGCGGCAGTTGTGGAACCGGCGACAATCGTCCCCGTAGTACTCGCGAAGACGGTCCCGTTGGGCATGCTGAAATTGGCGCGATTCAGAATGTTGAAGAACTCAGCACGGAACTGCAACGAGCCGGCCTCCCCGAGAAAATGCAGAGCCGTATCTTTCACGAGCGAGAAATCCCACGTCCCCAGCCCCGGACCGCGCAGCAGGCCGCGCGGAGCATTGCCCAAGGTACCGCAGGTCAGTCCTGCATAAATGCCCGCGCTGGCTGGGCAAGGCACCATGGGCTGCAACGCAAACATCAACGGGTTGTACCATTGGGTGGCGGTTCCGAGGATGACGCTGTTGGGATCGTATGGAATGAAAGTTGACTTGGTTGTGTTGGTGTTCCCATCCGGTCCGATTGCTCCCGGGGCCACCGTGGCAGTTCCCAAATTCACCCTTTCACCGTTGGCGACGCCTGTGTCATACACGCCGGAATTGGATCGATTGCCGCCGTCGATGGGTGTGAACGCATACCCGCCCTGTACGGACACGATATTCCCCATCCACCAGCCGTTTGTTACCTTGGACAGGAAGCCATTCGATTTGATGGTCGGGAAATGGTAAAGCAGGTTGAAGCGCAAGTTGTGCCGCAGGTCGAAGCAGGAAGGCCCCTTCGCCAGATTGATGTTTTGAGGATTGTCTGTTTCGTCCATTCCGGAGGCATTGCAATCGGCGCTCGAGAGATTTCCTTCCGTGGTATCGATGGAATGAGAATAGGTGTATGAGGCCTGGAACTCCAATCCCATGCCGAGCCGTTTGTTAACGGCGACCTGGAGCGCATTGTACCAGGAATCCCCAACTGAAGAAGTAATCTGGTCGTTCGTATAATTTGGATTGATACGGCAGGTCGGAACGGTATTCTCACAAGCGACCTGTGCATTCGCCCAATATTGCACGCCATTGACAATCGCCGCGGGAATCCCTGGGTTTCCGTCTCTAGCCGTAAACAAATGAACGCCGCGCGTATAAACGTAACCGACGCTTAACGTTGTGTTTCCTGGCAATTGATGTTCGACGGTCAAATTGAATTGATCGACACGTGGCTGCGTCGAGTTATAGTCGACCATGGTCTTGATCTGTTTACCCAGTTGGGCCGGTGTGAACGTAAACGGGAACGGAACCACCGCTCTTGCCACCGTGTTGCTGATCGTCGTTTGAGCGCCGAGGGGAGGAGTGCCGGCATCCTGCGTGACCAGGTTTCCAATGTTTCCAACATCGTAGTAGATCCCGAATGCGCTACGTACCGACGTCTTCCCATTTCCAAAAACGTCCCAGGCAAACCCGAGCCTCGGGCTGAAATTCAAAAGCGATTTCTGTTGAAGGATGGAACCCTGGGTGAACGTGGCATCCAATCCGTGGTCGCGCAGCGCGTATCCCTTATTGTTTAGCTCGGTAGGGGTGGTCATGAACTCGTAACGCAGGCCGATATTGAGGGTGAGCCTCGATGTAGCCCGGTAATCATCCTGCGCGTAAAATCCGAGAGTTAAGTACCTCCAGTCGCGGTTAAAGTCGTCTCCAGGATTCGCCGCTGTGTAACTGCTGGGTATGTCGTTCAAAAAATCAGAGAAGTTGCTATAAACAACGCTTCCAGCTGTCGTCGAGGAGTTCGCCAATGGCTGATCGTAATGATTGATCATTGTCCCGAACTTGAACGCGTGCTTGCCCTTGGTGTAGTACAGATCATCGCCAAAGGTCAGAAGGTTCTGAATGTGAAACGGCATGAAGGCGGTGTTGCCGAGTTGCGCGAAGCTGCCACTCGTGATGCTGAGCGTCCCGATCGGCTCGCCTGCCACAAACGTCGTAAGTCCAGCTGGCGTGGGTGAATTATAAACAGTCGTGGTGCTGAAAACTGTTCTGGCGAACGCAATTCTCGCGGTATTCAACAGCGTTGGAGAGAAAATGTGGTTCTCTGAAACTGTCGCGAAGTGGTCGCGACTCGCGCCAGAACTGCTCCACTGTGGAAGTGCCTGGCCGCCCTGCGCACTGGATGAAAAGCCGGCGAGCGGGTCCGTAATAGCGCTTTCGTCCGTGGTATAGCGGACGAAAAGGGTGTCGGCATCGGAAATATTCTGATCCACCCGAATCTGGCCGTATTTCACATTTTGATTGTCAGGAGCCGGAAACGAGAATGTCGGCTGTGCGGCTGTCCCTCCCGTCGGATTCGGATACAGTGCCAGGTACGGCGCTGTATAAATGCTCGGGATGATGGAAGTTGAGGCCGTTCCACCTATGAGGGGACACGGTCCAGCGGAGCCAGTCGGCTGGGTACCTACACCGTTCCAAATCGCCTGGCCAGGCGACGATTGATGGCAAGCTGCTGGCGGGACATTGGAAAGAACCGAGAATCCCAGCTTGATATTGAGTTGCTCATAGACGGCATAAAAGAAGGTTTTGTCCTTCTTGATAGGACCGCCAAACGATCCTCCAAAGTTGTTCTTCTCAAATTGGGGAATTCTTGGGGGATCGAAATAGTTCTTCGCATCCAACGCACTGTTCCGCAGGTATTCGAACACGTCTCCGTGGTACTGATTCGAGCCGCCTTTGCTTACGATGAGCATCTGGCTACCCATTGTCATTCCATACTCGGCGGAGAATGCGCTGGTAATGATTTTGTATTCCTTGATTCCATCCACGCCCAGCGTTGTTCCGGCAATCGATGATCCGGTCCAGCCGGACTGATTCACGATCGAGGTTCCATCGAGAAGGAAGCTGTTGGAAATAGTAGGCGCACCGTTGCTGCTGAAAATGGTGCCGCTCATACCGCCTAGGCTGGCGTTGTTTCTGTTTTGTGAGATTC
>JBEKCU010000277.1:0-6129 GCA_050014735.1 Candidatus Acidiferrales bacterium | reverse complement strand
AGGAGCGCGATGATCGAAGCCCCCGCGATGATTGGCGTGCGCTGCTCCCGGAAAATCCTTGCCCACTGAGGAACCGTCTCGCCGTCAACGGCGGATTGACGATAATCGACGGCAGATTCAGCAGTTGCCGGAGGGACGTGGGCTTGCTCGACCGAAACGGACACATCGATAGCGGGATGTTGAGCCGTCGCGCTTTGCTCCAGAAGCATGCTGGGATCGATAACACGCGTCGCCGAAAACGCGTCGGCGGAAAGATCGCCCGTTGAGGTATTGTTGGCGGTCGGAGGCTCCTGCTGGAGCATCGTGCGATCCTCAAAAGTGTAATCCTTCGCAGGCTTGCCCTCCGGTTCGTCTTCCCGTTCCACTCGAGGAAGAGGCAGCGGCTCGGGCTGAATTGCAGCCGCTTTTTTTTCTTTAATCTCGTTTAGCAATTGCCGGATCAGAGGATTCTTCTTCGAGAAGATTTTTGTTTCCAGACCAACCTGAAGAATCTGGGTAGCGGCGTCGACCTGCCCTTCCTGCAAGAGCGTTTGTGCTTCGGTCACGCGCTTGTCTTGCTCTTCCTTCTTATTCCGTTTCTCGGTGAGCTCCATCTCAGCAAGGTTCAACAAGCGCTGAACTTCGCTGTCCTGTCCAACGGTGGTGAGCGTCTGACGCGCCAGATCCACGGCGTCCGTGTGCTGGCCTCTCTTGATATTTCTGGAAATTTCCGCAATCCGCTTGTGGAGCAGATCGCGGGTTTCCTTTTCCTTCTGCTTCGCCCGGGCCTCTCCGCGAACTGCCTCCAAGTCAGGATCGCCCGGGAGCCGGCCTAACGCTTTGTCGGCCGCTTCGACCGCATCCTGAAATTGCTCCTTATCCATCTTTTTCCGGATGGCCTGGAGAGACTCCTTTAGAATTTTCTTATGTTCAAGCTGAGCAATTTCACTGCGAGCGATGCCAACAAACTGAACGATGTCGGCGTGTCCCGGGAATTCTCGCAAAAGCTCTTCACCGCGAGAGACGACCTCGGAATACCGCTCGCCATAAACCAGAAACTGGAGACTCGCAACCTCAGCCTGTAGTTTCTGGGCTCGAAGCCATGCCTCCTTCTCCTGCACGGCGAGCGCCCGCAGCTTCTGAACGGTCGGATCGGCCGGCTGTTGGCCGGAAAGGGCTTCGATGATCGCGAGGGCATCGTCGAACCGTTGCTCGGCAAGGAGGCCCCTTGCCTGTGCGAGCTTCTGCTGTCTCTCCTGTTCGCTCAGATCCGCTTTCGCGGCTGAGAGCAGCTTTGCGATTTCGGGTTCATTTGGAAATTCTTCCTGGGACTCGGTGAGAAGCGCGATGCATTCGTTCAGTTTCTGTTCGCCCCAGAGTTTTCGGGCGCGTTGAAGGATGTCGGCCAGCCGCATCTGTTTTTCGCGCCGCTCGCGCTGATCCTGGATTTGTTTGTGAAGCGCAAGCCCTTGCGCGTTCGCCGCGTCGAGGTCCAGCACTTTTTGAATTTCCCGCGTAGCCTCTGTTAACGCGCCGTCGGTAAGCCGTTGTTTGGCCGACCGCAGGTTCTCCTGGATCAGCTTTTCACGACTCGCCAACCTGTCTAATTCAGCAAGTAATTCATGGGCCGGGGCAAAAGTTGAGTCGAGTCTTAGCGCGGCTTCCACTTCGGACCTTGCCTCTTGATGACGGCCTTCCTTAAGCAAATTCTGTGCACTGTCGAGCGCACTCTTGACTTGCGAGCCTATATGACTCCGCTTCGTTTCTGTGTTAAATCGTTCCAACAGCGTTTTGGCCTGTTCGTTTCGGCTGTCGATTTGAAGCGCCCTTCGGAGCAATTCCCGAGCCCGCCCGAAATCCTGCGCGTCGAACGCTACTTCGCTATCGGCGATCAGACCGGAGACCCCCGCTTCCTGCACAGTTTTCCAGAGGGGTTCGAGCTCGGATAGGACATCCTCCATCGTTTGGAAACGCCGGGTAATATCCTTTTGCAACATCTTCCCGACGAGAGCCGCCAGCCTGGGCGGGCAGTCCGGTACAAGTTCCGTTAGGGAAGGGGGATCGGCATCCGTGTTCACAATGCTAAGCATGATATCCGCATGATTTCCGCCATCGAACGGACGCCGGTAACTGAGAAGCTCATAGAAGGTCACTCCCAAGGCCCAGATATCGCTGCGCTCGTCCGCGCGTTCGCCGTGGATTTGCTGCGGCGACATGTAAGCGAGGGTTCCAATGAAAACATCGGTGCGGGTCTTGAGAGTGTCAGCGAAGCGCGCAATACCGAAGTCGACAACCTTCACATTGCCGTCTTTGGTGAGCATCATATTTCCAGGCTTGATATCCCGATGAACAACGCCCCTCCTATGAGCATAGTCAAGAGCCCGGCACACCGGCACGATATAGCCAACCTTTTCTAAAAGGCTCAACACAGGACGACGGTTTATAACTTTTTCGAGGCTCTCTCCCTCCAGAAATTCCATGGCGATGAAGGGTGTATCGCCCTCCTTGCCCAGCTCATAAATGGTGACGATATTGGGATGTTGGAGGGTTCCGGCGGAACGGGCTTCGCGATAGAATCGTTCCAGCAGGTCGGTATTACCGACCAAGGAGCCCATGATGGTCTTCAAGGCCACTAGGCGCCCGATTGAGGGATCATGGGCTTTATAGACCTCGCCCATGGCTCCTCGGCCAATCTCTTCAATAATTTCGTACTTGCCCAATCTCGTGAGCACTCTTCACCTTCGGTTGGGATTCGCAATACACCCGAGCCCGGTTTTTCACGTAAGGCCAAAGCTTATCGGCAAGCACTTGCACTCGAAATTAAGCTCTTCGACGTCGACTACCTCCAACAGCGGCACATTGTAGCTTTCACGGACGGAAAGGCAAGGTTGTTTGCCATTCCCGAATGGTATTGCCGGAAAATCGGAAATCTGTATAACTTCGGCGGCTGGCGCAAATGTCATTTCTAATCATACTTCCGCCTCGGAATTGAATTCCAGAGGGAACTATCGGTTTGAGGTAATGAGAGTGCTGGTACCGTCGGATCATCCTCAGATTTAGTTCGATTTGCAATTATCTCGTGCGGAGGACCACAAATCCTTGAAAACTCCTCTCTCGTATTGCGTTCAGAACGGGCTCAAGGTGCCGGATGCCGCAATACGTTAGCTTCATTCGGCGACCGCGACCGCAAGTTTACCTATTCACGGATTAGTGCAGGATCGTCACAATTGCACCGTGCGATTTTTTTAGCAAATTCGCCCCCCAATCTTGGAGTAAAAGTATGCTTCGAGGGGTTATTTAACAAGCAATTCAGCCAGCCAATTGCTTGACTTCTTATCGTTCCAGTATATTATCGCTACGTTTCGATGCTCGCTATCGAGTGGCACGGGCATCGTACAACAGTTTGGAATCTGCAATTCTCCCCGGGGAAAATATGGCGTTTCGTCTTTTTGTATTAACACACCGATTTTTGCGGGTCTATCTTCTCAATGCGGCGTTCGTGGTTGCCTGTCTCGGCGTTTTTTCAGCACTGTGCGAACAAGCGCAGGCGAAAAACGCACCTCTCACAGCGATCGAGCTTTACACCGGGCCGAACGGCCCGTCTTATGTTCATATTACGGACGTCCTCATCAATGGGAAGAGCGAGCTGCGCCTATGCGGATCGACACAGAAAATCGATAAGGCAGCTTACGGAAAACTGTCCAAGGTTACCCCAATCGCGGGCGATTCCCTCGAATACGGGAGCGATGGCGTCTTGACGCTGACGAAGGACAAGACTTCATCTTGCGTCGTCCCGGATGATTTGAAATTCGATAAGAATGCGCCAGTGTCCCCAGCCGACTTGGCTGCTCGCGCCGTGCTTCAGGGCAAGATATTGTCCACACCCGGCGGCGCGACTGAGGCAATACCGCCTCTGAAACCCGGCGTCAAGATCGTGTTTGTCACGGCTTCAGATACCGAATTCGCGGAATTTCTCAGGGCTGACCGGGCCAATACGATTACCTGGTATCAGGACTACCTGTCGAGATATTCGGACGCTGCACAATCACACACAGCGCAAGTGAAGCAGTCTCTCGCGGGGTTGCTGGTAAAGGAAGGTGAAAGCAGCATCGAAACCTATGGAAAGTCATTGTCGAATCCGTCTCCTTCGTATCCAGATCTAAAGAATGCGAAGGTTCGAGTGGATCAAGCTCTTGCGGTAGCTCCCGACTTCAGCGATGCGGTGAAGCTAAGCGATGAAGTCCATGACGCGCTTCGAAAGCTAATCGACAACGGCTCGAGCGAGATGGACAGCTACAAGAAGGCGCTAAACGCGCACACGCCTGGCTATTCGCACCTTACGACCGCGCATAACATGGTGAGCGCGATTGTTGAGATCGATCCCCAATTTGAGCCAGCTCTCACATTCCAGACCCAGACGAACAATGAATTTGACGCGGTCGAGTCAAAGCTCAATTCGGCCGAATCCCTCGCCGCTTCGAAACGATTCGATGATGCGTACTCGGGAGTTTCCGCTTATGGCTCGTTTGCCGGGGAAGTCCCGCGCATTCAAACCCTCATAAACGAAACTTACCAGTTCCACTTCGATCAGGGTCAGGCATTTGCCGCATCGATGGATTGGGCAAGTGCGCTCAAAGAGTTTCAGAAAGCCTTGGATGTGAAGCCAACGGAAGAGATCAACGCAGCGATTAGGAATGCCAACACTGAGTTGGTGGCCGTCCGCAACAAGACCGCAGCCGATGAGGCCGTGCAACAGAGCCGTGCTTTCGCCCAGCAGAATGATTTCATTCAGGCGTATGAAATTCTTGCTGCTCTGCCGCCTCCGCAGAAAGCCCTTGTTGCTGACGAACTGGAGAAAATCGGACCTTCCTACATCGAGAGCGCTTCTCAGACAGCCAAAGAGCTCCAGCAGGCGCACGATCCGATCCGCGGACTTGCTGACGAGACTTCGATTGAGCGGGCCTACGGCTATCTCCGACAGGCACACTCGATGAGCAATGATCCCAGCCTGAAGGATCGGATGGACGATCTAGCTGACAGGTTAAGCGATTATTTCCTACAGCAAGCGAGGCGATATTTGGAAAAACCTCTGGGTTCCGGGGCGGGACTTGGGTGGTCTTATCTCGACAAAGCCCTCCAATACAAAGCATCGAACCTCGATGCGGTGCGAGATGAAATGACGAGGGCATCTTCGGCTTATCAGATGCGCTCTAAACTTTCTATCCGGGTCGTGTTCCGGGACCAAACGTCACGTCGTGACAGCTCGGGGTTCGCGGACCAGCTTGCCGACGCGATCGCTACTGGCTTGGAAACCACGGGCCTCCCGATCAAAGTAATCCGGCCCGGCGAGAATCCCTCCTTCGAGCCGAATTTCCAGTTGGTCGGCGACGTGCTTCAACATGGCCGGACCATGGTGCCAACCTCTGAACCGAAGGAATCGAAGTATCGCGTCGGTGAACAAGAAACGCCAAACGACAACTGGAACAAAGCCAACCGCGATTATGAGGCGGCAACCCTGGCCTTACAAACCGCACAAGGATCTCTTCAGGCAATCCTGCCCCACAACAAGAAAAAAGAGATCGCCGACGCGAATGCGAAAGTCGTAGAGGCACAAAAGAACGTCGAGGATGCTCACGCCAAATTGGATTCCATTCCAAAGACGGTACCGGTCGATATCATTAAGCCCTATACTTATACGGAAAAACAAATCGATCTCGATGCCATTGTCCAGCTTCAGTTTCGCGTCAACGATTTTTCCGGAAACCAGGTCGAGGCCCCTGTCCCCGTCAGTAAAAACGTCAAGCAGAAATTCACCGTTCTTGAAAATGTAAAACCAGAGGACACCGAGGGAATCAAGGTGCGTGGAACGGTGCCCGACGAGATTCAATTCCTCACGGATGTCGAGAACAGCGCCAGGGATGCGTTGATTGAAGCAGCAAAGAAAAGCGTGGCCGAACTTCCAAACATAATCCTCGAACAAGCACGCAGGCGAACAGACGACGGCGATATGGACGGGGCTGCGGAATCGTATATCCTCTACTTGAATGCAACGCCCGCCGTTCAAACTGCTGAACGAGGGAAAGCTGAAGGTTTCCTGCTCGAACGATATAACATCCGACGGTACTTAGTACTTCTCCGTAGGATTCTGGG
>JBEKCU010000276.1:0-6140 GCA_050014735.1 Candidatus Acidiferrales bacterium | reverse complement strand
CCATCGTTTTAGGGCAGAACTTGAGAGACCATTGAACATCATCGATCCACTCATCGACTCGCGCTGGGATGACCTGGTGGCTCGCCATCCGCGGGCCACGGCGTTCCATCAGCGCGGCTGGCTTGCAGCTTTGAAACAAACCTATGGCTATCAGCCATTTGTGCTAACCTCCGCGTGTCCCAGCGAACCTTTGACGGACGGAATCGTGGTCTGCCGCATCACGAGTTGGCTCACGGGATCTCGTCTGGTTTCCTTGCCATTTGCCGACCATTGTGACCCGCTTTTCAACGAATCGGACGGGAACCTGCTCGTCTCGGACCTTGTTTCGGAGTGTGTCCGGCAACACTGCAAGTACCTGGAGTTTCGGCCCATCGAAGCGCCGGTGGATATGGCCAATCAATTTCAGTCCACCGAATCTTTTTGCTTCCACGAACTCGATCTAAGGCCGTCGCTCGAGCAACTCTTCAAAAGTCTGTCCAAGGATTCCATCCAGCGAAAGATTAAGAAAGCGGAAAAGGAACAGCTCGTCTACGAAGTAGGCCGCAGTGAGGAATTCATCGAGACGTTCTATCGCCTGCTGCTGATCACGAGGCGGCGTCATCAATTGCCACCGCAGCCCAAGAGTTGGTTCAGGAACCTGGCCAAACAGATGGGCGAGGCTATGCACATTCGTGTGGCGCGGAAAAACGGCGCACCCATTGCCGCATTGTTGACGCTGCGGCACAGGTCCAACATCATTTACAAGTACGGATGTTCTGACGGGGCTTTTCACCAGCTCGGCGGCATGCCGTTTCTTTTCTGGAAGCTCATCGAGGAGGGCAAGGCGACAGGAGCGGAATGCCTCGATTTCGGCCGCTCTGAAATGGACAACGAAGGCCTGATCGCCTTCAAGGACAAGTTTGGCACGACGAAGCGCACGCTGACGTATTACCGCTATCCTCAGATCAAGCAAAAAGCCGCGCACGCCTGGGGAGATTCCGGTTTGGCACGCCGAATGTTTTCTATCCTACCGGACGGTGTCTTGTCCGCAGCCGGCAGCATCCTGTACAGACATATTGGCTAGTGGCATCATCGATTTGGACTTGCTGCACGGGTAATCGCATTCGCGAAAACCGAGAGAAATGTTTTCCAAACCTCTTCCAAGAATCGAGAACAAATGAGAATCGTCCACGTAATAGGAGCAAGGCCCAATTTTATGAAGGCCGCGCCGGTCATCCGCGCGCTCTCCGCGTTCCCCGTGGAGCAGATCGTTGTGCACACCGGGCAGCACTACGACTTCAACATGTCCGATGTGTTTTTCCAGCAACTGGGGATGCCTGCGCCGGACGTCAACTTGCAGGTCGGTTCGGGATCGCACGCGCAGCAGACGGCGCACATCATGTGCCGCTTTGAAACCGTGGTGCTGGAAAAGAAGCCTGACCTCGTGGTTGTTTATGGCGACGTCAATTCTACTGTCGCCGCGGCGCTCGTCTGCGCCAAGCTAATGGTCCGCGTCGCGCACGTGGAGGCGGGCCTGCGCTCCTTCGATCGCGCCATGCCCGAAGAGATCAACCGGCTGGTTACCGACCAGCTTTCCGATCTCCTGTTCACGCCCTCCGAAGATGGCAATTACAATTTGGCGAACGAGGGAATTGCTCCTGAAAAAGTTTTTCTTGCCGGAAACGTAATGATCGACACGCTCGTTCGAATGCTGCCTGAGGCGGACCGGCGCCTGCCCGCCGACTTGCCATCCCGCTATGCACTGGTGACGCTGCACCGTCCGTCCAACGTGGACGACCTAGACTGGCTCAGCTCTCTGTTGGCAAGTCTGGAACAGGTTGGGCATGGCCTCGAAGTGATTTTCCCGGTTCATCCGCGGACGCGCCAGAAGATTTCCAGCCTAGGCGAGGGCGCGCAAAACAACGGCCACATCCGATTTCTGGAGCCCTTACCCTACCTGGATTTTCTGGCCCTTCAGAAACATGCCGCGGTCGTCATCACGGATTCGGGCGGAATTCAGGAAGAAACCACGTTTCTGGGCGTGCCTTGCTTGACTGTGCGCGAAAATACCGAGCGGCCCGTTACAATCACGGTCGGCACGAATGTGCTTGTGGGCAGGGACACAGTAAAGTTAAGTTCCGAATTGGCCCGAGTGATGAGCGGGGAACGGAAGAGCACCGGCGTGCCTCCTCTTTGGGACGGTCACGCAGCCGAGCGAATCGCCGAAGTAATTGTTGGCAAGTAAATAAGAGAACGTTATAATAACCACGGTCGATAAACCTGATATGAGCTCCGCTTTCCTAAACTACTGGCGTTGCCCGGAAGAGCATGCCAAATTTGGCGTAGCCGAGGAGCCGGGGCCAACTCCGCGCCTTTTTCGTTTCGGAAGTAAGATCACGGGTTTCGGGCGCGTCGCTTTGCCGGCTGGAAATCAGCAACACGACCATCAACCCGATGTTTCCCCGCTCGCGCACGCCGGGCACGGCGAAGTTACACTGCCATTCGATGCGAACGAAATCCTGGAGAATCTTCGCAAAGAGCGATATGTCGCCAAATCCGAGGGCAGCTCTTTCGCGGGAAAGCTGATTCGAAACGCGTATTACGTCGCGCGTCCGTTTCTTTCGGTGAACGTTCGCAAGCATTTTCAACGATTTCATTTGCGGGATCGAAAACGAATCCAGTTTCCTACCTGGCCGATCGACAAAACGGCTGACAGCCTGTGCGTGGAACTGATGTCGTTGGCAGTCAAAGCCAACGACAATCGCCCGATCCCATTCGTTTGGTTTTGGCCGGATGGCTACCGGGGTTGCGCGCTGATGACCCATGACGTCGAACATGAGCCAGGCCGGGCATTTTGTGGCCACTTGATGGATTTGAATGAACGCTACGGTATCCGAAGTTCGTTCCAGGTAGTGCCCGAGGAACGGTATGAAGTTTCCGATGCCTTTCTCGAGAGCATTCGCGCCCGCGGTTTTGAAGTGAATGTTCACGATTTGAATCACGACGGCCATTTGTTTTCCACGCATGAGCTATTTCTCGAGCGAGTGAATAAGATCAACGGGTACGCAAGAAAATGGCGGGCGGAAGGATTTCGCGCGGGCGGAATGTACAGGAACGCCGAGTGGAGCGAAGCCTTTCAGTTCTCCTACGACATGTCATTTCCGACCGCAGCGCATCTGGAGCCACAGATCGGCGGAAGTTGTTCGGTGATGCCCTATTTCCTGGGCGAACTTGTCGAATTGCCCCTGACGACCACGCAGGACTATTCTCTATTTCATATTCTCGACCGGTATTCGATCGACCTTTGGAAAGAAGAATTGGACTGTATCGCTGCGAGCAATGGGTTGGCCTCGTTCATTGTACATCCGGATTACGTGATTGAACGCCGTGCACGAAGCGTGTATGAAAGCCTGTTGCAGTATCTCTCGGAGTTTTGCATCGAGAAAAAGTTCTGGCAGCCGCTGCCACGGGACGTGGCGCGGTGGTGGCGTGACAGAAGTCAAATGCGGGTCCAACGGTCCGGCGAATCCTGGAAGGTGGTGGGGCCGGGTTCGGAGCGGGCGAGTGTTGCCTTCGCACAAGTCGAGAACGGCCAGCTGACTTATGGAGTGGAAAGTACTCCTTGTCGGGAAGCCGTTGGCTAGAGCCTAGATCGCCGGCGACGAGATCCCGCTTCGTCCGTTACGTTGCACGGCTCAACACCCTCACGGAATCTCCATGAACTACAACGGCTTCCAACTGCCTCGCATGGATCGTCTGGCCGCGCTCTACCTGTGTCATCCGGCCGCGCGCCTGCTGGGGCTCACCTCCGGAGCCCGCGTGCCGATCCTCATGTATCACAGCATTTCGGATAATCTTTTTGCGCGGGCTCACCCGTATTACCAAATCAATACTTCCCCCAATGTTTTCGCGGGCCAAATGAGGTGGTTGCGGAATAACGGTTACAGGACCATGGATCTGGCGGAAATGCTGGTGGCGATGGAGGCGGGCCACGATGTTTTCAAGAGGTTCGTGATCACCTTCGACGACGGGTACCAGGACTTTTTTACCGATGCATGGCCCGTCATGAAGCAGTGCGGTTTCACGGCCACGATTTTCCTGACGACAGACCGCATTCAGGACACCGCCATGAGGATCGAAGGCGCGGATTACTTAACGTGGCGCGAAGTGCGCGAACTACACGACGAGGGCATCCAATTCGGTTCGCACACAGTGACCCATCCCGACCTGCGCTCGCTCGGGCCCGAACAAATCGATTACGAGCTTGGATATTCGAAAGAAACGATTGAGGAGAAACTGGGCGCCTCCGTTCGATCGTTCTCTTATCCGTTTGCCTTCCCGGAAGAAGATCTCGACTTCACCCGCTACCTCGAGGATGCCCTCAAGAATCACGGCTTCGAGATTGGAGTCTCCACGATCATCGGCCGGGTCCGGCCCGATAAGAACCATTTCCGGTTGCCGCGCCTCCCCGTGAATTCCTGGGACGATCCTTTATTGCTTCGGGCGAAACTGGAAGGCGGTTATGACTGGATGCACTGGCCGCAATGGTTCAACAAATTCCTGCATCACAATGTATCGCTGATGCAGCGTTCGAGCCGTGTCGAATCGGAAGGGAATAAGAACTACTCCGCTTCGGTGGAAGATGCAGAATAGAAATGGCTTAGGCATATTTCTGCTGCGTGGAAATCACAAACAGTCCAACTGGATAAGTGCGGTCAATTCTGATTTCAGCATCCACGGCAGGGGATGCGCGGGCCTAATTGGAAGGTATTTACGACAATAGGGTAGGTCTTTTCCCTTATTTGGGAATTCTCCCACCGAATCGGGCTAGCCAACAACACTTTAGGTGTCGGCTACTATCAACCAAGGTACAGAAAATAAGAGGTTTGTTGGGATTTTACTCGCCTTGTCTTAGGCTACGGTCGCCGCGCTACTTGGCAGACGAATTGCCTCTTCTTGTATGCGCTCGGAGCGAGATTGGGGCTCAAATGGCGGTAGCTTATCTGGACAGTCGAAAATCGATGTCTCGACGACTGTGCGTGCAAGTGGTTGGATCCCTCCATTTATAGGGTAATACGATCATTCAGGTAAAAATGGCGCGTTAGATGGGGCCAACCCAGGCCCAATTGCGGGCCTAAATTTGGATAATCCGACGATGGAATCGCTTCATGAACCGTCGGCACCTTCTACACATCGCGCCCGATTGGCCGTTCCCTGCTCATGGCCACGATTTTGTGCTGGACGGGCGTAAAAGTACTGTTGGACCCCGGAGATTATCGCATGTCACCTCACACCAGACCGGCTCTCGCGAAAGGAATGCCAGAGGTCGATGCAGCGCCTTCCGCAACGGCGGTCTTGGAAAGGCCATCCATAAGCAAATTCGCAGGCCGCGTGGCGCCGGAAAATCGGAAGAAGATATGGATCGATATCGATAACACTCCCCACGTTCCTTTCTTTCTACCAATTATTCAGGAGCTAGAGGAAAGAGGTCACCAGGTTTTTTTGACGGCGCGAGATTCCTACCAGGTTTGCGAGCTCCTGGATTTTCACCATCTCCGCTGCAAAGTTGTGGGAGGCCATTGGGGCAAGAATCGGGCCCTCAAGGCTCTCGGAACCCTGGGACGTGCCGCGCGACTTCTGCCGCTGGCGCGCAAGGAAAAGCCAAACCTGGCCATTTCAATCGTCTCTCGCGGCCAGCTATTGGCGTGCAAGGCGTTGCGCATTCCGACGATTGTGACGTTCGATTATGAATTCGTCATGAAAATGCAATTCCTGCGGCCGGATTGGATCATTGTGCCGGAAGTGGTGTCGGATTCCGGAGCCGGCGTTGCCAAGAAAGGGATCTTTCGCTATCCCGGGTTGAAAGAAGATGTCTATGTTCCGAGGTTCAATCCGGATGGGGCGCTGAAGAAGCAGCTGGGAATCGGCAAGTCCGACCTGGTTGTGACCGTGCGGCCTCCTGCCTCGGAGGCTCATTATCACAATCCGGAAAGCGATACGCTATTGAGTGCGGCCCTACATTTCCTGATGGCGCAGCCCGACGTGAGTGTTGTTTTACTTCCTCGGAACGGCCAGCAGTCCGAAACACTGCAAAAGGAGTGGGGGGATTCCATCGCTAAGGGAAAGATTATCATCCCTGGACATGTCACCGACGGATTGAA